>RFGB01000064.1 GCA_003697125.1 Alphaproteobacteria bacterium
GGGCGCAGCCGCGGCAACGCTGCGCCCGATCAGCGGGCACAGGCCGGTTTCGGCATCCATCAGATGGGCGAGTCCCGCCGCGGTGGTCCCGCCGGGCGAGGTGACCTCGGCGCGCAGCTCGGCGGGGTCGCGCCCGGTGCGGGCGGCCAGCGCCCCCGCCCCGGCCACGGTCGCCACCGCCAGCCTCAGCGCCAGAGGGCCGGGCAGCCCCTCGGCCTCTCCGGCCCTGGCGAGGCATTCGATCATGTGGAACACATAGGCCGGCCCCGAGCCCGAGACCGCGGTCACCGCGTCCATCTGGCCTTCCTCGGTCAGGCGCACCGTCTCGCCGATCACCGCAAGCAGGGTCTCGGCCAGCGCCAGCCCCGGCTCGCCCGCCTCGGCATTGCCGATCAGTGCCGAGATGCCCTGGCCGATCGCGGCCGGCGTGTTCGGCATGGCGCGCACGATCGGCGTGCCCGGCCCGAAGGCCGCGCCCAGCCGCCCCAGCGTCACCCCCGCCGCGATCGAGAGGACCAGCGTGCCGCCCCCGCCCAGAGCGGTGACCGCGGGCAGGGCCTGTTCCATGATCTGCGGCTTGACCGCCAGCACGCAGACCGCAGGGTCTTCCGGCAGGCCGGCATTGACCCGCACGCCGCGGTCCGCGAGCGCCGGGCCGGCTGCGGGGTCCAGCACCCAGACCGCGGCGGGCGGCAGGCCGCCCTTCAGCCAGCCGTTCAGCATCGCCCCGCCCATGCGGCCACAGCCCAGCAGCACCAGGCCGCGGCGCGCCACGTCATCCATGCCGGTCATGCGCGTCCCTCCTCCCAAAGGCCCGCGCCGGCGCGGGCAGGGTTCAGGCGCGACCGTAGGCCTCGGCGATGGCGATGCCAAGCGCATCCCCGGCCGCCTGCCCGCCCCAGGCGACCAGCTGGAAGGCGGGGTAGAACCGCTCGCAGGCCAGAAGGGCGGTCTGCATCATCCGCTCCACCTGGGCGGGCAGGGGGCGCGCACCCCCCGCCAGCACCAGCCCGTAGCGGAACACCATCTGCCCCTTCTCGCGCCACAGGGTGAAGGCGCCGCCCCAGATGCGGTCATTGGCCAGATCGACAAGGCGCAGGAGCTCCGCCTCGCGGTCGGCGGGGGGATCCAGGTCGAAGACGCAGATCAGCCGCAGCATCTCCTCGCCCCCGGACCAGGCCAGCGACAGCGCATAGCTGCGCCACGCCCCGGCGACCGTCATGGCGATCTGGTTGTCGCCGACCCGGTCGAATTCCCACGCATTGTCCTCGGCCAGACTTTCCACGATGTCGATGGGATGCGCATCCTCGAGGAGGGGATCATGCTCGATGGGGTCCATGCCTGCCGCTCCCTCTGCCTGTGGGCCGCTTGCAGAGGCACCCCGCAAGCCGCCGAGAGCCTGTCCATTTGTCGGGGCCGCCATGGCCGCCGGCACGAGATATGGTGAAGGCCCCGGCCCCGCCTGTAAAGTGAATTTCCGTTGACGCGGCTGCGCGCCGGGCGGCGGTCAGGCCACCGCCCGCGACAGGGCGCAGCGCGACCACAGGCTGGACAGCGCGCCCACGAGATGCTCGATGTCGGCATCGCTGTGCAGGGGGGTGGGGGTGATGCGCAGCCGCTCGGTCCCCTTCGCCACGGTGGGATAGTTGATCGGCTGGACATAGATGCCCCAGTCGCGCAGCAGCATGTCGCTGATCTGCCGGCACTTGACCGGATCCTTGATCATCACGGGGATGATGTGGCTGGGGTTGCGCAGATGCGGGATGCCCAGCGCATCCAGCCGCGCGCGCAGCTGCGCGACGCGGGCCCTGTGGGCTTCGCGTTCGGCCGAGGAGGTCTTGAGGTGGCGCACCGATGCCAGCGCCCCGGCGGCGACATGGGGCGGCAGGGCGGTGGTGAAGATGAAGCCGCTGGCGAAGCTGCGGATGAAGTCGCACAGCGCGGCCGAGCCGGTGATGTAGCCGCCGATCACCCCGAAGGCCTTGCCCAGCGTGCCCTCGATGATCGTGATGCGGTCGCTCAGGCCCAGCGCCTCGGCCACGCCGCCGCCGCGGGGGCCGTACATGCCCACGGCATGGACCTCGTCGAGATAGGTCATCGCGCCGTGGCGCTCGGCCACCTCGACGATCTCGGCGATCGGGGCGATGTCGCCATCCATCGAATAGACGCTTTCGAAGGCGACGATCTTCGCCGATCCGGGCGGGCATTCCGACAGATTGCGGTCCAAATCCTCCACGTCGTTGTGGCGCCAGATCTTCTTGGCGCAGCGGGCGTGGCGGATGCCCTCGATCATGCTGGCATGGTTCAGCGCATCCGACAGGATCACCGCATCGGGCAGGCGGCTGCCCAGGGTGGACAGCGTCGCCCAGTTCGACACATAGCCCGAGGTGAACAGCAGCGCCGCCTCCTTGCCGTGCAGGTCGGCAAGCTCCGCCTCGAGGGCCACGTGATAGCGGTTGGTGCCCGAGATGTTGCGCGTGCCCCCCGCCCCGGCGCCGCACTCGTCCAGCGCCGCATGCATCGCCGCCAGCACCTTCGGATGCTGGCCCATGCCCAAATAGTCGTTGGAGCACCAGACCGTGATCTCGCCCCGGTCCCCGCCGTGATCCACCGCGCGCGGGAATGCCCCGCAGCGCCGGGCGAGATTGGCGAAGATGCGATAGTTGCCCTCGGCGCGCAGCGCGTCGAGCTGGGCCCTGAAGATGGCCTCGAAATCCATGCTCAGCCCTCCCGGGACGGTTGCGGGCCGATCGCCGGCCGGTCACGCGCCATTGTGGCGCGGGCCTGCCGTCCGGGCAAGGTGCCAGCTTGCCGCAATGCGAAGGGGCTTGAGGGGGCGGCGGCTTTGCGCCAATGAGGGGGGATGATGCGCCCCGTTCCCGCCCCGCGCCCCGCTTGCTGAACCCGACGATGGTCGAGATCGCCGCCGTGGATGATTCGGGCCAGCTGCAGCCGCTGCCGCCGGAACGCGCGCGGCGCGAGGGGCTGCAGCTGATCGTCGTCGCCGTGGCGCTGTCCTCGCCGGCGGGCATCCTGCTGACGCGCGCGGCCGAGGCGGGGGGTGGCGGGGCATGGAGCCTGCCCGCGGTCCTGCCCCGCTGGGGCGAGCATGGCGCGACGGCGGCGGCGCGGCTGATGCGCGGCAGCTTCGGGCTGGGCGGGCTTGCGCTGCGCCGGGCGGGGGGGGCGCGGTATCGCGCCGATCCGGTGCCCGGCGCGACGGCAGAGCGCGGGCTGGTGCAGCTGTTCCGCGCCGAGCTGGCCAGCCCCGACCTGCCCGCGGGCGGCGATGGCGGCCTGCGCTGGCTGGCCCCGGCGGCGCTGGCCGCCGAGCTGGCCGCCGACCCCCGGCGCTTCGGTCCCCTGCTGCGCGCGGTCGCGGCGGCGGGCACGCTTGACGCCTGGGCCGCCCCGGGCGGAGAGGGGGCATGACCGCACCCGCCGCGCGCGACCCGTCCGGCAAGCCGGTGCTGCGCGCGCTGGCCGGCATCCGCGTGGATCCGCCGCCGGTGTGGCTGATGCGCCAGGCGGGGCGCTATCTGCCCGAATACCGCGCGACGCGGGCAAGGGCAGGGGGGTTCCTCGAGCTGTGCCTGACGCCCGACCTCGCCGCCGAGGTGACCCTGCAGCCGATCCGCCGTTTCGGGTTCGATGCGGCGATCCTGTTCGCCGACATCCTGCTCGTGCCGATGGCGCTGGGGGCGGATCTGTGGTTCGAGACCGGCGAGGGGCCGCGGCTGTCCACGGTCACCGGCCCGGCCGATCTGGCGCGGCTGCGCCCGGCCGAGGCGGTGCCCGAACGTCTGGCCCCGGTCTGCGAGACAATCCGCATCCTGCGGCGCGAACTGCCCGCCCGGACGACGCTGATCGGCTTCGCCGGCGCCCCATGGACCGTGGCGACCTACATGATCGCCGGGCGCGGCACCCCCGACCAGGCGCCGGCGCGGCGGCTGATGTATGGCGATCCGGCGGTCTTCGAGGCGCTGATCGACCGCATCACCCAGGCCACGATCGCCTATCTCTCGGCCCAGATCGAGGCGGGGGCCGAGGTGGTCAAGCTGTTCGATTCCTGGGCCGGGGCGCTGCCGGGGCCGCATTTCGCCCGCTACGCCATCGAACCCGCGCGGCGGATCGTCACCGAACTGCGCGCCCGCCATCCCGGCGTGCCGGTGATCGGCTTCCCGCGCGGGGCGGGGGCGGGCTATGCCGCGTGGCTCGATGGCACCGGGGTCGAGGGGCTCGCGCTGGATACCGCCGTCGATCCCGGCTGGGCGGCGCGCGCCCTGCAGCCCCGGGCCTGCATCCAGGGCAATCTCGATCCGCTGCTGATGGTGCTGGGCGGGCCGCGGCTGGCCGAGGAGGCCCGGCGCATCCGCGACGCCTTCGCCGGCGGACCGCACATCTTCAATCTCGGCCACGGCATCACCCCCGACGCCGATCCGGCCCATGTCGAACAGCTGCTGGCGGCGGTGAGGGGCTGAGTCCCCCCGCCCGCCGGGGCCGGCGTCACGAAACCGTCGGCAAGCCGACACCGAACCGTTGCATCGCCGGTGCAGGTTGTGCGCCGACGGCCCCGCCGCCCGGCGCGGGCCGGTCGTGCAACCGCTGATCGAGGCAGCCAGATGAGCATCCATCGCAATGGTCTTTCCGCCGACGAGTGGGACGAGCGGAACTTTCCCCGGCCCGAGCGCTGCGACTTCGACGAGGTGGTGGACCGCGCCGTCTCGCGCCGCGGCTTCCTAGGCGGCGCGCTCGCCTTCGGCTCGGCCGCCGCGGCCATGGGCGCGGGCCTTCTGAAGGGCACCACCGCGCTGGCCGCGGGCGGCCGCTTCGCCTTCACGCCGATCCCCATCGCCACCGACTTCGCCGTGCATGTGCCCGAGGGCTACGGCTGGCAGGTGCTGGTGCGCTGGGGCGACCCGCTGTTCCCCGACGCCGCCGGCTATGATGTGCGCGACGGCGGCCCGGTCGCCGGTTCCGACCGCGTGTTCGGCGAGAACACCGACGGCATGGAGCTGTTCGTGATCGGCGGCCGCCAGATCGTGGCGGTCAACCACGAATACGCCAATCTGGAGGTCAACCTGCCCGACGCGCAGGAGGGCCGGCCCGCCAGCGCCGAGGACGTGCGCAAGCTGCAGAACCTGCAGGGCGTCTCGATCTTCGAGATCGCCGAGGACACCACCGGCTGGCGCGTGGTGCGCGACAGCCCCTACAACCGGCGCATCACCCACAACACGCCCATGGCGATCTCGGGTCCCGCGGCGGGCCATGCGCTGATGCGGACCGAGGCCGACCCGACCGGCATGCGGGTGCTGGGCACGCTCAACAACTGCGGTTCGGGCAAGACCCCCTGGGGGACCTTCCTGACCTGCGAGGAGAACTTCAACGGCTATTTCGGCGCCACCGGGGAACTGCCGGCCAGCCATGCCGAGGGCTTCAAGCGCTATGGCATCGGCAAGGACGGCTGGGGATACGACTATCACAAATGGGATGCGCGCTTCGACGTCACGCGCAATCCCAACGAGCCGCACCGCCACGGCTGGGTGGTCGAGATCGACCCGGCCGATCCGAACTCGGTCCCGGTCAAGCGCACCGCGCTGGGCCGCTTCAAGCACGAGAACGCCGCCTGCACGATCGCGCCCGACGGCCGGGTCGTGGTCTACATGGGCGATGACGAACGCGGCGAGTTTCTCTACCGCTACGTCTCGAACGGCATCTATGTGCCGGGCGGCGACACCGGCACGCTGCTCGACGACGGCACGCTCTATGCGGCGCGGTTCGAGGATGACGGCACCGGGCGCTGGCTGGCGCTGACCCCCGAGACCACCGGGATGAGCGCGGCCGAGATCGCCATCTTCACCCGCATCGCCGCCTCGAAGGTCGGTGCCACCACCATGGACCGCCCCGAATGGGTCGCGGTCAACCCGGTGTCCGTCGAGGCCTATTGCTGCCTGACCAACAACAAGAACCGCGGCGTGAAGCCGAATGCCGGCGGCGACCCCACCCCGGTGGGCGGCCCCAACCCGCGCGAGGTCAACCATTACGGCCAGATCGTCCGCTGGCGGCCCGATGGCGAGGACCACGCCGCCGAGGGATTCGCCTGGGACCTCTACGTCATGGCGGGCAATCCCGCCGTGCATGCCGGCACGCCCTATGCCGGATCGCCGAACGTCACCGCGGGCAACATGTTCAATTCGCCCGATGGCATGGTGATCGATTCCGCCGGGCTGATCTGGATCCAGACCGATGGCGAGGATTCTAACGAGGGCGACTTCGCCGGCCAGGGCAACAACCAGATGCTGGCGGGCGATCCCGTGACGGGAGAGATCGCCCGCTTCCTGACCGGACCCCGGGGATGCGAGGTGACCGGGCTGATGTGGTCGGCCGACCGGCGGACCATGTTCGTCGGCATCCAGCATCCGGGCGGCGACTGGCCCGATGGCGCGGGGCGCAGGCCGCGATCGGCGATCATCGCCATCAGGCGCGACGATCGCGCCGTGATCGGCTGACCGGGCCGGGGCCGCGGCGCGCCGCGGCCCCGCTGCCGGTTGCGCGGCGATGCCCGCGCCGCGCGGCCGGGGCGCTCAGCGGAAGGGCGGGCCGTGCACCCAGACGGTCAGCGAATGGCGCCGGCCGCGGGTGACCGGCGTCACGCGGTGCAGAAGGAAGCCCGGGAACAGCGTGGCGCTGCCCGGCGCGGTGTCGGCCAGCCGCGGCCCGGTGCCGGTGTGCAGCTGCAGCCGGCCGCCGTCATAGTCGGCCGGATCCGACAGCTGCACGACCATGGTCAGCTTGCGCCGGCGCGCCACCGGCCCCTCGCCGATATCGGCGTGCCAGTCGAAATGCCCCTGCGCGGCGGCATCATAGCAGGCGACCTGCATCCGCTCGGCGAATTCCTCCAGATCGAAGCCAAAGTTCTCGCGGTTCGCTCGCGCCACCACGGCGGCGATGCGCCGCGACAGCCATTCGGTCTCGGGGCCGTCTCGAGCCAGGCCAGCCCCGCGCGGCGGATCGCCGGGGCCGCCACGCCCCCCACCAGCCCC
>RFGB01000065.1 GCA_003697125.1 Alphaproteobacteria bacterium
CAGCATGATCGCGCCCAGCATGATCGCGCCCGGGACGAGCCTTCCCGCCGTCGCGGTCCACGCCGCCGCCCGGCCGCCCGGCGCCCTGATCACCTCGACTCTCCCCCGCCGGATCCAGCGCCCTCAGCCTCGGCCAGCCCGGCGCGCGCTGTCAAGCCGCCGGCCCGCGGCCGGCGCCCCATCTGCACCGCCAGGATGCCACCCGCCACCACCGCCGCGCCCAGCAGGTCGCGCGGGCCCAGCGCCTCGCCCAGGATCGCGGCGGCGATCGCCACGCCCAGGAAGGGGTTCAGGAAATGGAAGGTCGCGGCCCGGGTCGGGCCGATCCGGCGGACCAGCCAGAACCACACCAGGGTGGCCAGCAGCCCGGGCACCAGCGTGGTATAGGCGAAGGCGAGGATGAGCGGCACGCTCCAGCGCACCTGCCAGCTCTCGAAGATCAGCGCCGGCGGCGCCAGGCAGAGGCTTCCCACCAGCATCTGCAGCCCGACCACCATCATCGCGTCGCGCCGCGGCAGGGAATCGCGCAACAGCAGCGTCGCCGCCGCCAGCGACAGGACCCCCGCCACCACCAGCCCCAGCCCCAGGGCGTCGATGCCCGACGACTGCATGCGCCCGGACATGATCACCACCACGCCCAGAAAGCCGGCCACCAGCCCGCCGATCCCCAGCGCGGAGAGCCGTTCGGAGAAGATCACCCGGCTGGCCGCGGCCACCCACAGCGGCAGCGTGCTGGCGACGATCGCCGCGACGCTGGCCTCGACCCATTGCATCGCCACGAAGTTCAACCCCAGATAGAGGGCGTTCTGGCACAGGCCGAACAGCGCCACCGCCACCCATTCGCGCCGGGCGAGCCGCAGCGGCTGGCCCAGCCAGCGCGCGATCGCCACCGCGATCAGGCCCGAGATCAGGAACCGCACCGACAGCGCCGCGAGCGGCGGCGCCGCCGCCACCACGATGCGCGCCGAGGTGAAGGCGCTGGACCACATGAAGGCGAACGCCAGACCGGCGATGATGGCGCGCAGATCCATGCCGCATCCTCCCCGCACCCGCTTGGCCGAAACCGCGCCGGGCCGCAAGCCGGCCCGGACTTGACCCGCGCGGGCGCCTCGCGCACAGCACCGGGTCGAGGAGACGCCCCATGACCACCGTATCCGAAGCCGTCGCGCGGCGCAGCTCGATCCGCGCCTTCCTGCCCGATCCGGTCCCGACCCCGCTTCTGGCCGGGATCCTGCGCCGCGCGGCGCGGGCCCCGTCGGGGGGAAACCTGCAGCCGTGGCATGTCTGGCTGCTGAACGGCCCGGCGATGGCGCGCTTTCGCGCCATGATGGCGCCGCGCATCGCCGAGGGCATCACCGATCCGCCGGAATATGCCGTCTATCCCGAGCGGCTTGGCGAACCCTATCGCAGCCGCCGCTTCGCGGTGGGCGAGGCGATGTATGCCCTGCTGGGCATCCCGCGCGAGGACCGCGCCGCGCGCCGGCGCTGGTTCGCCCGCAACTGGGACTTCTTCGGCGCCCCGGCCGCGGCGTTCGTCTTCGTCGACCGCGGCATGGGACCGCCGCAATGGTCCGATCTGGGCGGCTACCTGCAGACGGTGATGCTGCTGGCGGTCGAGGCGGGGCTTGCCACCTGCCCGCAGGAGGCGTGGTATCTGCATCACCGCGCGGTGCGCCGCTTCCTGGGCGCGCCGCAGGAGCTGATGCTGTTCTGCGGGGTCGCGATCGGCCATCCCGACCCGGATGCGGCGGTGAACCGGCTGCACAGCGACCGCGCGCCCGAGGCGGAGTGGCTGCGGGTGGTCGAGGACTGAGCCGGCCGCGGTCGGGCGCTATTTCGGCGAGCGCTTGGCCAGGATGCGCTGCAGGGTGCGCCGGTGCATGTTCAGCCGCCGGGCGGTCTCGGACACGTTGCGGTCGCACAGCTCGAAGACGCGCTGGATGTGCTCCCACCGCACACGATCGGCCGACATCGGATTCTCGGGCGGGGGCGGCCGGGTCTCGCCCCCGGCCAGAAGCGCGCCGACCACGTCATCGGCATCGGCGGGCTTGGCCAGATAGTCGATCGCGCCCATCTTCACCGCGGCGACGGCGGTGGCGATCGCCCCATAGCCGGTCAGCACCACGATGCGGGCGTCGGGGCGCGCCTCGCGAAGCGCCTCGACCACGTCAAGGCCGTTGCCGTCCTCAAGCCGCAGATCGACCACGGCGAAGGCGGGCGGCGACTCCCGGGCGATGCGCACCCCCTCGGCGACGCTCAGCGCGATCTCGGGGCGGAAGCCGCGCCGCTCCATCGCCCGGCCCAGCCGGCGGGCGAAGGCCTCGTCATCGTCGCAGATCACGAGCGAGGGATCGCGCGCGATCTCGGGCCGGGGCGCATCGGTCATGGCAGCTCCGCCTTGTCGGACATGCGTCATTGTCATTCCCGGGATTTGGCGCGGATGAGGCGGCAAGTCAAATCCCGCCGGCCGGCCTATGCCCCGCCCAGCGCGCGGGCGAAGCAGGCGACGCCGGTGACGATCTCCTCGGCGGTGGTGTCGTGGCGATAGATGTCCAGAAGCCCGGCGTCGGGATGCATCAGATAGCTGTAGCTCGTGTGGTCCATCAGGTAGTCCTCGCCCTCGCCCCTCCTGGCCGCATAGACCATGTAGGCGTCGCGCACCCGCTTCAGCGCCTCGGGGCTGCCGGTCAGGCCCAGCATGTCGGGATGCAGCAGGTCGGTGAAGGCGGCCAGCACCTCGGGGGTGTCGCGGTCGGGGTCGATGGTGATGAAGACCGGCTTCACCCTGATCCCCTGCTCGGCCAGGCGCTCCACCGCCTCGGCATTGCGCGCGGCATCCATCGGGCAGACATCGGGGCAGTAGGTGTAGCCGAAATAGATCAGGGCAAGCCCGTCGATCACCTCGCGCTCGGTCACGGTGGCGCCGGTCTCGTCAATCAGCGTGAAGGGGCCGCCGATCTTCTGCCCGCCGGTGGCCAGCGCGGTGGTCCGGCAGCGGTCCAGCGCATCCTCCCCGCCGGGGGCCTGCAGTCGCCAGGCCACGACGCCCAGCGCGGCGGCAAGCGCGACGGCGGCCAGGGCGATGACGGCGGTGCGACGGGTCATGGCGATTCTCCGCAAGCCTCGGCATGCGTTTCTGCCGGTGCGGGCGGCGGATGCAAGGGGGCAGATCGGCGCAGGCGGCGGCGGACTTCCGGGGCGGATGCGGGCATGCTACGGGCATGGGGATGAACGAGGCGGGCCTGTCGGTGCTGACCGGATCCGCGCGGTCGGACTGGATCCGGCTGCGCACGCTGATCCTGCTGCGCTGGCTGGCGGTGCTCGGCCAGACCGGCGCGGTGGCGGTGGCCGAGCTGGCCCTGGGGATCGAGCTTCCGCTGGGCGCCTGTGCGGCGGTGATCGCGGCCTCGGCCGCGTTCAACATCGTCGCGGCCTTCATCCACCCCGAGAACAAGCGGCTGTCCGAGCGCGCGAGCGCGCTCACGCTGTTGTTCGACCTGATCCAGCTGGGGCTGCTGCTGGCGCTTACCGGCGGGCTTGCCAACCCCTTCGCCGTGCTGGTGCTGGCGCCGGTGACGATCTCGGCCACGGTGCTGACGCTGCGCGCGACGGTGCTGCTGGCCGCCGCGGCGCTGGCGCTGATCAGCCTGATCGCCTGGGTGCATGTGCCGCTGCGCTTCTTGGACGGCAGCCAGCTCGTGCTGCCGCCGGTCTATCTGGCCGGGAAATGGGCGGCGCTGGCGATCGGGATCGTGTTCCTCGCCCTCTATGCCCGGCGCGTGGCCGACGAGACCTTCAGCATGTCGCAGGCCCTGGTCGCCACCCAGCTCGCGCTCGCGCGCGAGCAGAGGCTGACCGCGCTGGGCGGTCTGGTGGCCGCGACCGCGCACGAGCTGGGCACGCCGCTGGCCACGATCAAGCTGGCCGCGACCGAGCTTGCGCGCGAGCTTGAGGGGCGCGCGGATCTGCGGGCCGAGCTGCGCGAGGATGTGGAGCTGATCCGCACCCAGGCCGACCGCTGCCGCGACATTCTGCGCAGCCTGGGCCGCGCGGGGCGCGATGACCGGCAGATCCGCGCCGCCCCGGTCTCGGCGGTGGTGGCCGAAGCGGCCGAACCCCATGCCGAACGCGGCCGCGCGCTGATCCTGCGCATCGGCGGCCAACCGGTCGCCGCGGGCGAGGTGCCGCCCGGCCAGCCGCTGATGCTGCGCAGCCCCGAGATCATCCACGGCCTGCGCAACCTGATCCAGAACGCGGTCGATTTCGCCACCGCCCGGGTCTGGATCGACATCGGCTGGGACGCGCGCAGCCTGCGCGTCGCGGTGGGCGATGACGGGCCGGGCTATCCGCCCGACATGCTCGGCCGGCTGGGCGATCCCTTCCTGCGCCGGCGCGGCGAGGCGATGCGCGCCCGCGGCGAGCGTCCGGGCTATGAGGGCATGGGCCTGGGGCTGTTCATCGCCAAGACGCTCCTGGAACGCTCGGGCGCCAGGGTCACCTTCACCAACGGATCCGAACCGGGCCGGCAGGCCCGCCGCGCGGAATCCGGCGACCCCGCCCGCGCCCGCCCGCCCGGCGCGATCGCCGAGGTGGTCTGGAAGCGCGGCGACATCGAGGCCCCGCCGGACATGCTCCGCGGCCCGCTGGGCGAGAATCCGCGGTTCTGAGCGAGGCGCCGGGGACGGGAGATGTGGTTAACGGAAAATTAATCGAGGGGCCACTCTACTCACAGTTGATCGATCCGCCCGGATCGAGCCCAGGCCGACGGCCGGCCCGGTGACGGGCGGCGCCCGGAGGACGCACCCATGGCCGATGCGGGGTGGCTCGCAGCCCTGCCGGAAGACCTGGCCCGCATTGTGGCGGCCCTGGCCGAGCCGGCCGCGGCCGCCCTGGCCGCCCTTGCCGGGGCGGTGGGGGGTATCGCGCTGATGCGGCGGCTGGAGCGGCGCGAGACCGGGGACGAGACGCTGGAGCTGATCGCCGATCCGATCTTCGCGCTGCGCGGCGGGGCGCTGCAGCCGCTGAACCGTGCCGCGCGGGACTTCGCCGCCGCGAACCTGCCCGCGCCGACGCTGGCGGCGCTGTCGGGGTGGCTTGCGCGCCAGGACGGCGAACTGGACGGGCGGCTCGAGGAACTGCTCGCGCGGGCCGAACCGTTCCGGATCGAGATCACCACCGCCGAGGGGCGGCATCTCGAACTGGACGGGCGGCCGCGGGGGGCGCTGACCGTGCTGACCCTGCGCAAGGCGACCGGCGCGCGGGCGCGGGAGGCGGCGGCGATGGCGGCGCTGGCGCGGGTCGAGACCGAACACCGCCTGCTGACCGCGATCGTCGATGCCGCCCCGGTCCCGATGTGGCGCAGCCTGCCCGGAAAGGGCGTGGTCTGGGCCAATGCCGCCTATCGCCGCCTGGCCGGCGCGCACGACCCGGAGGCGCGGCCGCCCGCCCTGTTCGCCCAGCCCGGCACCCCGGCCCGGACCGGCGCGGCCGATGCGCCGCGCCGCCTGTCCCTGCCCGGGCAGGGCGGGGATCCGCTGTGGTTCGAGGTGACCGAGCGCGACCTGGGCGATGCCGGCATCGGCGGCGTGGCGGTGGGCATCGATGCGGCGGTGCGCGCCGAGGCCGCGCTGCGCCGCTTCGTCGAGACGCTGACCGAGACCTTCGCCCATCTGCCCATCGGGCTTGCCGTGTTCGACAAGAACCGCCGGCTGGGCCTGTTCAACCCCGCGATCGCCGACATCCTGAAGCTCGACCCGGCCTGGCTCGCCTCGCGCCCAACCCTGCGCCAGTTCCTCGAACGCCTGCGCGAGAACCGGCAGATGCCCGACCCGCCGGACTTCCTCGCCTGGCGCAGCCGGCTGACCGCGCTGGAGCGCGACGCGGAAGCCGCCGCCTATGAGGAGGACTGGGTGCTGCCCTCGGGCCAGACGCTGCATGTCTCGGGCCGGCCCCACCCGCAGGGGGCGATCGCGCTGCTGTTCGAGGACATCTCCTCGGCGATCACGCTCGAGCGGCGCTATCGCGCCGAGATCGAGACCCTGAAGGCGGTGCTGAACAAGCTGCCCGACGCCGTCGCCCTGTTCCGCCCCGACGGCATGCTGGCCCATGCCAACACCGCCTTCCATGGCGTCTGGCGCCTCGATCCCGCCCAGATGCAGCCCCCGCCGCACATCTCGCGGCTGATCGAACACTGGGCGGCGGCCTGCGAGCCCGGGCCGGTCTGGCGGCGGCTGCACGACTTCGCCACCGGCCAGGACGCCCGCGCGCCCTGGTGCGCGCGGCTGCTGCTGCGCGACGGGCGCATCATGCAGGCGCGCTTCGCGCCGCTGCCCGACGGATCCACCCTGACCAGCTTCCAGGACGAGACCGAGCGCGAACGCCTTCAGGCCGATCTGCGCGACGCGGTGGCCGATCTGGCCACCGAGCGGCGGCTGATGCTCGACCGGCTGGAGGCGCTGCGCGGCGCGCTGGGCGGGGGCGCGGCCGATGCACCGGACGCGGCGGCGCTGGCCGAGGATCTGGGGCGCATCCTGGCGCGGCTGCGGGAGGGGGCCGCCGAGGGGGCGGAGGAGGCGCTCTCGGGCA
>RFGB01000066.1 GCA_003697125.1 Alphaproteobacteria bacterium
GGCCCGGGGTGATCTGGCTGGGGAACCTGGATTCGAACCAGGACCGACGGAGTCAGAGTCCGCTGTTCTACCGTTAAACTATTCCCCAGCGGCAGCGCCCCCGAATTAGGGGAGCGCGGCGGCAAGGTCAAGTTTTCCGCCGGGCGGGATCGTTCGGCGGCGGGGCGTTTCCGCCGCGGGGGTGGAAGGCGGCGTCACCGGGGGCTTCGGCGACGACATGTTCGCGCGCCACCGACATCGACTTGATGATCGCATGCACCGCCACCCCCGGGGCGAGGCCCAGCGCATCGGCGGCGCGGCGGGTGATCCGGGCGAGGATCTCCCCGGGCCCGACCGCCACCCGCACCAGCACGCCGGGCCCCTCGCCGGCGATCACCGCGCGCACCGTTCCGGGAAGGATGTTCTGCGCCGACAGGCCCTCGGGGCGGGTGCGGGCCAGGATCACCTCATGGGCCAGGATGCGGATTCGCAGCCGCTGCCCCGGCGCGCCGGCCAGCCCCGGCAGCCAGATCGCCCCCGCCGCGGTCATCAGCCGGGTGGTGCCGTCGGATTCAAGTGCCTCCACCGTCGCCGGCAGCATCGCCGCCAGCTCGCGCAGGCCCAGCCGGCGCAGCGCGGCCGGATCGGCCATCACCTCGGCGATGTCGCCGCCGGCCAGCACCCGCCCCTGATCCAGCACCACCATCCGGTCGGCGAGAAGCTGGGCCTCGCCGATGTCGTGGGTGACCAGCACCACCGGCATCGCCAGCCGCGCGCGCAGCGCGATCAGCCCGTCATGCAGCCGGGCGCGCGTGGCGGCATCGACCGCGGAGAACGGTTCGTCGAGCAGGAGCACCCGCGGCCGGCGCGCCAGGGCGCGGGCCAGGGCGACGCGCTGGCGCTGCCCGCCCGACAGCTGCCCCGGGCGGCGGTCGGCCAGGCCGTCCAGGCCCACCAGCCCCAGAAGCGCGCGCGCCTCGGCCCGCCGCGCCGCCGCCGGCAGCCCGGCCATCGCCGCGGCCACGTTCCCTGCCGCGCTCATGTGCGGAAACAGGGCGTAGTGCTGGAACACCATCCCCACCTCGCGCCGGTGCGGCGGCAGGCAGACCCCCCGCGCGGTGTCCAGCCACAGCCGCCCGGCCGCCTCGATCCGGCCCGCCTCCGGGCGCGCAAGCCCCGCGATCATCCGCAGGCAGGTGGTCTTGCCCGCCCCCGACGGGCCGACCAGCGCCAGGATCTCGCCCGCGCCCACCGAGAATTCCAGCGACAGCGCCACCGGCGCCCGCGCCTGCAGCGCAACGCGCAGCGTCATTCCCCCGCCCCCCGCCCCAGGCGCCGCGACAGCGCGAAGCTGACCATCACCGTCGCCAGCGCGATCGCCAGCAGCACCGCCGACATCCGCGCCGCGCCCTGCATGTCGAAGGCCTGCACCCGGTCATAGATGGCGATGGCGGCGGTGCGGGTCTCGCCCGGAATCGCGCCGCCCACCATCAGGACGATCCCGAACTCGCCAAGCGTGTGGGCAAAGGTCAGCGCCATGGCGGTGGCGATGCCCGGCCAGGCAAGGGGAAGCTCGACCCGCCACAGGGTGGCGGCCGGCCCCATCCCGCACAGCGCCGCCGCCTCGCGCAGCGCCGCGGGCACCGCCTCGAAGGCGCGCTGCGCCGGCTGTATGGCAAAGGGCAGGTTGAAGACCACCGAGGCCAGCACCAGCCCCGCGAAGCTGAAGGCCGGCGGCTGCCCGAACAGGCCCCGCCACAGCCAGCCCAGCGGCGAATCCCGCCCCAGCGCCACCAGCAGATAGAAGCCCAGCACCGTGGGCGGCAGCACCAGCGGCAGCATGATCACCGCCTCCACCAGCCCCCGGCCCGCAAAGCGCCGCGCCATCGCCCGCCCGGCAAGGACCGAGACCGGCAGCAGGATCGCCACCGTCCAGCCGGCCAGCGCGAAGGAGAGGCCGAGCGCCTGCCAGTCCACGGGATCACTCCGGCAGGCCGAAGCCGTGGCGGGCCAGGATCCCGCGCGCCTCGGGCGTGGCAAGAAAGTCGTAGAACTCCTGCGCCGTCGGCCCGGCATCCTTCATCAGCACCATCCGCTGGCGCAGCGGCCGGTGCCATTCCTCCGGGATCAGCGCGAACCGCCCACGCCCGGCCAGCTGCGGCGACAGCGCCAGAGACCATGCGATGATCCCGCCATCGGCATTGCCCGACAGCGCGAACTGCGCAGCCTGCGAGACATTCTCGCCCAGCACCAGAAAGGGCCGGATCGCCGCCCACAGACCCGCATGCTCCAGCGCCTCCCGCGCACGCATCCCATAGGGGGCGTGTTCGGGATTGGCGATCGCGAAGCGCCGCACGCGCCCCGCGGACAGCGCCGCGCGCAGATCCTCAAGCGACCCGTCCGCCCGCAGCACCCCCCGCCCCGCCGGAACCGCAATCGCGATGCGACCCAGCGCATAGAGCCGCCCCGCGTCCCGGGCAAGCCCCGCCTCCACCACGCGCAGCGCATGCGCCTCGTCAGCCGCCATGAACAGCGCGAATGGCGCACCCGCCAGAATCTGGCGGGCGATGTTGCCGGTGGAGCCGAACACCAGCCGCACCCGCCGGCCGGTGCGGGCAGTGAAGCGCGCCGCGATCTCCTCCAGCGCAAAGCGAAGGTCCGACGCAGCCGCCACCACCGCCGGATCCCCCCCCGCACCAACCGGACCGGCCGCCAGCAAAAGGCCCACAAACCCACCAAGAACCGCGCGACGGTCCATCCAACC
>RFGB01000067.1 GCA_003697125.1 Alphaproteobacteria bacterium
CCTGACCCTGCCGGCGCTGATTCATGCCGGCGTCGCGCCGGTTGCAGCCAATGCCACCGCGACGCTGGTGGCGCTGCCCGGCTATCTGGGCAGCGCGTGGGGCTTTCGCCGCGACATGCGGGCCGAAGGCGCGCTGGGCCTGCGCGCGATCATGGCGATCGCGGCGCTGGGGGGCATGATCGGCGGGCTGCTGCTGGTGGTCACACCCGGTGACACCTTCATGTGGATCGTGCCCTGGCTGATGCTGCTGGCCACGCTCCTGTTCGCCGCGGGGCCGGGCCTGGTCGCGCGAATGCGCCGGCGCGGCGCGGCGCCGGGGCGGTTCGCCTCGGCCGCGGTGCTGCTGGCGGTGTCGGTCTATGGCGGCTACTTCAACGGCGGGCTGGGCATCCTGCTGCTGGCGGCCTTCGGGCTTCTGGGCCATGCCGACCTGCATGCGATGAACGGGCTGAAGAACCTGCTGTCGGCGGTGCTGTCGGTGATCTCGGCCGCGACCTTCGTCGCGGCGGGGCTGATCGTCTGGCCCGAGGGTCTGTTCATGGCCGCGCTGGCCACGCTGGGCGGCTATGCCGGGGCGCGGCTCAGCCGCCGGATCCGGCGCACGGGGCCGCTCAGGGGCTTCATCACGCTGGTGGGCGGGCTGATGACGCTGGCCTTCTTCCTGCGCTAGCCATGCGGCCTTGTGCCCCGGACCGCCGGCCCCTAGGCTGGACCGCGGCCCGAGACGGCCCGGCGGGCGCGGCGGGCGCGGCGGCCCGAAGGAGGCCCTGCGGATGTGGAAGATGGCGGCATGGGGGGGCGCGGCGCTGATCGCGGCGCCCTTCGCGCTCATCCTCTCGCAATGGCCCTTGGCCGATCCGCGCGCCGGTCCGGGTGCGGGGCTGGACTTCACCCGCGCCGCGGCGCGGCCTGACGCGCTGCCGCCCGCGCCCTGGCGGGCGCCGGACGGGGCGACGCTGTGGCTCAGGCACTACCGCCCGGCCGGGGAGGATCTGCCGCTGGTGGTGATGCTGCATGGTTCGGGCTGGCACGGGCTGCAGTTCGACGCGCTTGCCCGCCGGGTGGCGGCGGCGGGGCTTGCCGAGGTGCTGGTGCCCGACCTGCGCGGCCACGGCCCCATGTCCGAGCGGCGCGGCGATCTCGACTATATCGGCCAGCTCGAGGACGATCTCGCCGCGCTGATCCGCGCCCATGCCCGCCCCGGGCAGCGGGTGATCCTGCTGGGCCATTCCTCGGGCGGCGGGCTGGCGCTGCGCATGGCGGGGGGGCGGCATGGCGGGCTGATCGACGGCGCGGTGCTGCTGGCGCCCTATCTGGGCCATGACGCCCCGACCGCGCGGCCCGGATCGGGCGGCTGGGCGCGGCCGCTGGTCAGGCGCATCATCGGGCTGTTGCTGCTGGACCGGCTGGGCCTGACCGCGCTGCACGGGCTGACGGTGGTCCAGTTCCGCTTTCCCGGCAGCGTGCTCGACGGCCCGCTGGGAGACAGCGCGACGCGCGGATATTCCTACCGGATGAATGTCTCCTACGCGCCCCGGCCCGGGCTGGCCGATGTGCCGGCCCTGCCGCCCTTCCTGCTGGTCGCGGGCGCGGAAGACGAGGCGTTCCGCGCCGAGGCCTACCGGCCAACGCTGGAGGCGCTGACCGGTCGCGGGCGGTATCTTCTGGTGCCCGGGGTGGGGCATCTTGGCATCGTCGATGCCGAACCCACCTACCGGGCGCTGGCCGGGTGGCTGCAGGACATGGCGCGCCGGGCGGCCGGGGCGGGCTGTCCGCCCGCGCGGGCCGGGCAGGAGAGAAGGGAGGAACGGCGATGCTGACGGTCAGGGAGCTGAAGCCGCGGGTTGTGGAAATCGTCCTTTCGGGCGTCGTCGATGCCGGCGACATCGAGACGATGAAGCGCGCGCTGACGCCGGTGCTGGAAGGCGAGGGGCGGATCGGTCTGGTGGTTCATCTGGAGGATCTGGAGGACATCACCCGCGACGCCCTGATCGCCGATGCGCGCTTCGAATTCTCGATGCTGCCGAAATGGGGAAAGGTGGCCAGGGTCGCGGTGATCACCGACCGCCAGGCCTTCCAGGCGCTGCTCGACTGGCTGGATCCGGTCCTGCCGATGATCGCGTTCCGCAGCTTTCCCCCCGATCAGGTCGCCGCGGCCGAGAGCTGGGCTGCCGAACTGCCCCCCGCGCCGCCGGCTCGGGGCCCGGGGCTGCGGGTGGTCGGGGATGGCGACGAGGGGATCCTGATCCTGGAGATCGACGGCCGTCTGGGCGAGGAGGATGCCGACCGGGCCTTCGCCGCCTTCGAACAGGTCGCCCGGCGCCATGGCAAGGTCAGGCTGCTGGTGCGGGTGAAGGATTACGAGGGTTTCGAGCCCGGCCTCCTGTTCGACCGCGGGGTGATGCGCGCCAAGCTCGACGCCGTCGGCAAGATCGATCGCTATGCCATTGTCGGCGCGCCGGGCTGGATGCGCGCGATGGTCGGGGCGCTGGCCCCGGTGATGCCCTTCGCGATGCGCGTCTTCGACGCAGGCGAGGAGGCGGCCGCGCAGGAGTGGCTGCGCGGGCGCTGACCGTCGGGCCTCAGGCCCCGAAACGGGGTTCGGGCACGCCCCGCACCCCCAGCCCGCGGATGGCGAAGGTGCTGCCGCGCAGCACGCCGTCGCCCGGAAAGCGGGGAAGCGGCGGCTTGGCCATGCTGGTCACGAACAGGATGTCCATGTCGGGCCCGCCGAAATTGACGCTGGTCACCTTCTTGACCGGCATCTCGATCACCCGGTCCACCGATCCGTCCGGGGCATAGCGGACCAGCCGGGCATCATAGACCTGGGCGTTCCACAGGAAGCCTTCCTCGTCCACCGTGGATCCGTCGGCGGCACCGCCGCGCGAGGTGTCGATGCGGCAGAAGGTGCGCCGGTTGGCGATCGTGCCGGTCTCGATGTCGTAGTCATAGGCCCAGATCTCGCCCGACCAGCTGTCGGCGAAGTAGAAGATCCGGTCATCGGGGCTCCAGCAGGGGCCGTTCGAGACGATGATGCCGCCTTCCAGCCGGGTGACCGAGAAGTCGGGGTCCAGCCGGTAGAGCGCGCCCTTCGGCCCCGATTCCTGGCTGTCCATCGTCCCGGCAAGGAAGCGCCCGCGCCGGTCGACCTTGCCGTCATTGATCCAGGTGTCGGGATCTTCGGGCTCGATCGCGGCGATCAGGCTGCATTCGCCGGTGCGGAAATCCAGCGCGTGGAACCCCTTGGCCAGCGAACAGATCGCGCCCTGGCCATCCTTGCGGATCGCGATCGAGCCGACCCGCGAGGGAACGTCCCAGGCGCGCACCTCGCGCCCGTCGGCGGTGCAGCGGAACACGCGACAGCCCGCCGCATCGATGAAATACAGCCGCTCCTGATCCACATCCCACAGCGGGCCTTCGCCCAGCGTGGCCTTCACGTCGATGACGACATCGATCTGCATGCTTCGCCCCCTGCCATGCTTCGGGCCGGGCGGCACCGGATCCATCGCGGACCGGCGCCCGGCCGGGTCAGAAATTCACCTTGTCCGCGCCCTTCAGCGCGAGGATCTCGCGCGCCTCGTCGGGTGTCGCGACCTCGCGGCCCAGCCCCTCCAGGATCTGGCGCACGCGGGTGACCTGCTGGGCGTTGGATTCGGCCAGCCTGCCCGGCCCGATCCACAGCGAATCCTCCAGCCCCACCCGCACATGGGCGCCCATCGCCGCGGCCATCGCGGCGATGGGCATCTGGTTGCGTCCCGCCCCCAGCACCGACCAGCGATAGCTGTCGCCGAACAGCCGGTCGGCGGTGCGCTTCATGTGCATCACGTCCTCGGGGTGCGGGCCGATGCCGCCGAGGATGCCGAAGACCGACTGCACGAAGAGCGGCGGCCTTACCAGTCCGCGGTCGAGGAAATGGGCGAGGTTGTAGAGATGCGAGATGTCGTAGCACTCGAACTCGAACCGCGTGCCGGCATCGCCCAGCGTGCGCAGCACATATTCGATGTCGGCGAAGGTGTTGCGGAACACCAGGTCGCGGCTGCCTTCCAGATGTGCCCGCTCCCAGTCATGCTTGAATTCGGTAAACCGGTTCAGCATCGGGTAGAGGCCGAAATTCATCGAGCCCATGTTGAGCGAGGCGACCTCGGGCAGGAAGGTGGCCGCGGGGCGCACCCGCTCGGCCACCAGCATGGTCGGCGCGCCGCCGGTGGTCAGGTTCACCACGCAGTTCGAACGCTGCTTGATGATCTTCAGGAACGGCGCGAAGGCCTCGGGCCGCTGGTCGGGCCGCCCGGTCTCGGGATCGCGGGCATGCAGATGCACGATGGCCGCCCCGGCCTCGGCCGCGCCGATGGCGGCATCGGCGATCTCCTCGGCGGTCACCGGCAGATGTGGCGACATGGACGGCGTGTGGATCGCGCCGGTCACGGCGCAGGTGATGATGACCTTGTTGCGGTATGCCATCCCTCGTCACTCCCCGATATCCCGCGCC
>RFGB01000068.1 GCA_003697125.1 Alphaproteobacteria bacterium
GCGGGAGATCGAGCTTCTGGTCCCCGCCGCCCATTGCGCGGCCTGCATCGGCACCATCGAACGCGGGCTTGCCGCGATGCCGGGGGTG
This sequence comes from Alphaproteobacteria bacterium, assembly GCA_003697125.1. Classification (GTDB taxonomy): domain Bacteria; phylum Pseudomonadota; class Alphaproteobacteria; order Rhodobacterales; family Rhodobacteraceae; genus J013. The sequence goes on from RFGB01000068.1 coordinate 89, forward strand.
GCGCTGGCGCGGCTGAACCTGTCGTTGAAGCGGCTGACCGTGCGCTTCGATCCCGCCCGGATCGCCGCCGGTGCGGTGCTGGAGCGGCTGGCCGGGCTCGGCTATGACGCGCGGCCGGTCGATGCCGCGCAGATGCGCGCGCTGGCCCGCGACCTCGAGGGGCGCGACCTTCTGGCCCGGCTGGGGGTGGCGGGCTTCGCGGCGATGAATGTCATGCTGCTTTCGGTCGGGGTCTGGGCCGGGGCAGAGGCGGCGACGCGCGACCTGATGCACTGGGTCTCGGCGGCGATCGCCCTGCCGGCGGTGGCCTTCGCGGGGGTGCCGTTCTACCGCTCGGCGCTGCGCGCGCTGCGGGCGGGGCGGCTCAACATGGATGTGCCGATCAGCCTCGCCCTGATCCTCGCCGCGGGGGTCTCGCTGTCCGAGACCGCCCAGGGCGGGCCCGAGGCCTATTTCGACGCCGCGGTGATGCTGGCCTTCTTCCTGCTTCTGGGCAGGGTGCTCGATCACCGCACGCGGCGGCTGGCGCGCTCGGCGGCGGCGCAGCTGGCCTCGCTGTCGGCCCGCACCGCCCAGCTCCTCACCCCGGAGGGGCCGCGGCTGGTGCGGGTGGAGGATCTGCGCCCGGGCGACGAGGTGCTGGTCGCCGCGGGCGAGACCTTTCCGGCCGATGGCGAGGTCCTTTCCGGGGAAAGCGCCATCGACCGCGCCATGGTCACCGGCGAAAGCGTGCCCCAGCCCGCCGGGCCGGGCGATGCGGTGCATGCCGGGATGGTCAACCTGGCCGCGCCGCTGCGCGTGCGGGTCACCGCCTCGGGCGAGGCGACGCTGATCGCCGAGATCGGGCGCATGGTGGCGGCCGCCGAGGCGGGGCGCAACCGCTATACCCGGCTGGCCGACCGGGCGGCGCGGATCTATGCGCCGCTGGTGCATCTGGCCGCCGCGCTGACCTTCGCGGGCTGGCTGTGGGCCGGGCTTTCCGCGCGCGAGGCGCTGATGATCGCCGCATCGGTGCTGATCATCACCTGCCCCTGCGCGCTGGGTCTCGCCGTGCCGGTCGTGCAGGTGGTGGCGGGGGGGCGGCTGTTCCGCGCCGGGGTGTTCGTCAAGGATGGCGCGGCGCTGGAACGTCTGGCCGAGGCGGACATGGTGGTGTTCGACAAGACCGGCACCCTGACCGAGGGCCGGCCCGAGGTCACCGCGATGCCCGGCGATCCCGCCGCCCGCGCCGCGGCGCTGGCGCTGGCCGAGGCCTCGGGCCATCCCCATGCCCGCGCGATCGCCGCGGCCCTGCGCGCGCTGGGGGTGCGCCCCGCGCCGGTCACAGGGATCGCGGAGACGCCGGGGGCCGGGGTGGCGGGGCGGCTGGACGGGGCCGAGATCCGGCTCGGCCGCGCCGACTGGTGCGGCCTGCCGCGCGGCGACGATACCGAGGTCTGGCTGGCCGGACCGGGTGGCGCCGCCTGCTTCCGGCTGGCCGACCGGCCGAAGGCCGACGCGGCCGCGACGGTGGCGGCGCTGAAGGCGCGCGGCATGGCGGTGACGCTGCTGTCGGGGGACGCGCCCGGGGCGGTGGCCGATACGGCGCGCGCCGTGGGCATCGCGGACTGGCGCGCCCGGCTGACCCCCGCGGAGAAATGCGCCGCGCTGGCCGATCTGGCCGCGCGCGGACACCGGGTGCTGATGGTGGGCGACGGGCTCAACGACGCGCCCGCGCTGGCCGCGGCGCATGTCTCGATCTCGCCCGCCGGCGCCACCGACATCGCCCGCGCCGCGGCCGATCTGGTGATTCCCGCCGGGCGGCTCGAACCGGTGCTGGCGGCGCTGGCCGAGGCGCGCACCGCCCGCGCCCGGGCCCTGCAGAACTTCGCCATCGCCGCGCTCTACAACGCCCTGGCCGTGCCGCTGGCGGTGGCCGGCCTGGTCTCGCCGCTGGTGGCGGCGCTGGCGATGTCGGGCTCGTCGATCCTGGTCACGCTGAACGCCCTGCGCCGCGGGGGCAGGGGATGAGCGCGCTGGCCTATCTGATCCCGATCTCGGTCTTCCTGGGGCTGCTCGGGCTGGCGGCCTTCCTGTGGGCGCTTCGTTCGGGGCAGTTCCGCGACATCGAGGGCGATGCCGCGCGCATCCTTCTGCCCGACGACCCCGAACCGAATCTGGGCCGGTCCGGGAAGTCCGCGCCCGAGGAGGACTGAGCGCCTTTCCCCCTTCGCCGCCGCCCGGGGTCGGGGGCGCCGGTCCGCCCGGTCCGGCCGGGGCCGCGCCGCGATCGCGCCGACGGGTGCCGGCGGCCGGGGCGGCCCGGGGGGCGAACCGGCCTCAGGTCCGGGCCGGCACCAGCTCGACCAGGCGCGTGCCCGCCATGTTCAGCCGCCGCGCCGCCGCGACCCGGAAGCCGCGGGCCAGGAAGGCTTCGACCGGGTCGCGTTCCTGCTGGCCGCTGAAGATCGGCAATCCGGCGCCGAATCGCACCGGTTCGACGGTCAGCGACACCGCGTCGATGCGGCCATGGGCCAGGAACCAGTCATGCACCCGCGTGCCGCCCAGGATCAGCGCGTCGCGCATCGGGTGCACCTTTGCCACCCGCGCCGCGAGCGCGTCGGGATCGAGCCCCGCGGGATCGAGCCACAGCTGCCCGGGCCTGCGCCATCCGCCGCCCCGGCCCGAGAAGACCACCCGCCGGCGGTCCGGGCGGTCGGCCGCCTGATGCGTCAGCCGGCCCATCACCGCCCAGTCGGCCGCGGCCACGCGGTCGAGGAACAGGGCCTGCTCCTCGGCGCTGGCCCAGCCGGCCGGATTGTCGCCGGAACGGCGGGCGATGAAGCCGTCGGCCGAGGCGACGACGACAAGGGTGAAGGTCGGACGGGTCATGGCGTCACTCGCGAAACGGACGGGATCGCCCGGGCGGGCAGGAAAATCTCGGGCAGGTCGGGATCGGTGCCGGCGATCAGCGCGGCGATGGCCGCGCCCGCGCGCTGGCCGATCGCGAAGCTGATGCCCAGCCCCCCCGTGCACAGCAGCACCCGGCCCGCACCCGGCAGCGGGCCGATCAGCGGCTTGCGGCTGGCGGCGCGCGGCCTCAGCCCCGCCCAGCGCCGCAGCACCGGGGCGGTGCGCAGCGGCGGGCAGATGGCCCGCGCCCGGGCGATCACGCCATCGAGCCGCGCATCCGTGGCGGCGGCATCGTGCCAGCTTTCCTCGCGCGTGCTGCCCACGGCGACGCCGCCGCCGGGGCGCTGATGGGCGACGATCCATGTCTCGCGCGCCGAGATCACCGGCATCACCCCCGGCCGGGCCGCGAGCAGGGCGGCCTGGCCCTTGACCGCGCCGCCCGGCAGCCCGGCGAGTGCGAAGCTGTCCGCCCCCGCGGCGATCACCACCGCATCGCCCGACAGGCGGCCGGCATCGCTGTCCACCCGCCCCGGGGCAACCGCCAGTGCCCGCGCGCGCAGGAAGCGCCCGCCGCGCCGCGCCACCGCCCGTGCCAGCGCGCGGCAGGTCGCCGCGGGGTCGAGCCGCGCGGTCAGCTCCTCGTGCAGGATTCCCGCCGGCGCGGCGGCGGGGTCGATCCAGTGGGCCATCGCCCCGGGGGGCAGGATCCGCACCCGCACCCCCGGCCAGTGGCGCGCCGCGGCCTCGGCCAGGGCCTCGGCGCGCCGCCGCGCCGGGGCGTCGGCCAGCGGCTGCGCCCGACCGACCCTTCGCCAGCCGCAGGCGATGCCCGAGACCGCCTCGATCCCGGCCAGCGCCCGGGGCAGCGACCGAAGCGCGGCGATCTGGAAGGCCTTCTCGGCCGTCCAGGGTTCCGGGCGGTGCGGCGCCAGTGCGCCCACCACCCCGCCCGACGCACCGGCGCCCGGGCCGCCGCGGTCGATCACCGTCACGGCGAAGCCGCGCGCGAGGCATTCCCACGCGCACCACAGGCCGAACACGCCGGCCCCGATCACGATCACCCGTCCTTGCGGCGCCATGGCGCGCTCTCACCATGCCGGGGCGCGGGGCGCAAGCCCCCCGGGGCCGGCGGGTGCCGTGGCGCTTCCGCAGGCCGCCGCGATCGGGCAGAAGGGAACCGGCCCCGCCGGAGGAGCGATGACGCCGGACGACGATCTTGACTGGGACGCCGGGGGAACGCCGCTGTCGCGGCGCTATCGCGACCCGTTCTTCTCGCGCGAGGACGGGCTGGCCGAGGCGCGACATGTCTTTCTGGACGGCAACGGCCTGCCCGCACGCTTCCGCCCGGGCTTCCACATCGCCGAGCTCGGCTTCGGGACGGGTCTCAACTTCCTCGCCGCCTGGATGGCGTGGGAGTCGGCCGGCCATCCCGGCCCGCTGCGGTTCACGAGCTTCGAGATCGCCCCAATGGCGCCCCGCGACCGCGCCCGCGCGCTGGCACGCTGGCCCGAGCTGGCGCCGTTCCTGGCCCGGCTGGGTGCCGCGGGGCCGGGGCGGCACGATCTGGGCAGCGCGGTGCTGACGGTGATCGCCGGGGATGCGCGCGAGACGCTGCCGCGCTGGCCGGGGCGGGCGGATGCCTGGTTCCTCGACGGCTTCAGCCCCGCCCGCAATCCCGAGATGTGGGCGCCCGCGCTCCTGGCCGAGGTCGCACGGCACACCCGGCCCGGCTGCAGCTTCGCCACCTATTCCGCGGCCGGCCATGTGCGGCGCGCGCTGGCCGCGGCGGGCTTCGCGGTCAGCCGTCGCAGGGGCTTCGGGCGCAAGCGCGAGATGTGCCTTGGCGCACTGCCGGGCGATCCGCCGGTTGCCTGACCGGCAGGCGCGGGCCATCATGGCCCGGCTCATGCACAACCGGAAAACGCCCATGGCCCTTCGTCTTGCTGCTGCCGTCCTGATCACGCTGTGGGCGGCGATCGCCGGCCCCGGCGCGGCCCCCGCCCAGGACAATGCCGCGCCCCCCGGCAAGGCCTGGGTGCAGGTCTCGTCGCATCAGGGGCTCGCGGATGCGATCGCCACCGCCGAGCGTTTCGCCCGCGACTTCCAGTTCACCCGCGTGTTCCTGGCCGCCAGCGGCTGGTATGCGGTGGCGCTGGGGGTGGTCGATTCGGCCCGCGCCGAGGAGGTGCTCTCGGCGCTGATCCGCCGCGGCAGGATCCCGCGCGACAGCCTCACCACCGATGGGCGCGACTATCTGACCGAGGTCTGGTCCGCCAAGCGCGCCGCGGCCTCGGGGTCGGGCCTGGATCCGGCGCTGGCGGCGGCGATCGCGGCCGAGGAGCGTCTGTCGGAGGCCGAGCGCCGCGCGGTGCAGGAGGCGCTGCTGTGGACCGGCGACTACCTGGACGCGATCGACGGGCGCTTCGGCCCGCGCACCCGCGCGGCGATCCGGGCCTTTCAGGGGCGCAGCGGCGCGGCGGTCACCGGCTTCCTGGCGCCGGGGGATCTGGATGCCCTGTTCGCCGCCCGCGACGGGACGCTGCGTCGCATCGGCTGGCGCATCGTCGAGGACGGCCCCCGCGGCATCCGGGTGGGGCTGGCCGCGGCGCTGTTCGGTCCGCCCGTCGAGATCGACGTGGGGTTGCGGCTGGAGGGGCGCGGCCCGGCCGCGGGGGCGCTCCTGTCGCTGCTCTCGCTGTCAGGCGGGCGGCGGATGATGGAGTCGATGATCGACTCGGCGCGCCGCAGCCTCGACCCCGGAGCCGAGGTCGAGCGCGGCCCGAACCGGGTCTCGATCCTCGGCCGGAACGGCGGACGCATCATCCATACCCATCTCGAACGGCGCGGCGACGCGGTGCGCGGCTTCATCCTCAGCTTCGGCGAGGATGCCGCGCCGCTGATGCTGCCGGTCGCGGTGGCGATGCGCCACAGTTTCGCCCCTCGCCCGGTGGCGGACGGCCCGCTCCTGGCCGAGGAGATGAACAGCGCGCCGCCGCCCGCCGAGCGCGCCCCGCGCCCGCGCCTGTCCCCGACCCCCGCGCCCGCCGCGACCAGCGGCAGCGGCATGGTGGGCGACAGGACCGATCCGCGTTCCGCCCCGCGCGAGCGGGTCGATCGCGAACCCGCGCCGCGCCCCGATCCCAGGCGCCCGCGGCCGCGCAGCGACGAGGAGCCGCGCCGCGACCGCCCCGGCATCCGCCGCGACGACCGCGACGTGGATTCCACCGGAACCGGCTTCTATGTCAGCACCGACGGCAAGATCCTGACCAATCATCACGTCGTCGCCGGCTGCCGGCGGATGATCGTGGACGGGCGCGACGATGCCCGGGTGATCGCCACCGACGCGGACAGCGACCTCGCCCTGCTGCAACATCGCACCACCCGCCACCCCGACGCGGTGGCGCGGTTCTCGGCCAGCCCGCCGCGGCTGAATTCGGACGTGACGGTGGTGGGCTACCCGCTCTACGGGCTGCTGGGCGGGCTGAACGTCACGCGAGGGGTGATCTCCAGCCTGGCCGGGCTGCGCGGCGATCCGACCTTCATCCAGATCTCGGCCGAGGTGCAGCCGGGCAACTCCGGCGGCCCGGCGCTGGATGCGCAGGGTCGCGTCGTGGGCGTGGTGCAGTCGAAACTGGACGCGTTGCGCCTGTCCGAGCGGCTGGGCGACATTCCGCAGAACATCAATTTCGCCATCCGGGCCGAAGTGGCGGCGGAATTCCTGCGCGCACAGGGGGTGAGCCCGCTTGTCGGCGAGGCGCGCGCGCCGCTGGAGCCCGCGGACCTGGCCGAGGCGGCACAGAAATTCACCGTCCTGCTGGAATGCGTCAGATAGCGCGCCCGCGCCCCCGGGTTCAGCCGGCCGGGGGCTCGGTGGCCTGCATCGACGGGCGGCGGGCCATCTGTGCCGCCCATTGCGCCAGCTTCGGCCGCCCCCCCCGCCAGGACCGCGCGGCGTGGCGGAAGTCGAGATAGCCAAGCGCGCAGCCCAGCGCGATCTGCCCCGCGCAGAGCGGGCCGGAGAGAAAGCCGCCCCAGCCGGTCTCGAGCGCATCGAGGCTGCGGGCGATCTTCTGCCACTGCGCCTCGAGCCATTCGGCGCTGCGCTGCGTCTCGGGGCGCAGCACGGTCTCATAGCGCATCAGCACCGCCGCATCCATGATGCCGTCGGCCAGCGCTTCCAGCGTCAGCGACTCTCACAGCCGCGGCGGAACGGGATAGAGGCCCGCGCCCAGCGTGGCATCCAGATAGCGGGTGATCACCCGGCTGTCGAAGACCGGCGGGCCGTCGGCCCGTTCCAGACAGGGTATCTTGCCCAGCGGATTGTGCGCGAGCGGCATGCCCGCTGGGTCGAGCGGCGTGCCCCCGGCGGGGACGATCTCGACCGCGCCGGGCCGGCCGGCCTCGTGCAGCAGGACCATCACCTTGCGCACGAAGGGCGAGGCGGGGGAATGGTGAAGGCGCATCCTGACCCTCCGGTTGATCCGTCAGCGCCACTTTTGGCGGGGTCGGGGCGCGGGGTCAATCGGGCCGGGCGGCTTCCGGCTCGACAAGCGGGCGGGTGCCCCGTAAGGCTTCCATCCATGAGACGCAGACTGGCAGGGGCGGTGCGGACAGCGATGCGCGAAGGCAGATCGCCGCTTTCGGCAATCCTTGAGACGGCGGGCCGCCCCAGGCGGCCCGACTTCATCGGCATAGGTTCCGAGAAATGCGGCACCACCTGGCTGTGGGACCGGCTGCGCGAACACCCGGCGATCGGCGTGCCCGCGCCCAAGGAGCTGCGCTTCTTCGCCGCGCGCTATCTGGGCACCCAGCCGGTGAGCAATGCCACCCGCGCGCTGCTGAACGGGCCGCCCAGGCCGCTGGGCGTCCGTCAGGCCGAGGCGCTGCGCAACGAGCTGCGGGTGCTGAACCTGACCGATGACAGCTATCTGCGCGTGTTCGGCAGCTATGCCGAACGGCAGGTGGTGGGCGAGGTCTCGCCGATGTATTGCGTGCTGCCGCCCGAGGGGGTGGCGCATATGCGCCGGCTGTGCGGGGATTCGCGGATCATCCTTCTGATGCGCGACCCGGTGCAGCGGATGATTTCGGGCGCCAAGATGAAGGCGGCTGAGGCGGCGGCCGAGAAGGGCGAGGCGCTGACCGAGGCGCTGATCGCCCGGCATCTGGAAGCGCCGATCCAGGAGAGACTTTCGCGCTATTCGGCGATGATCGCGCTCTATCGCCGCCACTGGCCCGAGGATCGGATCCTGTTCGGCTTCATCGACGATATCCGCGAGGACCCGCGGGCGCTGATGGACCGGATCTTCTCCTTTCTCGGCGTCGGTCCGGCGCCCGAGGGTGCGCTCGACTATGAGGCGCGCAGCAATGAGGGGCGTTCGTTCAAGGTCAGTGCGGAGCTGGAGGCGGCGGTCTACGGCCGCCTGCGCGATGAATACGATGCGCTGGCCGAACTGTTCCCCGAACGCGTCGCCGGCTGGCGGGCGCGTTACGAGGGCTGAGCGTCACGGGGGCTGATCAGTCCTCGTCGTCGGCGCCGGCCCGGGCCAGCCGCATGCGGCCCTTGCCCGGCGCCGCGGCCTCGCCGATCAGCTGGGCCAGCATCCGTCCCGCGCGCAGGAGTTCCGGCGGCAGCAACGCCTCGGGCGACAGTTCCTGGGGCGCGGGAAGCGCGCGGGCCACGGCGTCCTGAAGGGCGGTGGCCAGGATGGGCGCGCCGCCGAAGAAGCGCGCATCCACCGCGGCGGCATCCTCGGCATAGTCGCGGGCGATCCGCTCGGCCAGCGACCGGTGCAGCTTCAGCCGGGTGCCGCCCGCGGGCGGGGTCGCCTCCATCAGCTCCGCAAGCCGGCGGCACAGCGCCTGCACCTGCCGGGGCCGGGGCGCGGCCTGCCGGATCAGGCGGATGATGGCCAGATCCTCCAGCGTCACCGAACTGTTCGCCTCGGCGGGAACGGCCAGGGACACATCGTCGGTGCCCGCCGCCCAGCCGACGAAGTCGTGAACCACGCAGCGCTTCAGCAGCCGGTCGCGGATCATCGGCCGCACGGTCAGCCGCGGGCCGAAGACCTCCTGCCAGCGCGAGAGGCGCGGGGCGAACATGAAGCCGCCGCGCCGCAGCGTCTTGTCGTGGAAGGCCTCGAGCGAGAGATCGATCTTCCCCTGCTTGGTGCGCTGGGCATAGCCCGAGACGACCCGCTCGGCATGGGGGCGGACATAGGCGATCAGCCGCAGGTCCGGCAGCGCGGCGGGCATGTGCCGGTCGATCAGCTCCCGCAGGGCGGCGGGATCGGCGAACTCGAAACGCTCGCTCGAGATCACCAGCCGTTGCGCCGGACAGGCCGCCAGCTCGGAGGCCAGGGCGGCATAGACGGCGGGCGCCCGCGCGCGCTTGCGGTCCATGAAGACGGCGTCGGCGAGCAGGTGATGGGCCGCATTGCGCCGTGCGGCCGCGGCATAGGCGAGCTGGGCGCCGCCCCGGGCCTCCCAGCCACCGGCGTCGAGCACCCGCTGGATCGAGGTGCTGCCGGCCTTGCAGTCCCCGATATGGATCACCAGTTCGGCCATGATCGCCCGCCCCTTGCGCGCCCCTGCCATGGCTATGGACCCGCCATGCGCCGGGGTCAAGCACGGGCGCTGGCCGCCGCGGGTTCAGGGCTGGATGCCCCGCAGGATGTACCACAGCGACCCGAGCAGCACCAGCGGCAGGACCAGCATGCGCAGGATGTAGATCCCCGCCAGCTTGAGCGCGGAGTCGAACAGCGTGCCGGCATCGGCCCAGAACCGGCCCGCGGCGCCGAGATAGGCCTTGCCCACCTCCTGCCAGCTGCGTTCGTCGGCGCCGGACTTGCCCTCGACGAGCCCGGCGGATGGATCGCCGATCAGCTCCCGCGCCCTGTCCGCCACCGTGGCCAGCCGCGCGTCGGCCTCGGCCCGCGCCTCCTCGGTCAGCCATCCGCCCAGTTCGGGCCCGACGCACACGGAGAGCGGCACGATCAGCCCCAGCAGGGCGCCGATGCCGATGAGCCGCCCGCGCAGCGGCCGCGCCCCGCCCCAGGCCCCGGACTGGCCGCGCCGGGGCCGATCCGGCAATGACCAGGCGAGCAGGCCCAGCGCCAGCAGCAGGAACCCGAGGCGCGAGAGCGGCTCCACCGCCAGGGTCAGGGTGGAACTGACCACGGCGAGGGCAAAGACCAGGTCGGCCATCCGCTCGACGGTATCGTCCACCGGCTCCAGCCATTTCAGCGGCTTGACATTGCCGCTGACGAAGAAGCTTGCCCCGACGTCGATCTCCTGCGCCATCGACAGGGCGGCATTGACCATGCGCAGCGCGACATAGGTTGCGGTCGCCGCAACCGCGACCTCCTGCGCGGCCTCCGCGGCCGGGGGGGCAAGCAGGCTGGCGCGGCGCTCCGCCACCGGCATCAGGCAGACAATGACCAGCGCCAGCGCCACCGCCGGGCGCACCCAGCGGGTCATGGCCGCACCCGGCCCCGGGCCGCGCATCCGCGCGCCGGAGCGCGGCCGGCCCCCGCTTCAACCCGCCTGGTCATCGTCGCCCTCCCGTCCAGCCGACCCCCGCAGTCCCCGGCCGCAGGTTGGCGCGGACGGGTTTCCGCCGTCAAGCGCGGCGCGGTCAGCCCGGCCGGCGCGGGCCGAGCGGCGGCGGAAGGGCCGGGGCGGGCGTGGGCCGGATGGCGCCGGCGATCGGGCAGGGCGCGCGCGGATCGGGCGCGGCTTGCGGGCACAGCCGCTGCGCCTGAAGGAAGGCGTCAAGCACACGGGGGACATAGCCCCGCGTCTCCGGGAAGGCCGGAACGCCCCCATGGCGCAGCACCGCGTTCTCGCCGGCGTTGTAGCCGGCCAGCGCCAGGATCAGGTCGCCGCCGAACATCTCCAGCAGATGGTCGAGATAGCGCGCCCCGCCGAGGATGTTCTGCGTCGGGTTCCAGACATCCCGCACGCCCATCCGCCGCGCGGTCGCGGGGATCAGCTGCATCAGCCCCCGCGCGTCCCGGGGGCTCAGCGCATCGGCGCGCCCGCCCGATTCCACCGCGATCACCGCGATCAGCAGCGCCTCGGACAGCCGGTGCCGCCGGGCGGCCGCGGCGATGGCCGGCCCGAAGCGCCGCGCGATGGCCTCGATCCGCCCGGCGGCGGGGAACGGCCGCCGGCCGGCGGCGCCGGCCTGGTCCAGCAC
>RFGB01000069.1 GCA_003697125.1 Alphaproteobacteria bacterium
GGGCGGGCCGATCGCCGTCGGCTCCGACCGCTTCGAGCAGGGCAGGAAGGGCAAGCCCGACTGGCTGCCCATCGCGCTCGCGGCCTGCGAGGGGCCGCCGGTGGAGGTGTCGCTGTCGCTCGCGCACTGGCTGGAGGAGCATGGCAAGGGCGGAGCGAAGAACATCATCATCTTCACCCCGGCAGAGCTCATTGCCGAGGATGCGGGCGAGGAAGTCGTGCGTCAGCTGCTCGACGCGGCCTCGAAGATGGGCTTCGGCTACATGAACAAGACCGAGGGCATCAGGCGGCTGACCGCCGAGGGCGTGGAGTTCCGGGACGGGCGCAAGCTCGAGGCCGAGATCAGCATCGTCTTTCCCAACTGGAAGCCGCATGACTTCCTCAAGGGGCTGCCGATCTCCGACGAGGTGGGCTTCATCATCACCGACATGAGGATGCGCAACCCCGATCATCCCGAGATCTTCGCCTGCGGCGACGCCGCCGCGATCACCGTGCCGAAGCTCGGCGCCATCGGCCACCAGGAGACGGAGATCGTGGGCAAGCAGATCGCCAAGGATGTGGGCAAGCTGCCGGCCGAGAAGGCCGACGAGCCGTGGATGCCCGAGGTCATCTGCATCGGCGACATGGGCGGCGGCAAGGCGTTCTACATCCACTCCAACGTCTGGTTCGGCGGCGACACGCAGGTGCTGAAGATGGGCCGGCTGCCCTATGCGCAGAAGGTGCTCTACAAGGAGGTGTTCTTCCGCAACCACGGCAAGATCGCCAACGGGGGCCTGCCGGTGGCCAAGTGGACCGCCGAACACCTCGAGATTTGAAGACCCAAGGCGGGGCGTGCGACGGATCGGCCGCGCGTCCACATGACAGAAGACATTGCCGGAGATGGCCCCATGCTCGACGGTTTCACTGCCGAGACGCTGGCACGCGTGCAATTCGCGTTCACCGTCTCGTTTCACATCATCTTTCCGGCCTTCTCGATCGGGCTGGCCAGCTATCTGGCCGTACTGAACGGGCTGTGGCTGGCCACGCGCGACCGCGTCTATCTCAACCTGTTCGACTACTGGAAGAAGATCTTCGCCGTCGCCTTCGGCATGGGCGTGGTGTCGGGCATCGTCATGTCCTACCAGTTCGGCACCAACTGGGCCGTCTTCTCCGACAAGGCGGGCCCCGTGATCGGGCCGATGCTGGCCTATGAGGTGCTTTCGGCCTTCTTCCTCGAGGCCGGCTTCCTCGGCATCATGCTGTTCGGCCGCGAGAAGGTGGGCGACGGGCTGCACATGCTCGCCACCGCGCTGGTCGCCGTGGGCACGCTGGCCTCGGCCTTCTGGATCCTCAGCGTCAACAGCTGGATGCAGACGCCCCAGGGCCACGCCATCAACGAGGCCGGGCAGTTCGTGCCCGCGGACTGGTGGGCGATCGTCTTCAACCCCTCCTTCCCCTACCGGCTTGTGCACATGGTGCTGGCGGCCTATCTGACCACCGCCTTCGTGGTGGGCGCCGTCTCGGCCTTTCACCTGTTGCGCGACCGCACCGACCCCGAGTCGCGGCGGGGCTTTTCCATGGCGATGTGGATGGCGCTTCTGGTCACGCCGATCCAGATCCTCGCCGGTGACCAGCACGGGCTGAACACTCTGGAACATCAGCCGGTGAAGGTGGCCGCCATGGAGGGCCACTTCCGCGCCGAGGGCGACAACCAGCCGCTGATCCTCTTCGGCTGGCCGGATGTGGAGGAGGCCGAGGTGAAATACTCCATCGAGGTGCCCTATCTCGGCTCGCTCATCCTCAAGCATGATCTGCACAGCCAGATCCAAGGGCTGACCGAGTTCCCACGCAGCGAATGGCCGCCGGTGCCGATCGTGTTCTGGTCGTTCCGGGTGATGGTGGCGCTGGGCTTTGCGATGCTGGGGATCGGGCTGTGGTCGGCCTGGGCGCGCTGGCGCGGCCGGCTCTTTGACGCGCCCTGGCTGCACCGCGCCGCCGTGGTGATGGGGCCTTCGGGCTTTGTCGCGGTGCTGGCGGGCTGGATCACCACCGAGGTCGGCCGGCAGCCCTATACGGTCTATGGCCTGCTGCGCACCTCTGAATCGCTGTCGGCGGTCGATGCCCCGGCGGTGGGCGCCTCGCTTCTGGCCTTCATCGTGGTCTATTTCTTCGTCTTCGGGGCGGGCACATTCTACATCCTGCGGATGATGGGCAAGCGGCCCGCCGAGCATGCCCCGGACCGGCACGACCCCGGCACGTCGCGCCCGACGCTCGCCCCGCATTTCGACCCCGACGTGATCCCGCAGGAGTAGGACGGATGGACTTCGAGACGCTTGCCTCCATCTGGGCCGGCCTGATCGCGCTGGCGGTGCTGGTCTATGTCATCCTCGACGGCTTCGATCTGGGCGTCGGCATCCTGTTCCCGCTGGGCCGCTCGACGCGCGAGCGCGACGTGATGATGAACTCGGTCGCGCCGGTGTGGGACGGCAACGAGACCTGGCTGATCCTCGGCGGCGGAGGGCTGTTCGCGGTGTTCCCACTGGCCTATTCGGTGGTGATGACGGCGCTCTACGTGCCGATCCTGACCATGCTGCTGGCGCTGGTCTTCCGCGGGGTGGCCTTCGAATACCGCTGGCGCACGAAGCGGTGGAAGCCGGTGTGGGACGCGGCCTTCTTCGGCGGCTCGCTGGTGGCGACCTTCGCGCAGGGCATCGCGCTGGGGGCGCTGGTGCAGGGCATTCCCGTCGCGGGCCGTGCCTATGCCGGGGGCTGGTGGGATTGGCTCACGCCCTTCTCGCTGCTGACCGGAGTGGCGCTGGTGGTGGGCTATGCGCTGCTGGGTGCCACCTGGCTGGTCATGAAGACCGAAGGCCCGCTGCAGCTGCGGATGCGCGATCTGGCCTGGTGGCTGGGGGCCGCGACGCTGGCGCTGATCGGTCTGGTCAGCCTGATCACGCCGTTCCTGGAGCCGGTCTATTTCCAGCGCTGGTTCAACCTGCCCGGCAGCCTGTGGACGATGATCGTGCCCCTGGTGATGCTGGCGCTGGCCTGGTCGTTCTTCACCGGGCTCAATGCGCATCGCGATGCCCGGCCCTTCCTGTCGGCGCTGGGCTTCTTCGTGGCGAGCTTCGCGGGCCTCGGCATCAGCTTCTATCCGATGATCGTGCCGCCCGCGCTGACGATCTGGGAGGCCGCCGCGCCGGCCGAGAGCCTTGCCTTCGCGCTGGTGGGTGTGGCGATCCTCCTGCCGCTGATCCTGGCCTATACCGGCTATGCCTACTGGGTCTTCCGCGGCAAGGTGCGCGAGGGGGAGGGCTATCACTGATGGCCCGGGCCCCGCTGTGGAAGCGATTGGCGTGGTTCGCGCTTCTCTACGGCGCCAGCGTCGCGGCCCTGATCCTGGTCGCGCTGGCGATCCGCGCCGCCCTCTGAGGCGCCGCGCCCGGCACAGGCTGCCCCCCGGGGCGCGCGCCGGGGCGGTCTTCAGCCCTTGCCGTGAAGCGGCAGCGCGAGGGTGACGCGCAGCCCCGGTGCGTTGTCGCCGAGCGTCAGCGTGGCGTCATGCAGGTCGGCGATGGCGGCGACGAGCGCAAGGCCGAGGCCGTTTCCGGGCGTGCTGCGCGAGCGTTCGAGCCGGTAGAGGCGGCGCAGCACCTTGTCGCGCTCATGCGCCGGAATGCCGGGGCCGTCATCGGCGACGGCGATGACGGCGCGGCCATCCTCCAGCGCGAGCGACAGCGTGATCCGCGTGCCCGCGGGCGTGTGGCGCAGGGCGTTCTCGATGAGGTTGGCGAGCGCCTGGCCCAGAAGCGCCCGGTCGCCGCTGGCGGTCACCGGCGCTTCGGGCAGCGGCGCGAGGCTCAGCGCATGGCCGCTGTCCTCGGCGGCGGGTTCGTAGATCTCGGCGAAGGTGCGCAGGAGCGCGGCCAGATCGACCGGCGCGAAGCGTGCCCGCGGGCTGCCGCCCTCGATCTGCGCGATGTGCAGCAGCGCCTGGAACACGGCCACGGCGCGCTCGGCCTCCGCGGCGGCGCGGCGGGCGAGATCGGCCTCGGCGCTCGCCTCGGGCAGCCGGTCGCGCAGGTCGTTGAGCAGCACGGCGATGCGCTGCACGGGCGTCTTGAGGTCATGGGCGATGTCGGCCGAGACCTGCCGCAGCGCGGCGGTGGCGGTCTCCTGCGCGCCGGCCATGCGGTTGATGCCCTCGCCGATGCGCGCGAGGTCGTCATCGCCCCCCGCCGGCGGCACCCGCGCGGCGAGATCGCCTTCGGCAAGGCGCGCAAGGGTGGCCTCGATCCTCTGCACCCGGCGCGCCGAGCGCAGCGCCAGCAGCACCCCCGCCGCCAGCGAGATCGCCAGCGTCGGCAGCAGGCTGAAGGTGACGAGGCGCAGGAAGGTCGCTTCCAGCTCGCGCATCGGGCGCAGGCTTTCGCCCACCACCAGCAGCCCGCCGGCCATCGGCACCACCCGGGTCAGATAGCCCTCCTTGCCCGGGGGCCGCCCGCCCGGGCGGGCCGAGAGCCGCACCGCGCCCGCGTCCAGCTCGGCGCGGGCATTGCCGATGCTCTGGCCGCCGGGGGCGAGATAGACGAGGATCCGCGCCGCCGGATCGGCCGCCGCCGCCTCGGCGCGGACCAGCGCGGCCAGCGTGGCCGGATCGTCGGTGACGCGGAAACCGGCCACCTGCTGATCGATGCTGGCCGCGATCTGTGCGGCGAGGCTTGCGCGGATGCGCACATAGGCCGCGCCGAGCGACAGCGCGCTGACCAGCGCGAACAGCGCCACCAGCCCGAGCGCCAGCCGCACCGGCATCGAGCGCCACAGCGCCGCGAGGCGGTGGCGGGTGGATGCGGCCACCCCTCAGTCCTCGATCCGGTAGCCCGCGCCGCGCACGGTCTTGATGAGCTCGCGCCCGAAGGGCTTGTCCACCTTGGCGCGCAGGCGGCTGATATGGGTCTCGACCACATTGGTCTGCGGGTCGAAGCTGATGTCCCACACCGCCTCGAGCAGCATGGTGCGGGTCTGAACCCGGCCCTTGCGGCGCAGCAGGTGCTCGAGCAGCGCGAACTCGCGCGGCAGAAGCTCGATCTCCACCCCCGCGCGCGTCACCTTGCGGCGGATCAGGTCCATGGTCAGGTCGCCCGCGCGCAGCATCGTCTCCTCCACCGCCGCCGGCGGGCGCCGCGCCAGCGCCTGGATGCGCGCGGACAGCTCGCCAAAGGCGAAGGGCTTGACGAGATAGTCGTCGCCCCCCGCCTGCAACCCCTCGATCCGGTCCTCGACCCCGCCCACCGCGGTCAGGAAGATCGCCGGCGTCGTCACCTTCGCCGCGCGCAGCGCCTTGACCAGCGACAGCCCGTCGAGCCCCGGCAGCATCCGGTCGACCACCAGCACGTCATGGTCGCCGGCCATGGCGCGGGCCAGCGCCTCGCGCCCGTCGGTGAGGTGATCGACGACATGGCCCTCCTCGCGCAGGCCGTTCACGATGTAGTCGGCGGTGGTCAGGTCATCCTCGACGACGAGCAGCCTCATGGCGTCTTCCCCTCCTTCCGCGCGGCCCCGGGCACCGGCCACCGGAAACCTAGGCCGGTTCGCCGGATTCGACATCCCCCCGTTCCGTGTTGCCGCGCGGCGCGCCCGCAAGACTGGACCGCGCGCCTGTCCGGGCGATGACGGCGCGATTGCAGATCTGCAATCCGGACCGCCGGGGCAGGGGGACGGCCGAGCCCCCGTCAGATTGCAGATTTGCAATCCTCATGCCGTGGGCGTGCAAGGTTGTCCGCCGATCTCTGCGTCACCACGAGGCGACCCCGGGCATGGTGGCACGGGGTCGGACACAGCAGGAGACACGATGATGCAGACCGGTTCGAAGTCGAAACTGATCCCCGCGCTGTTGCTCGGCGCGGCCATGGGGGGCGCGGCAGTCGCGGTGCTGCCGCCGGTTGCCGGCCCGGCCCAGGCGCTGGCGGCGCAGACCGGCGGCTATGCCGATCTGGTCGCCCGGGTGATGCCGGCGGTTGTCAGCATCGAGGTGACGAAGAAGCTGCCCGCCGCGGGGTTCAACCCCGCCGACATGCCCCCGGGCAACCCGTTCGAGGAGTTCGCGCGCCGCTTCGGCATTCCGCTGCCGCCGATGATGCCGAACGGCGCGACGCCGGAGATGAAGGGCGCGGGCACCGGCTTCATCATCTCCGCCTCGGGCGACATCGTCACCAACAGCCACGTGGTCGAGCACGCCGACAGCATCACCGTCATCCTCGCCGACGGCACCCGGCTCCAGGCCAAGGTCGTCGGCGCCGACCCGGCCACCGATCTGGCGCTGGTGCGGGTCGAGGCGGGGCGCGACCTGCCCCATGTCGAATGGGGCGACAGCGCCGCGCTGCGCTTGGGCCAGGACGTGATCGCCATCGGCAATCCCTTCGGGCTGGGCAATTCGGTGACGGCCGGGATCGTCTCGGCGCTGGGGCGTGACATTCACGCCGGCCCCTTCGACGACTACATCCAGACCGATGCCGCCATCAACCGCGGCAACTCGGGCGGGCCGCTGTTCGACGCCGAGGGCAAGGTGGTGGGCATCAACACCGCGATCTTCTCGCCCACCGGCGGCTCGGTGGGGATCGGCTTTGCGGTGCCCTCGAACCTCGCCAGACAGGTGATCGCCGATCTCGCCGATGACGGGCAGGTCGAGCGCGGCTGGCTCGGCGTGGCGATCCAGCCGGTGAGCGACGACATCGCCGCCGCCCTCGGGCTCGAGAAGGCGCAGGGCGCGCTGGTGGCCGAGGTCACGCCCGACTCGCCGGCGGCGAAGGCCGGGCTCAAGCGGGGCGACGTGATCCGTGCGGTCAATGGCCAGACGGTGAAGGGGCCGCGCGACCTCACCCGCCTGATCGCGACCGCCAAGCCGGGCAGCAAGGTCGAGCTCGAGCTGCTGCGGGCGGGCAAGCCGACCGGGCGCACCGTCACGCTCGGCAACCGCGCCGAGCAGCCGGCCTGACGGCGACCGCCGCGGGCCGGCGCGGGCGCGGCGCAGGCGGGGGCCGGCGGTCCCCGGCTGCGCCGTCCGGCTCCCGCCCCTGCCGGGCCCCGGGATCCCGCCGGAGGCGAAGATGCCGGGCCCGCCCTGCCGGGGAGCTTACGGAGATGTAAGCTTCCGTCCAGCCGGACGGCGAAACCCCGCGCCATATGGGCTGTGCAAAGGAGGACAGGACCATGCTCGATCAGATGCGCACCACCGCCGTCGTCGTGATCGGCGCGGCCATTGCGGCGGTCATGCTGGGCCTCGCGGCCCTGATCGCCATCCCGCTGCTGATCGGCACGGCGGCGCTGGCGCTTGCCGCGCGGGGGGTGCTGAAGGCAAGGATCGAACGCGTGCTGCGCGAACGCGCCGCCAAGGGGGGCGGGCAGCCCGGCGCCGGAGAGGTGATCGAGGGCGAATGGACGGTCGTCGATGTGCGCGCCGGGCCAGCCGCGCGGAGCGCCTAGCATGCGCCCGGACCGGTCCTGCCGCACCGCCTTCGTCCTGCAGGGCGGCGGGGCGCTTGGCGCGTATCAGGCGGGCGCGGCCTGTGCTCTGGAGGCATCGGGCGTTCGCCCCGACATCGTTGCGGGCATATCCATCGGTGCGATCAATGCGGCGCTCATCGCGGGCAACCCGCCCGAGCGCCGCGTCGAGCGGCTGGCGACCTTCTGGCGCCGGGTCACCTCGGCATCGGCGCTGCCGGGGATGGAGGCATTCGGTCCGCAGGTCGCCCTGGCCGCAGGTGCGCCGGGATTCTTCACGCCGCGGATCCCCCCGGCCGCGCTGATGCCGCCGAGCGATCCGGCGCGCGTCGGGTTCTACGACACCGACCCCTTGCGCGCCACGCTCGCCGAACTCGTCGATTTCGACCTTCTGAACGATGGCCCGGTGTGGCTGGTGGTGGGCGCGGTCAATGTCGGCACCGGCAATTTCGTGTGGTTCGACAGCGCCGAGCGGCGGATCGGGCCGGAGCACATCATGGCCTCGGGCGCGCTTCCCCCCGGCTTCCCGCCGGTGGAGATCGACGGCGCGTGGTTCTGGGATGGCGGCCTGATGTCCAACACGCCGCTGGCGCGGGTGGTCGAGACCCGCGCCGACCATCAGCCGCTGGTGATCTGGCAGGTGGACCTGTTTTCCGCCCGCGGCCCGGTCCCGCATTCGGTCTGGACCGTCGAGGCGCGCGAGAAGGACATCCGCTATTCCAGCCGCACCCGGGCGATCACCGACCGCACCCGGCAGATGCACGACCTGGCCTGCGCGCTGCACGCCCATGCCGATGCCCTGCCCGAGGCGCTCAAGGCCCATCCGGCGGTGGCCCCGCTGCTCGATTCCCCGGCGCGCGGGCCGCTGACCCTGATCCATCTGATCTATCGCGCCAAGCCCTACGAGACGGGCGCCAAGGATTACGACTTTTCCCGTTTTGCCATGACCCGGCACTGGCGGGCGGGCGAGGCGGATGTCGCGCGCTGTCTTGCCCATCCGTTGCTTGCCGAACATGACCCCACCGCGCGCGGCATGCATGTCTTCGACCTTGCCGACGGGCAGCATCTGAAGGAGACGCCCCATGACGGAAGATGAGGTGCGCGCGCGCGCCTTCGCGATGCCGCTGACCAGCCCGGCCTATCCGCCCGGCCCCTACCGCTTCATCGACCGGGAGTTTCTGGTCATCACCTATCGCACCGACATGGACGCGCTGCGCGCCGTGGTGCCGGCGCCGCTGGAGGTGGACGAGCCGCTGGTGAAGTTCGAATTCATCCGCATGCCCGATTCGACCGGCTTCGGCGACTATACCGAATCGGGGCAGGTGATCCCGGTGCGGCTGGGCGCGCAGCGCGGCGGCTATGTCCATGCCATGTATCTCGACGACGAAAGCCCGATCGCCGGCGGGCGCGAGATCTGGGGCTTTCCCAAGAAGCTCGCGCAGCCGCGCATCCGGGTCGAGAAGGACACGCTCGTCGGCACGCTCGACGTGGGATCGCTGCGCATCGCCAATGCGACGATGGGCTACAAGCATCGCCCCTTCGATGCCGACCAGGCGCGCGCCGCGGTCGAGGCGCCGGCCTTCCTGCTGAAGATCATCCCCCATGTCGATTGCAGCCCGCGCATCTGCGAACTGGTGCGCTACGGGTGCGAGGACGTGACCGTGAAGGGCGCATGGGAAGGCCCGGCGCGGCTGGAGCTGTTCCACCACGCGCTTGCCCCGGTGGCCGATCTGCCGGTGCGCGAGGTGGTCTCGGCGGTGCACATCCTGACCGACCTGACGCTGGGGCTGGGAACCGTGGTTCACGACGATCTGGAGGCTGCGCGATGACCGAAACCGACAACACCCTGCATGCTCCGGCCCAGACAGGGCGTCACGGCCTTGCCACCCGGCTTCTGCACATGGGCGTGGCGCTTTCGGTGATCTGGCAGCTTGGCGTGAGCCTGATCATGCAGGGGCCGCGGGGGCCGCAGCCGGGGGACCTGTTCTTCGCCACCCACAGCTATGTCGGCCTCGCGGCGATGGCGGTGATCGTGCTGTTCTGGGCGAACCTGGCGCTGCGGCGGGTCGGCACCGAGCACGGCGCCCTCTTCCCCTGGTTTTCCGCCGAACGGCGCGCGGCGCTCTGGGCCGACACGCGCGCGCATCTCGCCGCGCTGACGCGCCTGCGCCTGCCGCATTACGACGAGAACGCGCCGCTCGCCTCGGCCGTTCACGGGCTCGGGCTTCTGCTGATGACGCTGATGGCCGCCACCGGAACCCTGTGGTGGTTCGCCGCGCCCTCCGCCGCCGCGGGCGCCTTCGAGATCGTTCACAAGCTGTTTGCCAATCTGGCCTGGGCCTATCTGATCGGCCATGCCGGGCTTGCGGTCATCCATCACCTGCGCGGCGAAGCCTCGCTTTGGGAAATGTGGTCGCTTCGCGGCCGGAACTGAGGAGATATCTCATGGACCTGAAGGACAGGATCTGCATCGTCACCGGTGCGGCCAGCGGGATCGGGCAGGGCATCGCCAGGCGCTTCGTCGCGGCGGGCGCGAAGGTTGCGGTCGCCGACCTGAAGGGGGACGCCGCCGAGGCGACCGCAAGGGACCTGAGCGCGCGGGGGCCGGGCAGCGCGATCGGCGTCGCCATGGACGTGACCGACGAGGCGCAGGTCAATGCCGGCGTTCAGCGGGTGGTCGATGAATGGGGCGGGGTGGATGTGCTGGTCTCCAATGCCGGCATCCAGATCGTGCATCCGATCGAGGACTTCCCCTTCGCCGACTGGAAGAGGCTGCTCTCCATCCATCTCGACGGCGGGTTCCTGACCTCGAAGGCGGTCGTGCCGCTGATGAAGAAGCGCGGCGGCGGCTCGATCATCTTCATGGGCTCGGTGCATTCGCGCGAGGCCTCGCCGCTCAAGGCCGCCTATGTCACCGCCAAGCACGGGCTTCTGGGCCTGGCCCGCGTGATCGCCAAGGAAGGCGGCCCGCACGGCATCCGCACCAACGTGATCTGCCCCGGCTTCGTGCGCACGCCGCTGGTGGAGAAACAGATCCCCGAACAGGCGCGCGACCTCGGCATCTCGGAAAAGGAGGTCGTGGAGCGCGTGATGCTGGGGCAGACGGTGGACAAGGAATTCACCACCATCGAGGACGTGGCCGAAATCGCCTTCGTCTTCGCCGCCTTCCCCACCAATGCGCTGACCGGACAGGCGCTGAACGTCAGTCACGGCTGGAACATGGCCTGAGGCCGCCCCATGCGCCCGGCCGGCCCGCGCGCGGCCGGGCAGGCGGCCACGGGTGGCATGCCCGCGGCACCGGCGCGCCGAGGCGGAAGACCCCCTCCACCATGCGGCGCGGCGGGCGCATCCTTGCCCCGCCACATGGCAGCCCGCCCACCGCCCGACCCCGGGGGCGCCGGGCATGGTCATCGGCTGCGCGCTCTGCCGGCATGGATCGCGGCGTCGCGCGATCGGGCGTTGCCCGGGGAGGATGGTGCCGCGATGCGCGGCCGGGACGGCCCGGTCGACGCCCGGGCAAGGCGCAGGGCCCCGAACGGCCGGGAACCGGAAGCGGTCCCTGTCAGTTCGTGGCCGGCCGGTTGACATCGGCCGGGACAGCCGGTCCGATCGCATCTCCGGGAAGGTGTCCTCCATGTCGAGCTTCGAAAGGCTGTGCCGCCACTGGCCGGGGAAGGGCGCGGACCCGTCGGGGCGCGAGCATCCGGCCGTGCTGCACATGCTCGACGTGGCCGCCGTGGCCGAGGCGCTGATCGCGCCCCTGCCCTTTCCCGACGGGCTGAAACAGGCGCTGGTCCTGCTGTCGGCCCTTCACGACCTGGGCAAGATTTCCGGCAGCTTCCGCGCCATGCTGCGCGAGGAGCGCCCGCAGGCGTTCCGCCACTGGGAGATCACCGAGGCGCTGCTGTGGCATCACGACGCGCGTCTGGCCGCGCGCCTGGGCAGCAGGGACAGAAGGCGCAGGCAGCTCTACGCGGCGGCGGCCGGGCATCACGGGCGGCCGCCGGAACGCGAATTGTCCATGAACCGCGCGAATACCGGCCCGGGTGGCGCCTGGCGGCAGATGCTGGATGCGGCGGGCCCGCAGGCCGTGGACGACGCCGCGGCCGTGATCGACGCCTTCCTGACCCTGTGGCCCGGAGCCTCGCTCGACGGCCTTGCCGATCTGGCCGAGGCCAAGCGCCTGTCCTGGCGGTTGAACGGGCTTCTGACCGTGGCCGACTGGATCGGCTCGAACACCGCGTGGTTTCCGGCCGAGCCGCCCCACGCCGACCCGGCCAGCTATCTGGACGCGGCGCGCCGGCGCGCCGGCCGCGCCATTGCCGAGGCCGGCATCACCCCCCCGGCCCCGTCCGACGCCCGGCTGTTCGACCTTGCCCCGCGCCCGATGCAGGCCGCCTGTGCCGGTGCCGATCTGCCCGACGGCCCGATGCTGGCGCTGATCGAGGACGAGACCGGCTCGGGCAAGACCGAGGCGGCGATGATCCTGGCCCGGCGGATGCTGCGCGCGGGCAAGGGGCGCGGGCTCTATGTCGCCCTGCCGACGATGGCGACGGCGGATGCGATGTTCCGCCGCCTGAGGCCGGTCTTGCCGCGGCTGTTCGGGGCGCCGCCCTCGCTGACGCTGGCCCATGGCCGGGCGGCGCTGTCGGAGGATTACCGCGATCTGGCGCTTGGCACGGAACGCCGCCAGGACGAGCCCGGGCCCACCGACTGGCTGCGCGATTCCCGGCGCCGGGCGCTTCTGGCCAATGTCGGCATCGGCACGATCGACCAGGCGCTTCTGGCCGCCGTCAAGGCGCGCTACGCGCCCCTGCGCCAGTTCGGCCTGTCCGACAAGATCCTGATCGTCGACGAGGTGCACGAGATGGGCGACCCCTATATGGGCGTGCTCCTGGAAACCCTGCTGCGGCTGCACGCCGCGCAAGGCGGCTCGGCCATCCTCATGTCGGCGACCGTCCCGCGGGCCCTGCGCGCGCGTCTGGCGGCCGCCTTCGATGCCGGGGCGGGCCGCGCATCCGGCCCCGACCTTGACGCGCCCGCCTATCCCGCCCTGACGGTGACGGGGGCGCCGCCGCGTCCCGTTCGGCCGGTCGGTTCGGCGCGCGGTCCGGTGCGGGTCGAGCGCCTGCCCGATGCCGAAGCGGCGCAGGATCTGCTGCAGGCCGCCGCGCGCGCCGGCGCCGCCTGCGTCTGGGTCCGCAACGCGGTGGACGAGGCCATCGCCGCCGTCCAGGCCCTGCGCGCCCGTGGCGTCCCGGCCGATCTCCTGCATGCCCGTTTCGCGCTGATCGACCGCAAGCGGCACGAGGCGGCGGCGCTTGCCACCTTCGGCAAGGACCGCGGGGCCCGGCCGGGGCGGGTTCTGGTGGCGACCCAGGTGGTGGAAAGCTCCCTTGATCTCGATTTCGACGTGATGGTCAGCGATCTGGCCCCGATGGCGGCGCTGGTCCAGCGCGCGGGCCGCCTGTGGCGCCACATGGAGCTTCGCCCGGCGGCCGAACGTCCCGTGCCCGGCCCCGCGCTGCATGTGCTGGCGCCCGATCCCGGCCGCGTCGACGGCGCGGACTGGGCGCGCGCCGTGCTGGGGCAGGGCGCCCATGTCTATGACGCGGCCAGCCTGTGGCGCACGGCGCAGGCGCTGTTTTCCGCGGGCGAGATCCGCGCGCCCGAGCGCCTGCGCGACCTGATCGAATCCGCCCAGGACGGCCGCCCCGTGCCTGCGCCGCTGGAAGATGCCGACCTGCGGGCCGAAGGGCAGGCCGGCGCCGCCAGGGCCCATGCCGCGCAGAACCGGATCGACTGGGATCAGGGCTATCGCGCGGGGGCCAGCGGGGCAGGGGATGCGGACTATCCCACCCGCCTTGGCCGGCCGCAGCGCATCCTCGTGCTGATGCGCCCCGACGGCGCGCCCTGGTCGGGCGGGCAATGGTCGGTCGACAGCTGTCAGCTTTCCGAGGTCTCGGCCAGCCAGGCGCGCCTGTCGCGGCTGGACCTGCCCGAAAGCGCCCCGCCCGAGGGCCTGCCCGACTGGCTGGTCAGCACGCGCAGCTTCCTGACGGTGGGCGAGAATGACGAAATCTGCAAGACATTGTTCTACAATGAGAAAATCGGTCTTGTATTCGCTTGACAGGACTTCGCCGTGCAAGTGACCCTGCGCCGGTGATCCTGTTCGGTGGGGTGATGCTGAACCTTGTCAATGATGCCTGGATCCCGGTTCGCCGCAGGGATGGCAGCCGGACGGTGATCGCGCCGTGGCAGATGGCCGATGACAGTCTTGCCTTTCCCGACTGGCCGCGCCCCGATCTGAACATCGCCTGCCTGGAGCTGCTGATCGGGCTTGTCTTCCTGGCCGATCCCCCGCGCGATGCCGAGGATTGGGAGGACCGCCGCGCCCCCGATCCCGACCGGCTGCGCGACCGCCTGGCCCGCTTTGCCCCGGCCTTTGAACTCATGGGCGACGGTCCGCGCTTCTGCCAGGATCGCGAGGCGTTCGAGCGCGGCGTGACCGCGCCCAACCCGCCCGACATGCTGTTCATCGACAGCGCGGGCGGACAGACGATCCGCAACAATGCCGATCTGATGGTCAAGCGGGGTCGTTATCCCGCGCTGGATCCCGCGCTGGCGGCGATGGCGCTTTATACGCTGCAGGCGCATGCGCCTTCGGGCGGTGCGGGCAACCGCACCTCGATGCGCGGCGGCGGGCCGATGGTGACGCTGGTCGATCCGGGGCAGGGGCTGTGGCCGCTCATTTGGGCCAATGTGCCCGATGGCGCGCCCGCCGCACCGGAAGTTCTGCCGTGGATGCGCCCCACGCGGACATCCGAAAAGGGCCAGCAGGTCTTTCCGCAGGATGCCCATCCGGCCGAGGCGCTGTTCGGCCTGCCGCGCCGCCTGCGCCTGGTCGGCGGGGAGGGCGCGATCACGGGCGTCGTCCAGCGCCCCTACGGCACCAATTATGCCGGCTGGGAGCATCCCCTGACACCGCATTACCGGGTCAAGCCGGGGGCCGATCTGTTGCCGGTGCATCCGCGGGCCGGGCATTTCGGCTATCGCAACTGGCTGGGCGTGGTCGCGCGCCGGGCGTCGGGGGACGATACCGCGCGGCGCGCCGTCATGGTGGAGAGCTGGCATGAGCGCAGCCAGGCCCATGCCGAGGTCATCGTGGCGGGCTGGGCGATGGACAACATGAAGCCGCGCGACTTCACCTATTCCCGCGCGCCGCTTCTGGACCTGCCCGACGAGCTGGCCGAGCGGGTCGAGGGGCTGGTCGGCGCGGCCGAACAGGTTGCGCTGGCGCTCCGCGCCGCGCTGGCGCCGGTGCTGGCCGAGGGCGAGGCGCGCGAGGCGGCGCGCGAGGATTTCTTTTCCCGCACGCAGGGCGCCTTCGAGGCGCGGCTGGCCGAGTTGACAGCTGTCGGCTCCGACCCCGAGGCGGTGGCGCGCGCCTGGCTGGACGATCTTGGCCGCGCCGCGCTGCGGATCTTCGATGCCCATGCGCTGCCGGGGCTCGGTGACCGCGACATCCGCAGTCAGCAGGCCATCGTGCAGGCGCGGCGCAACCTGGCCGCGACGCTCGCGGGTCATGGCAAGGCCGGGCAGGGCGCGTGGCACGCCCTTGGCCTGACCCCGCCCGAACCGAAACGGAGGCGCGCATGAGCGAAACCGAATCCGGCAAGCAGCCCAATCGCGGCGAAAGGGTGGCCGCCTGGTGGCGCACGCAGCTGGCCGATCGCGACAGCGGCGCGGCGCGGGGTCTGGCGGCGCGGTTGCGGCGCGCGGATGCCCTGGCTGCACTGGCCGAGCCGGCGGTGCAGGATCTGGCGCGGCAACTGGGCCTCGGGCTGGCGCAGGCGGGGGTGCTGGTGCGCCTGGCTCTGGTGCTGGCCGAATTGCGCGAGAATGACGCCCACAGCCTTGCCCGTCGCCTTGGCGGGCCCGATCCGGTGATGTCGCATCTGCGCTTCCAGCGCCTGATGCGCGCCGAGGGCGAGGAATTCACCACCGCGCTGCGCCGCGCCATCGTGATGGCCGAGCGGCGCTGCAATGTCGCGCGGCTGGCCGCCGACCTGCTGGTCTGGGACCATCCCGAATGGGGCGAGGCCGCCCGCCGCCGCTGGATCTTCGACTATTTCGCCGCGCCGCAGCCCGGCGCCGACCCGGTTTCCGAGGAGACTTCCGCATGACCGTTTTTGTCCAGTTCCACCTGCTGGTGCCCTATCCGCCGTCGAACCCCAACCGCGACGACCAGGGACGGCCCAAGCAGGCCCTGATCGGCGGCCATCCGCGGCTGCGGCTGTCGTCGCAGTCCATCAAGCGCGCGGTGCGCGAGACGGCCTATTTTCTGCAGGACCTCGCCGGTCATCGGGGCACCCGCACCAAGCGCATCGCCGAGAAGGTCGAGGAACGGCTGATCGCCAACGGCACCGCGCCCCAGACCGCGCGCGCGGCTGCCCAGACCGTGGCCAAGGTCTTTTCCAAGCTCGAGTCCGAAAAGGACGGCAAGCCGACGCTGACCACCACGCTGGCCTTCGTCTCGCCCGAGGAATGGCAGGCCGCCCATGACCTGGCCGACCGGCTGGTGCGGGGCGAGAAGATCGAGGACAAGGAGATCAAGAAGATGGTGCTGCGCCGCGCCGACGGCGCGGTGGACATCGCCATGTTCGGCCGGATGCTGGCCGATGATCCCGACTATAACCGCGAGGCGGCGGTGCAGGTTTCCCATGCCTTCACCACCCATCGCGCGATGGCCGAGGATGACTGGTATTCCGCCGTGGACGACCTCAAGACCCGCGAGGAGGATTCCGGCGCCGGCCATATCGGCGAGGCGGGCTTCGGCTCGGGCGTTTATTACCTTTACGCCTGCGTCAACGTGGACTTGCTGGTGGAAAACCTCGCCGGCGACCGGGCGCTGGCGAAGAAGGGGCTGGAGGCGCTGACGTGCGCGCTGGCCACCGCCACGCCGAAGGGCAAGCAGAACAGCTTTGCCCATCATCCGCTCGCCAATCACATCCGCGCCGAACGGGGAAGCCGCCAGCCGCGCGACCTGTCGGGCGCCTTCTTCCACCCCGTGAACCTACGGCTCAACGAGCTGGGGGCCAATGACCTGAGGCGCGCCTCGGTCACGGCGCTGGAGGAAATGGCGGGCAAGATCGACCGCGCCTATTTCGGCGGCAGCGCCGAGGATCACCGGGTTCTCGACGTCGATCGCGGCCTTGGCAGCCTGGACGAGATCGCCCGCTTCGCGGCCGAGGCGGTGGA
>RFGB01000070.1 GCA_003697125.1 Alphaproteobacteria bacterium
GAAAACACATCGCAAAAACACTCGGAACAGACAAAACAACCTGATCACCTCAATCCGCCCCCCGACCACTCGCCGCCAGCCGCCGCACCGCCGCGCCGCTGGCAGGCGATCGCCAGGGGTGTCGGTCGGTTGCCAGACGGTCAGTCGATCGCCAGCGCCGCCAGCAGCGCCTCGGCCTCGTCCGCCGGGCTCGCAAGCCCGGCCGGATCCTCGCCGGGATAGAAGCGGGCGCGCAGAGCGGTGCGCATCGGGCGCGGGCGATGCAGGACCACGCGCGGGCCGGTGCGCGCGTTCTCTGCCGCCCAGGCCTCGACCAGCGCCCGCGCCGCGGCCTTGGATGCGGCATAGCTGCCGAGGAACTTGCCCGAGACCGGGTCGTCGATGAATGCCGCGCAGCCCTGCGGCGCGGCGCGCAGCAGGGGATCGGCCATGACGATCAGCCTTTCGGTCGCGGTGGCGTTGACCGCCATGGTGCGGTCGAATTCCTGATCGGGCACATGGGGCAGGGGCGACATCAGCGGCGCGTGGGCGCCGCAGTGGACGAGGAGGTCGAGCCGCCCCCAGCGCTGATGGATCGCCAGCCCCAGCCGCGCCAGCGCCGGGCTGTCGGTGATGTCGGCGGGCACGAGGGTGGCGGGGGGGCCGCCCTCGGCACGGATGGCGTCGTCGAGCTCCTCGAGCCCGCCCACGGTGCGGGCCAGCGCGATCACCTGCCAGCCGCGCGCGCCCAGTGCGCGGGCGGTGGCGCGGCCAAGCCCGCGCGAGGCGCCGGTGACAAGCGCGATTCGCCGGGCGGGGTCTGTCGTCTCGCTCATGCGCCAGCCCATAGACCGCCGGCGCGGCGCGCGCCAGAGCCCGCGGATGCGGCGGCAGGCCTCATGCCCGCTCCTTCAGGCGGATGCGCCCGGTTTCCACGGCGTCGGAGGGGGGCACCGGATAGTCGCCCGAGAAGCATGCATCGCAGAACTGCGGCTGGGCGGGGTCGCGCCCGGCCTCTCCGCAGGCGCGGTAGAGGCCGTCGAGCGAGATGAAGCGCAGCGAATCGACCCCCAGATGCCGGCCCATCTCGGCCTCGCTCATCCGCGCGGCCAGCAGCTTCTCCCGCTCGGGCGTGTCGACGCCATAGAAGCAGGGCCATGCGGTGGGCGGGCTGGCGATGCGGAAATGCACCTCGCGTGCGCCCGCATCGCGGACCATGTCGCGGATCTTGGTCGATGTCGTGCCGCGCACCACGCTGTCATCGACCAGACAGACGCGCTTGCCGGCGATGATCGCGCGGTTGACGTTCAGCTTCAGCCGCACCCCCATGTTGCGGATCTCGGCGGTGGGCTCGATGAAGGTGCGCCCGACATACTGGTTGCGGATGATCCCCATGGCGAAGGGAATGCCGCTTTCCTGGGCGAAGCCGATCGCGGCGGGGGTGCCGGAATCGGGCACCGGACAGACGATGTCGGCGTCCACCGGCGCCTCGCGCGCCAGCTCGACCCCGATGTTGCGCCGCGTCTCGTAGACCGAGCGGCCGCCGATCACCGAATCGGGGCGCGAGAAGTAGACATATTCGAAGATGCAGAAGCGCGGGCGGGCCGGGTTGAAGGGGCGGAAGCTCTCCACGCCCGATTCCGAGATCAGCACCATCTCGCCCGGCTCGATGTCGCGGACATGCTCGGCCCCGATGATGTCCAGCGCGCAGGTTTCGGAGGCCAGCGCCCAGCCCGCGCCGATCCGGCCCAGCACCAGCGGGCGCACCCCCATCGGATCGCGCACCCCGATCAGCTGCGAACGGGTCATGGCGATGACCGAGAACGCCCCCTCGACCCGGCGCAGCGCGTCCTTCATCCGTTCGGGGATCGAACGCTGGATCGACCGCGCCATCAGGTGGATGATGCATTCGGTGTCCGATCCCGACTGGAAGATCGAGCCGCGGTCGATCAGCTCGCGGCGCAGCGATTCGGCATTGGTCAGGTTGCCGTTGTGGGCGATGGCGCAGCCGCCCATGGCGAATTCGGCGAACAGCGGCTGCACGTCGCGGATCGCGGTGTGGCCCTTCGATCCCGCGGTCGAATAGCGCACATGCCCCATGGCCAGGTTTCCGGGCAGCGCCGCGATCACCGCGGGATCGGTGAAGCTGTCGCGCACATAGCCCAGCCGGCGTTCGAGGTTGAAGCCGGCCTCGGGCGAGAAGGCGCAGATCCCCGCCGCCTCCTGCCCGCGATGCTGCAGCGCATGCAGGCCCAGCGCGGTGAAGCGCGCGGCGTCGGGGACGCCGATCACGCCGAACACGCCGCATTCCTCGCGCGGGTGATCCATGTCGTCGCGGGGGCAGGTCAGGGCGGGCCTCCTCACTGGCTGGCGGGCGGTGTGACCGTGCGCGCGGCCGGCGCGGCGGGCGCCGGTCCGCATTCGCCCAGGAGCTGGTTGTAGCGCGTCTCGATCCAGTCCGGCATCTCGGTGGGAATGGCCGCCTGCAGGCGGTCGCGCGCATCGGCCAGCAGGCCGACGGTGCGCGAATCGTCGATCTCGGCCAGCTTCAGGCCCATGGTCTGATAGACGATCAGCGCGACCACCACCAGCAGCACGCCGCGCGCGACGCCGAACAGGAAGCCCAGCCCCCGGTCGATGCTGCCCAGCGGGCTGTCCTGGACCGCGGCCGAGAACAGCGGGGTGAAGATCGACATCACCACCAGCGCGGCGGCGAAGACGGCGGCGAAGGCGGCCAGGATCGACAGCTGGCAGGAGGTGCCGATGATCTCGCGGGCATAGGGGATCTCGCGCACCAGGGGTTCGGCCTGGGGGGCGAAATAGAAGGCGGCGGCGGCGGCGGCCACCCAGCCCAGGATCGCCATGATCTCGCGCAGGAATCCCCGCGACCAGGCGAGGATCGCCGAGACCGCGACCAGAAGCGCCGCGACGCCGTCCACGATGGTGAAGCCTTCCATGCGCGCTGTCCCCCTCAGTCGAAAGAGCCGAAGACGCCCTCGACAAATCCGGCCAGGTCCGCGATTCGGTCGATACTGATGCCAGATTCCGCGCCCGCCTTCACCTGCGAAGGTGCGATTGCGCGGGAAAAGCCCAGCTTGGCCGCCTCGCGCAGCCGGGCCTCGGCCTGGGTCACCGGGCGCAGCGCCCCCGACAGCGACACCTCGCCGAACACCACCATGTCGGCGGGCAGCGCGATGTCCTGCCGTGCCGAGATCAGCGCCGCGGCAACCGCAAGATCGGCGGCGGGTTCGGTGATGCGCAATCCCCCCGCGATGTTCAGATAGACCTCCATCCCCGAGAAGGGGATGGCGCAGCGCGCCTCCAGCACCGCCAGGATCATCGCCAGCCGCCCCGCGTCCCAGCCCACCACCGTGCGCCGGGGCGTGGCCAGCCCCGAGGGGGCGACGAGGGCCTGTATCTCGACCAGAACCGGCCGGGTGCCCTCGATTCCCGCGAACACCACCGATCCCGAGGCCGGCCGGTCGCGTTCGGCAAGGAACAGGGCCGAGGGGTTGGCGACCTCGACCAGCCCGCCGCCGGTCATCTCGAATACCCCGATCTCCTCGGCCGGGCCGAAGCGGTTCTTCACGCTGCGCAGGATGCGGAACTGGTGGCCGCGCTCGCCCTCGAAATACAGCACCGTGTCGACCATGTGCTCGATCACCCGCGGCCCGGCGATCTGCCCCTCCTTGGTGACATGGCCGACCATGATCACCGACACGCCGCGCCGCTTGGCGAAGGTGGTCAGCTCATGGGCGGCCGCGCGCAGCTGGGTGACCGATCCCGGGGCGCTGTCCACGGTGTCGGCCCAGACGGTCTGGATCGAATCGATCACGGCAAGGCCCGGCCGCTCCCCCTCCAGCGTGGTCAGGATCTCGCGCAGGCTGGTTTCGGCCGCCAGCCTGACCGGGGCGCCGTCCAGCCCCAGCCGGTGGGCGCGCATGCGCACCTGCGCCGCCGCCTCCTCGCCCGAGACATAGATCGGCGCCAGCCCCGCCTTTCCGAAGGCTGCCGCGGCCTGCAGCAGCAGGGTGGACTTGCCGATCCCTGGATCGCCGCCGACCAGGATCGCCGAACCCGGGGTCAGCCCCCCGCCCAGCACGCGGTCCAGCTCGTCGATGCCCGAACGCGCCCGCGGCAGGGGCGGCTCGGGGTCGGAAAGCGCGGTCAGGGTCATCCCCCTGCCGCGCCGGCGGCCCAGCGCCCGGCCGCCGGGGCCGGTGGTGGGGCCGGTCTCCTCGACGATGCTGTTCCAGGCGCCGCAGGCCTCGCAGCGCCCGGCCCATTTGGCGTGGACGGCCCCGCAGGCCGAACAGTGAAACTGTGCGCCAGCCTTGGCCATGCCGCATTCCCGGTCTCGAACCGTGCCCTGCATGGCAGGACCGGCGGCGAAATGGAAGCCGCGCGATCAGCGCAGCGTGGCGATCGGCCCCTCGGGCAGGCCGTTCACGAACTGGTGGACATAGGGGTTGTCGGTGCGGTCGATCTCGTCCACCGGGCCCGTCCACTGGATCACCCCGTCATGCAGCATGGCGACACGGTCGGCGATGCGACGCACGCTGGTCATGTCGTGGGTGATGGTCATCGCGGTGGCGCCCATCTCGACCACGATCTCGCGGATCAGGCGGTTGATGACATCGGCCATGATCGGATCCAGCCCGGTGGTGGGCTCGTCGAAGAAGATCACCTGCGGATCGGTGGCGATGGCGCGCGCGAGGCCCACGCGCTTTTGCATTCCGCCCGACAGTTCGGCGGGATAGAGATCGGCGGTCGCGGCATCCAGCCCGACCCGGGCCAGCTTCTCGACCGCCAGCGCCCGCGCCCGCGCCCGGGGCAGACGCTCGGCCCCGCGCAGGAAGCGGAAGGCGACATTCTCCCACACGGTCAGGCTGTCGAACAGCGCGCCGCCCTGGAACAGCATGCCGAAATGGCGCAGGAACGCCTCGCGCCGGCGGGCGTCCATCGGCTGGCCGTCGATCAGGATCTGCCCGCCATCGTGGCGCACCAGCCCGATGATGCATTTCAGCATCACCGACTTGCCGGTGCCCGAACCGCCGATGATCACGCAGCTTTCCCCGGGCTGGATGTCGAGATCGACGCCGCGCAGCACGCGCTTGGCCCCGAAGGCCTTGGTGACGCCCCTGAGGCTGATCCTGGCCGTGGTCATGTGCTGAAGAACACCTCGGTCAGCAGATAGTTCGCCGCCAGGATCAGGATCGAGGCGGCGACCACCGCGTTGCGCGTGGCCTGCGCCACGCCCTGGGCGCCGCGCCGGGAATTGTAGCCCTGATGGCAGCCCACCACGGCGATGATGAAGCCGAACACCGCCCCCTTGACCAGCGAGGAGACGATGTCCCCGGTGGTGAGATAGTTGATCGTGTTCTGGATGTAGTTTCCGGGCGAGATTCCGAGCCGCCCCGTGCCCACCAGATAGCCGCCCATCACGCCGATGATGTCCGAGACCGCGGTCAGCAGCGGCAGCGCCAGGGTGCCGGCCACCACCCTGGGCGCGACCAGGAACTTCATCGGGTTGGTGGACAGGGTGACCAAAGCGTCGATCTGTTCGGTCACCCGCATCGAGCCAAGCTCGGCGGCGATCGAGGCGCCGACCCGCCCGGCGACCATCAGCCCGCACAGCACCGGGCCCAGCTCGCGCACCACGCCGATCGCCACGATCGAGGGGACCACCGCCTCGGCATTGAACCGCGATCCCCCGGCATAGATCTGCAGCGCCAGCGCCCCGCCGGTGAACAGCGCCGTCAGCCCCACCACCGGCAGCGAGAAATAGCCGATGCGGATCAGCTGGCGGGCAAGCTCGCCGGGATAGAGCGGCGGGGCGAAGGCATGGGCCACGGCCTGCGCGGCGAAAATCACCAGCGCGCCGGTAGCCGCGCACAGCGCGATCGCGGCGCGCCCGATCGCGGCAAGAAATCCGGTCGCGGCAGTCAGGATCACCATCACCCCCGGCTTCAGCCCTCGCCGCCCTTGTAGTGGCGGGCGTAGCGGCTGCCAAGAGCGGTCAGGATCTCGTAGCCGATCGTGCCCGCGGCCTCGGCCAGCGCGTCGATGCCCTGATGGGGTCCCAGGATCTCAACCGTGGCGGGCATCGGGTCGATTCCGGTGGCGTCGATCGCGATCATGTCCATCGACACCCGCCCGATCACCGGGCAGGGCCGCCCCGCCGCGAAGGCGCACGCCCGCCCGCCCAGCGCCCGCATCAGCCCGTCGGCATAGCCGGCGGCCAGGATCGCCACCCGGCTGGGGCGCTCGGCCGTCCAGGCCGCGCCATAGCCCACCGTCTGGCCCGGCATCACGTCGCGCAGCTGCAGCACCGGCAGCGCCAGCGAGACCACCGGCCGCGCCCCGGCGAAGGGCAGCCCGCCATAGATCCCGATCCCCGGGCGGGTCATCTCGAAATGGAAGGCCGGTCCCATGAGGATGCCCCCCGTGGCGGCCAGGCTGCGGGGAACGCCGGGCAGGGCCATGGCCATGGCGGCGAAGGCGGCCAGCTGCGCGGCATTCATCGGATGGGCGGGGCTGTCGGCGCAGGCCAGATGGCTGAGCACCAGCCGGGGGCGGGCCATGTTCAGCCCCAGCGCCGCGCGCGCCAGGCTCAGCCCGTCCATCCCCAGCCGGTTCATGCCGGTATCGAGCTGAACCGCGTAGGGCTGGCCGGCAAGCTCGGCACGGTGCCGCGCCAGCTGTTCCTCGGAATTGACCACCGGGATCAGCGCATGTTCGCGCAACAGCGGCGCATCCCCCGCCATCGGCCCCGACAGCACGAAGATCTCCGGCCCCGCGCCCAGCGCCGCGCGCAGCTCCGCCCCCTCCTCGGCCAGCGCCACGAAGAAATGCCGGCAGCCCGCGCGCATCAGCGCCGGGGCGACCCGCGCCGCGCCGCAGCCATAGGCATCGGCCTTCACCACCGCCGCCGTCGCCGTGGCCGGCCCCGACAGGGCGTCCAGCGCGCGCCAGTTGGCCTGCACCGCGTCGAGGTCGATCGTGAGTGTCGCGCGCGCCATCGCCCCCTCCTCCGCGCCCCGGGGATGCAGGGGGCCACGACCGGCGCGCGGGGTCAAGGGCGCCGGGCGCGGCTGCGCGGTTGACCGCGGCGGCGGGCCGTGCCAAGCCTGCCCGCGACGCGAACCGACGAGAGGCTGGGGCGTGGCGGATCAGACGGGCCTGTTCGGCCGCACGCGGTCCTTCGCGACCATCGGACCCGCCGCGCGGCGGGTGGCGGTGATCGATGTCGGCTCGAATTCGGTCCGGCTGGTCGTGTTCGACGGCAATGCCCGCAGCCCCGCCTATTTCTTCAACGAGAAGGTGCTGTGCGGGCTGGGGCAGGGCCTGGCCGGGCGCGGCACGCTGAACCCCGAGGGGCGCGCCCGGGCGCTGGCAACGCTGCGCCGCTTCGCCGCGCTGGCCGAGAGGATGCGGGTGGGCGCGCTGGAGGCGGTGGCCACCGCCGCGGTGCGCGAGGCCAGCGATGGCGCCGAATTCCTGGCCGAGGTGGAGCGCGAGACCGGCCTGCGCGTGCGCATCGCCTCGGGCGAGGACGAGGCGCGGCTGTCGGCGCAGGGGGTGCTGGTCGGCCGGCCCGACGCCGAGGGGGTGGTTGCCGATACCGGCGGCGCCTCGATGGAGCTTGCCCGCCTGTCCCGGGGGGCCGTGCGCGGCACGGTGACCACGCCGCTGGGGCCCTTCCCGCTGCGCGATCTGGGGCTGTCGGGGCCGGCGCTGAACCGCCATGTGCGCGATGTGCTGGCAAGGGCGTGGGAGGAGCTCGCCGGCCCGGTGCCCGAGCTTTTCCTGGTGGGCGGCGCCTGGCGCGCGCTGGGCCGGGCGCATATGCGCAAGACCGCCTATCCGCTGCCGGTGCTGCAGGACTACCACATGGAACCCGCCGCGCTCATGCGCACCGCGCGCCGGGTGGCCGAATGCACCCCGGCCGAGCTTGCCCAGCGCTGGGGGGTGTCGGCATCCCGCGCGCCGCTGCTGCCCCTGAATGCCCGGGTGATGATCGGGCTTCTGAAGACCCTGCGTCCCGATCGCGTGACCCTGTCCGCCTATGGCCTGCGCGAGGGGATCCTGTGGGAGAAGATGACCCCCCGGGCGCGGATGCGCGATCCGCTGATCGAGGCCTGCCGGTTCCTGGAATCGCGCCACGCCCGGTTTCCGGGCTTCGGGGCGCAGCTGTTCGCCTGGCTGCGCCCGCTGATCGGGGCGGGGGAGGATGCCGGCATGCTCAGGCTGGCCGAGGCCGCCTGCCTGCTGCACGACGTCAACTGGCGGGGTCATCCCGATTTCCGCGCCGAGATGGGGTTCGAGACGGTGATCCGCGCCTCGATCGCCGGCATCGATCATCCGGGGCGGGTGTTCATCGGGCTGGCGCTGTCCTACCGCTATGGCGGCGGGCGGCCCGACGGCAGGCTCCTGGCGCTCATCGACGAGCGGGCGCGCGTCGCGGCCGAGCGGCTGGGCCGCGCGATGCGCCTTGGCGCGATGATCTCGGGCTCGGCGCCGGCCGCGCTCGAGGATGCGCCGATCGCGGTCGAGGATGGGCGGCTGGTGCTGGTGCTGGGGCCGATGATGCACGAGCTGGCCGGCGAGGTGGTCGAGAAGCGCCTCGCCGCGCTGGCCCGCGCGATGGGCCTCGAACCGGTGCTGCAGCTCGGGGGCTGAACGGCGCCGCTGCCGTGTTGCGCGGCTGCCCGCCATGTCCTAGAGGGAGCGCAGCCCGTCCCGACCGCTTGCCGGAGAGCCACAGATGCGCCTGACCCGCTATTTCCTGCCGGTGCTGAAGGAGACGCCCGCCGAGGCGCAGATCGTCTCGCACAGGCTGATGCTGCGCGCGGGCATGATCCGCCAGCAGGCCGCGGGCATCTATTCCTGGCTGCCGCTGGGCTATCGCGTGCTGCGCAACATCGAACGCATCGTGCATGAGGAACAGCAGCGCGCGGGGCACATCCCGCTGCTGATGCCCACCTTGCAGCCTGCCGAGCTGTGGCGCGAGTCGGGGCGCTATGACGATTACGGGCAGGAGATGCTGCGCATCCGCGACCGCCATGGCCGCGACCTGATCTACGGGCCGACCAACGAGGAGATGATCACCGACATCTTCCGCGCCCATGTCACCAGCTATCGCGACCTGCCGCTGACGCTCTACCACATCCAGTGGAAGTTCCGCGACGAGATCCGCCCCCGCTTCGGGGTCATGCGCGGCCGCGAATTCCTGATGAAGGATGGCTACAATTTCGACCTGACGCGCGAGGATGCGCTGCACGCCTACAACCGCCACATGGTCAGCTATCTGCGCACCTATGAACGCATGGGGCTGACCGCGATCCCGATGCGCGCCGCCTCGGGGCCGATCGGCGGCGACGACACCCACGAATTCCTCGTCCTCGCCCAGACCGGGGAATCCCAGGTCTTCTATGACGACCGCGTCGCGGGGCTGAAGCTGGGCCGGCGCGAGATCGACTATGACGACCGCGACGCCGTGGCGGCGATCTGCGCGGAGTTCACCTCGCTCTACGCCCGAACCGACGAGACCCATGACGAGGCCGCCTTCGCCGCCCAGGTGCCCGAGGCCCATCGCCGCGTCGGCCGCGGCATCGAGGTGGGGCAGATCTTCTATTTCGGCACCAAGTATTCCGAACCGATGGGCGCGCTGGTCACCACCCCCGAGGGCGACCGCCGCCCCGTGCACATGGGCAGCCACGGCATCGGGGTCAGCCGGCTGGTCGGCGCGCTGATCGAGGCCCATCACGACGATCGCGGCATCATCTGGCCCGAGAGTGTCGCGCCCTTCACCGTGGGCATCGTCAACCTGAAGCAGGGGGACGCGGCGGCGGATGCGGCCTGCGAGGGGCTGTATCGCGGGCTGACCGGGCGGGGGATCGAGGTTCTCTATGACGACCGCGACGAACGCGCCGGGGCCAAGTTCGCCACCATGGACCTGATCGGCCTGCCCTGGCGGGTCACGGTGGGGCCGCGCGGGCTGGCGGCCGGCAAGGTGGAGATCACCAGCCGCCGCACCGGCGAATCCGAGGAGATGAGCCCCGAGGCGGCGGTCGACCGGCTGGCGGGGCTGCTGGCCGGGATCTGAACCCGCTCAGCCGGGGCGGATCCGCCCCGCCTCCAGGCGCAGCACCCGGTCCATCCGCGCCGCGAGGCCGAGATTGTGCGTGGCGATCAGCGCGGCCATCCCCGTCTCGCGCACCAGGCCGGCCAGCAGCGCGAACACCGTCTCGGCCGTCGCCGGGTCCAGATTGCCGGTCGGCTCGTCGGCCAGCAGGATCCGCGGCCGGTTGGCCAGCGCCCGGCAGATCGCCACCCGCTGCTGCTCGCCCCCCGACAGCTCGGCCGGCCGGTGACCGGCGCGGGCGGCAAGCCCCACCGCCGCCAGAAGCGCCCGCGCGCGCGTCTCCGCCTCCCGGCGTGACCGGCCCGCCGCGCGTTGGGGCAGGGCGACATTCTCCAGCGCGCTGAATTCCGGCAGCAGATGGTGGAACTGGTAGACGAAACCCACCTCGTCGCGGCGCACCCGGGTGCGTTCGCCGTCGCCGGCGCGCGTCATGTCGCGCCCGCAGATCGCCACCGTGCCGGCATCGGGGCGGTCGAGCAGGCCGGCGATGTGCAGAAGCGTGGACTTCCCCGCCCCCGAGGGGGCGACCAGCCCGGCCACCTCGCCCGGCGCCAGCGCCAGATCGACCCCGCACAGCACCCGCACCTCGGCCGGCTGGCCGGGGTTGTAGACGCGGCTGACCCCGGCCAGCGCCAGCACCGGATCACTCATAGCGCAGCGCCTCCACCGGGTTCATCCGCGCCGCGCGGCGGGCGGGGAACAGGGTCACCAGGAAGGACAGCCCCAGCGACAGCCCCGCCGCGCGCAGCACGTCCCACCATACCAGCCGCGCCGGCAGCTGGCTGAGCCCGTATTTCGCCGGATCCCAGCCCCCGCCCGACAGCGCGGTGAAGGCGGCGAAGATCGGGTCGATATAGGTCGCGAACAGGGTTCCCAGAACCACCCCCGCCGCGGTTCCCGCCACGCCCACCAGCGCCCCGCACAGGAAGAAGATGCGCAGGATCGCCCCTTCGGTCAGCCCCATGGTGCGCAGGATGCCGATGTCGCGCCCCTTGTTGCGCACCAGCATCACCAGCCCCGAGGTGATGTTCAGCGCCGCGACCAGAACCAGGATCGACAGCACCACGAACATCACGTTGTCCTCGAGCGTCAGCGCGTCGAGGAAGGCGCCCGAGCTGTCCTTCCAGGTCCAGGGCTCGAGGCCCGGCGCGGCGGCGGCCAGGGCGCGGTCCATCGGTCCGGGGTCGCGGCGGTCGCCCACCGCGTCGGGATCGGCGACCATCACCTCGATCTGGTCCACCGTGCCGTCGTGGTTCAGGAATTCCTGCGCCGCGGCAAGCGGCATGTAGATGCGGGTGTTGTCGATGTCATAGCGCCCGGCGCGGAAGATGTAGACGACCCGGTAGGCGTTGACGCGCAGCGACCGGCCGAAGGGGGTGAAGGCGCCCTCGGGCGAGATCAGGGTGATGGTGTCGCCCAGGAACAGGCCCAGCTGGCGCGCGACACCCTCGCCGACCGCCACCCCCTCGCCCAGCATGGAAAGGTCGCCCGCGGACCATTTCGGCCGCGCGATCAGCGGCAGCGTGGCGACATCCCCGGGCCGTTCGCCATAGATCTCGACACCGGTGTTGCGCCCGTTGGCGGTGGCCATCACCTGCCCGCGCACCAGCGGCGCGGCACGCACCACCCCCGGCACCGCGCGCAGCGCCGCGGCCCGGGCGTCGAAATCGGCGATCGGCGCGGGGCGCCCGCCTTCGAAGCGGATCATGGCGACATGGGCGTTGGCGCCCAGCACCGTGCCGACGAATTCGGTGCGGAAGCCGGTGCGCACCGCCAGCGTCGCGATCAGCGCGAACACCGCCAGGGCGATGCCGATCAGGCTGATCCAGGTCATCACGCTGACCCCGCCCTCGCGCCGGCGCGCGCGCAGATAGCGCCAGGCGATCAGCCATTCATGGGCGGCAAAGGGGGGCGGGCTGCGGCGCATGTGCTCTCCTGATCGGTGGATAGGTGGCGGGGCGGCCCGGCAACGTCAAGCGCGATCGGGGGTTGTGCGCCGCCCCGGGCGCGTCCACACTGGCGCGGATCGGCACGGGAGGGCTGCCATGCGCGCCGCCGTCGTTCATCGCTATGGCGGGCCGGAGGTGGTGAGGGTGGCCGAGCGGCCCGACCCGGTGCCCGGCGCGAGCGAGGTGCTGATCCGCGTTGCCGCCACCACCGTCAGCGCCGCCGATGCGCGCATCCGCGCCGCGCGCTTCCCCCGCGGCTTCGGACTGATCGCGCGGGCGATGTTCGGGCTGCGGCGGCCGCGCAATCCGGTTCTGGGGACCGAGTTCGCCGGCCGCGTCGTGGCGGTGGGGCCGGGCGTCGCGGCGCCGAGGCCCGGCCAGCGGGTCGTCGCCTATGCCGGCGGCGCGCTGGGCGGGCATGCCGAGCTGGCGGTGCGGCCGGCCCGTTCGGCGCTGGCCGTGCTGCCCGACGCGGTGGAGGATGCGACGGCGGCGGCGCTCGCCTTCGGGGGCGCCACGGCGCTGCACTTCCTGATCGAGCGCGCCCGGCTCTCGCCGGGCGAGAGCCTGCTGGTGGTGGGGGCCTCGGGCGCGGTGGGCTCGGCCGCGGTGCAGATCGGCGCGGCGCATGGCGCGCGGGTCACCGGCGTGACCAGCGGCGGCAATGCCGGTCTGGTGCGCGGCCTGGGGGCGGAGGCGACCATCGATCACCGTGCGGCAGCCGTCGCGGCGTGGCCGCGCGGCTTCGATGTGGTGTTCGACACCGTGGGGGCGGCGCCGCTGTCGGCGCTCGCCCGGCTGGTGCGCCCGGGGGGACGGCTCGTGCCCATTGTCACCAGCCTGCCGCAGATGCTGGGGGCGGGGCTGGTGGGGCGCCGGCATGGCATCCGGGTGCTGACCGGCGCGGCGCCCGAGCGGGCGGAACATCTGCGCGCGCTGGTCGAGATGGTCGCGGCGGGCCGCTTCCGCCCGCTGATCGGGGCGCGGCTGCCGCTTGCCCGCATCGATGAGGCCCACGCCATCGCCGATTCGGGCCGCAAGCGCGGCAGCGTGGTGGTGACCATGCCCGGCTGAGCGTGGCGGTCAGCCCTCGCAGATGCCCCGCAGGGCCACCCATTCGTTGTCGCTCAACGCCGGGCGGAACGGCGCCCCGGCCAGCCGGTCGGCCGCGCGTGCCGCCTTGGCCCGGGCCGCCGGGTCGGGATGGGTGGCCAGATGGGCCAGGAACCCCGTCGGGCGCTGCCGCTGCACGCCGATGCGGGCGAAGAAGTCGGCGAGCGGTTCCAGCGGCAGCCCGGCATCGGCCATGATGCGATGCGCGGCCGTATCGGCGGCCTCCTCCGCCTCGCGGGTATAGCTGGCCCGGATCAGCGCATCGGCCAGCGCCGCCACCGCGGTGCCGCCGACCAGGTCGCCGATCAGAAGCCCCACCAGCCCCGCCGTGCCCACCGCGCGCAGCGCAAGCCGCGTGGGGTCGCGATGCATGACATGGCCGATCTCGTGGGCGATCACGCCGGCCAGCTCCTCGGGGCCGGTCGCCTGTTCGATCAGCCCGCGCATCAGCACGACATGCCCGCCGGGCAGGGCGACGGCGTTGACCATCGGATGGTCCAGCACCGTCAGCCGGATCGGGACATGGGTCGGGGCATGGCGCGCGAGGCGTCCGCGCAGCCGCGCCAGCGCGGCGCGGCCGGCGCGGTCGGTGCATTCCGCGGCCGGCGCCCCCGTCCGCGCCAGCAGCTGCTGCAGCTGGCCGATCACCGCGCGGCCCAGCGCCTCCTCGCGCGCGGGCGGGATCATCGGCGCCAGCCGCTCGGCCAGCATCGGGATCAGCAGGAAGACCATCGCCAGCACCGCCGCGACCGCGCCCGCCCCCCACAGCGCCAGCCGCCGCCGCGTGCCCGGCGCCGCGCGCGGGCGTTCCAGCTCGGGGCAGACCGCCCGGATGGCGGCGATCATGTCGGGATCCCCGATGGTCAGCCGCTCGTCGCTGTCCGCGTCGGGAACCAGGACCATCATTCCCGCCCCCTGCCCGGGCAGGGCACGCAGGCTGGCCAGCGCCCAGTGGGCCACCGGCAGATCGCCCGGCCCCAGCAGGATCAGCGTCGCCTCGCCGAAGCGCACGATCACCTCGTGCGGCCGGGCCGACCGGCCGTCGAACCAGACGCCGGGGGCCTCGAGCAGCGCATAGCGTTCCAGTGCCGTGGCCATCAGATCCCCGCTCCGACATCCAGCACATCGGCAAGCCCGCCCGCCTCGGGCATCGCATCGGGCGGGCGCTGCAGCGCATCGTCGAGTTCGCCCGCGCCCGAGATGGTCAGCGTCTCGACATGATACTGCACGAGCGGCTGGAAGATCAGCACCTCGGCCAGCGCGAATCCGGCGATGGTGGCGATGAGATAGAGCGCCACGCCGGCCCCCGCCAGCGCCAGGCCGCGGGCATCCCCCGGCAGGCCGGCGCCGTCCGGCCGCAGCGGCGCCGAGAGCACGTCGCCCGCGCCCAGCATGGCGGCGATTGCCCACAGCGCCCCCGAGACCAGCGCCAGCACCAGCAGCATGATCAGCGCCACCAGCAGCGCCCCGGCGCAGGCGATGCCGATCACCCGCCGCGTGCGCAGCGCCGAGGCGAAGCGCACCCCCTGACCCAGCCGCGTGTGGCAGATCGCATAGCGCCGCGCGGCGACCCGATAGTTGACCAGC
This sequence comes from Alphaproteobacteria bacterium, assembly GCA_003697125.1. Classification (GTDB taxonomy): domain Bacteria; phylum Pseudomonadota; class Alphaproteobacteria; order Rhodobacterales; family Rhodobacteraceae; genus J013. Next base: position 14,776 of record RFGB01000070.1, read on the forward strand.
CCGAGCCCTCCCGCCAGGGCGCCGATCACCGCGACCGGCGCCAGGGCCGGCCAGCCCGGCGCCTCCCATTCCGCCAGCCCCGCGACCGCCAGCCCCGCGGCCGCCAGCGGCAGCCAGGCCCACAGCCATGGCCGCAGGAAGCCCAGCCAGCTGCCTTCCTGGGTGAAGCGCAGGTCGCCGAACCATGTCCGGTCGAGGGCGAACTTGCGCAGCCGGAAATCCATCAGCGGCACCAGAAGGCCCAGCGTCGCCGCCGCCAGAAACAGGTAGCCAAGGCCCCGCACCGTGTAGCCCGCCGCCCCCGGGGTCATGCCGAAGCGGATCCCGCGCCAGCGGGTGCGCGCCATCAGGTAGCGCCGCGCGCGGTAGCTGGCCAGATACATCAGCGGCACCGCGCCCAGGATCGACAGGTTGAATCCGCCAAGCGCCGGAAGATAGGCCATCCCCAGAAAGCCCAGGACCAGGTTGGCCAGCCCCAGCACGACCGCCAGCACGATCACCGCGATCAGGAAGCCCAGGAACATCTCGGCCCCGGTGCCGGTGAATTCCAGCGGCTGTCCGGCGATGCGGATCGCCGACCAGTAGTGCCGCCGCAGCCGGGCGCGCAGCCAGAACCGCCAGATGCCCAGCGTCAGCACGACCAGCGACAGCCCCCCCAGCATCAGCCGCAGAAGCGGCCATGCCCGGCCGGCATAGCAGGGAACCACGGTCGCGCGCCGCCGGGGGATGCGGGGCAGGGCGGCAAGGCTCATCGCCGCGCCCCCGCCCCGGGGCGCGGCGCGGGGCATTCCGCCCGCCCGCGGGTCAGGCGCTCAGCGCATAGTTCATCTCGGCCAGACGGCGGCGCAGATCCAGCTTCGAGATCTTGCCCGTGGCGGTGTGGGGCAGCTCCTCCATGAAGATCACGTCGTCGGGAACCTGCCATTTCGCGACATGCTTGGCGACCAGGGCGAGGATCTCCTCGCGCGAGGGGCTGGTGCCCGGCACCGGCACCACCACCAGCACCGGCCGTTCGCCCCATTTGGGATGGGCGACGCCGATCGCGGCAGCCTCGGCCACCTGCGGATGGGCGACGGCCCAGTTCTCGAGCTCGATCGAGCTGATCCATTCGCCCCCGGACTTGATCAGATCCTTCGACCGGTCGGTGATCCGGACATAGCCGTTGGCGTCGATGGTGGCAATGTCGCCGGTGTCGAACCAGCCTTCCGCATCGGCCGCGTCGGCCTCGCCCTTCAGATAGCGGCGCACCACCCCCGGTCCGCGGATCATCAGCCGGCCCTGGGTGCGGCCGTCCCAGGGCTGTTCGGCGCCGGCGTCATCGACGATCTTCAGATCGACGGTGAAGGGCGGGTGGCCGACCGAGGTCTGGGCGTCGAGGCGCCCCTCCTCGTCCAGCGCGGCAATCTCGGGGGTGAAGGTCGCCGCGGTGCCCAGCGGCGAGGTCTCGGTCATCCCCCAGGCGTGGATCACCTGCACGCCATAGTCGCGCTGGAAGGCCTCGATCACCGCCCGCGGGCAGGAGGAGCCGCCGATGATCACCCGCTTCAGCGTCGAGAAGCGCAGGCCCCCCGCGCGCAGATGCTGCAGCATCGCCAGCCAGATGGTCGGCACGGCGGCGGTGACGGTGGCGCCCATCTCCAGCATCTCGTGCAGCGCCGCCGGGGTCAGGTCGCGGCCGGGCATGATCATCCCCGCCCCGGCCATCGGCGCCGAATAGGCCAGCGCCCAGCCATTGGCATGGAACAGCGGCACCACCGGCATCACCACGTCGCATGACGACAGCCCGATCATGTCGGCCGAATTGGCCGCCAGCGCGTGCAGGACGTTGGACCGGTGGGTGTAGACCACGCCCTTCGGCCGGCCGGTGGTGCCGGAGGTGTAGCAGATCCCGCAGGCGTCGCGCTCGTCCACCGGGACCCAAGCGAAATCGCCATCGGCCCCGGCAAGCAGCTCCTCGTGGCTCAGCACCTCGGGCAGCGTGGTGCGGGGCATCGCGGCGCGGTCGGCCAGCACGATCACCCGCTCGATGCGGGGCAGCTGCGGGGCGATGCGCTCGATCACCGGCAGAAGGTCGGGATCGACCATCAGGATCCGGTCCTCGGCATGGTTGATGATGTAGACCAGCTGCTCGGCGAACAGGCGCGGGTTCAGGGTGTGCAGCACCGCGCCGGCGCCGGACACGCCATACCAGATCTGGAGATGGCGCGCGGTGTTCCAGGCCATGACGCCCACCGTATCGCCGGGCCGGATGCCGAGGCGCTGCAGCGCCTGGGCGACGCGCAGCGCGCCATGCCGGATTCCGGCCCAGTCGCTGCGGCGGATCGTCCCGTCGACATCGCGGCTGATGATGGCGCGTTTCGGATGATACTTGGCCGCGTGGTCGATGATCGTGCTGACCCGCAGCGGCCAGTCCTGCATGAGATCGCGCATCGGCGTCTCCTCCCCGTGCAAATCCTGTTGTCCTGACACAAGGATTAGCATGCCGGCGGCGGTCGGGAAGGGCCCCGGCGTGCGGCACCCGCGGCCCTGCCCGCGGCGGCCGGCCGCCCCGCCCGGTCATCGCCGCGGGCGGGGCGGATCGGTTCAGGCGGCCTTCTGGCGGGCGGTGAAGCGGCCATAGAAGGTCTCGCCGCGCTCGGCCAGCTCGCGCAGCAGCGCGGTCGGGGCGAAGCGCGGGCCGTGCCGGGCGGCGAGATCCTCGCAGATCGCCACCGCGCGTTTCGGGCCCAGCATGTCGAGCCAGCTGAACGGCCCGCCCGACCATGGCATGAAGCCCCAGCCGAGGATGGCGCCGACATCGCCCTCGCGGATGTCGGTCAGCACGCCTTCCTCGAAGGCGTGCACCGCCTCCAGCGCCTGGATCATGGCAAGGCGGTTCTTGACCTCCTCCACCGGGGGCTGGGGGCCGTCGCGGCGGAAGCGTTCGCGCAGGCCGGGCCAGATGCGCAGCCGCTTGCCCTTCTCGTCATATTCGTAGAACCCCGCCTTGGCCTTGCGGCCGAGCCGCCCGGCCTCGTAGAGGAAGAACAGCACGCTGTCGGCGTCCTGGTTGTCATAGGCATCGCCCAGCGCGGCCCTGGTGGCCCTGGCGATCTTGACCCCGAGATCGATCGAGGTCTCGTCGGTCAGCTGCAGCGGGCCCACGGGCATGCCCAGCTGGCGCGCGGCATTCTCGACCAGCGCGGGTTCCACCCCCTCGGCCACCATCCGCGCGGCCTCGTTGACATAGGGGATGATGCAGCGGTTGGCATAGAAGAACCGCGCGTCATTGACCACGATCGGTGTCTTGCGGATCTGGCGCACATAGTCGAGCGCCTTGGCCACCGCCCGGTCGCCCGTCTTGCGGCCGCGGATGATCTCGACCAGCATCATCTTCTCGACCGGCGAGAAGAAATGGATGCCGATGAACTGGTCCGGGCGCTGGCTTGCCCCGGCAAGATCGGTGATCGGCAGGGTCGAGGTGTTGGTGGCGAAGATGCAGTCGGCGCCGATCACCGCCTCGGCGCGGCGGGTGACATCGGCCTTCACCTCGGGATCCTCGAACACCGCCTCGATGACCAGGTCCGCCCCCGCCAGCGCGGCGTAGTCGGTGGTGGCGGTGATCCGGCCGAGCACCTCGGCCTTCTTCTCGGGCGTCGCCTGGCCGCGCTGGATCCCCTTGTCCATGTAGGCTTCCGAATAGGCCTTGCCGCGGTCGGCCGCCTCCTGCGTCTGATCGATCAGCACCACCTCGATGCCCGCCTGTGCCGAGACCAGCGCGATTCCCGCGCCCATCATCCCCGCGCCGAGGATGCCGAGCTTCGCGACCCTCTGGTCGGGGATTCCCGCGGGGCGGACCGCGCCCTTCTCCAGCGCCTCCTTGTTGAGGAAGAGCGAGCGGATCATCGCCGAGGAGGAGGGGTTCATCAGCAGATGGGTGAACCAGCGCGCCTCGACCCTCAGCGCGGTGTCGAAGGGCACCAGCGCCCCTTCATAGACCGCCTGCAGCAGCGCCTTCGGGGCGGGATAGGCGCCCTGGGTCTTGCCGTGGACCATCACCGCGGCGCCGACGAAGACCTGGAAGCCGGCGGGATGATAGGGCGTGCCGCCGGGCATCTTGTAGTCCTTGCGGTCCCAGGGCTGGATGCAGTCCTCGGGGCGGGCCGAGAGGATCCACTCCCGCGCCCGGTCCAGCAGCCGGTCGGCGGGCACCACCTCGTGGACCAGCCCCGCGGCCAGCGCCTTGTCGGGGGGGGACATCTTGCCCTCCAGCAGGAAGGGCGCGGCGGCCATGGCGCCCATCATGCGCACGAGCCGGGTGGTGCCGCCCGCACCGGGGAACAGGCCGACGCGGATCTCGGGCAGGCCGATGCGGGCGCGGGGGTTGTCGGCGACGATGCGGCGGTGGCAGCACAGGCCCAGCTCGAAGCCGATGCCCGCCGCGGTGCCCGGGCTGGCCCAGACCACGGGCTTGCCGCCCTTCATCGTCTTGGGGTCGGCGCCGGCCAGCTCCAGCCGGCGCATCAGCCGGTGCATGCGCATCGTGCCCTCGAACAGCCCGCGTGCGGGGTCGTCCCCGGCCGCCTCGCGCATGCCGGCCAGCACGTTCAGATCCATGCCCCCGGCGAAGTCGGGCTTGGCGCTGGTCAGGATCACGCCGCGCACGGCCGGGTCGGTGGTGACCCGCTCGATCGCGGCCTCAAGCTCGGCGATCCCGTCCAGGGTCATCACGTTCATCGACCGGCCGGGCAGGTCCCAGGTGATGGTGGCGATGCCTTCGGCATCGATCTCGGTGGTGAAGATGGTCATGTTCGGTCCCTTCCTCCCGCGGCCTCAGCCCAGCGGGGTTCCGTCCTTGCGGGTGAAGCGATAGCCGCCGGCATCCTTGACCGCGGCGAGGTCGTCATCGGGGTAGTGCGCCCGCTCCCGGGCGGCGCGGGTGCCGATTTCCAGATAGAGCGCCGGCCTGTCCGAGCGGTTGACCAGGTGGTGGCCGTTGGCGACCCCGGCCTTGAAGGCGGCGGCGTCGCCGGGGGTCAGGCGGGTCTCGCCCCCCTCCTCGACCAGCACCAGCTCGCCTTCCAGGACATAGACGAACTCGTCCTCGTTCTCATGCCAGTGGCGCAGCGCGCTCATCGCCCCCGGTTCCAGCCTGGTGAGGTTGACGCCGAACTGGGTCAGCCCGGCGGCATTGCCCAGCCGCTTGCGGAACCGGCCGGCGACGCGGGCGGCGAAGGGGGCGGGATAGCCGCTGCCGCCCGCCCAGTCGATGGCGGCGATGTCGATGCGGGGCATGGGTTCAGACCCGCTCGATGATCGTTGCCGCGCCCATGCCCGAGCCGATGCACAGCGTGGCCAGGCCCACGCCCTTGCCGGTGCGTTCCAGCTCGTCGAGCAGCGTTCCCAGGATCATCGCCCCGGTGGCGCCCAGCGGGTGGCCCATGGCGATGGCGCCGCCATTGACGTTGACGCGGTCGTGATCGACGTCGAATGCCTGCAGGAAGCGCAGCACCACGCTGGCGAAGGCCTCGTTCACCTCGAACAGGTCGATGTCGCCGATGGTCATCCCGGCGGCCTTCAGCACCTTTTCCGTGGCCGGGACCGGGCCGGTCAGCATGATGGTGGGGTCGCTGCCGACCTTGGCGGTGGCGACGATGCGCGCGCGCGGCTTCAGCCCGGCGGCCTTGCCGAAGGCCTCCGATCCCACCAGGACCGCCGCCGCCCCGTCGGCGATGCCCGAGGAATTGCCCGCGTGGTGGACATGCTCGATGCGTTCCAGCTCGGGATACTTCAGGATGGCGATCTGGTCGAAGCCGGGCATCACCTCGCCCAGATCCTTGAAGGAGGGCTTCAGCGCGCCGAGGCTCTGCATGTCGGTGTCGGGGCGGATCGCCTCGTCGCGATCGAGGATGGTCAGGCCGTTGACGTCGCGCACCGGCACGATCGAGCGGGCGAAGCGCCCCTCGGCCCAGGCACGGGCGGCGCGCTTTTGCGATTCCACCGCATAGGCATCGACATCATCGCGCGAGAAGCCGAACTTGGTTGCGATGATGTCCGAGGAGATTCCCTGCGGCACGAAATAGGACTTGAAGGCCAGGGCGGGGTCGACGGCGATCGCGCCGCCGTCCGAGCCCATGGGCACGCGGCTCATGCTCTCCACGCCGCCGGCGACATAGGCCTCGCCCGCACCGCCGCGCACCTGGTTGGCGGCGAGGTTCACCGCCTCCAGCCCCGAGGCGCAGAAGCGGTTGATCGACACGCCCGCGACGCTCTCGTCGAAATCGCTCATCAGCACGGCCGAACGGGCAAGGCAGGCGCCCTGTTCGCCGATCTGGGTGACATTGCCCCAGATCACGTCCTCGACCAGCCGCGTGTCCAGCCCGTTGCGTTCGCGGATCGCGTTCAGCGCGGTGACGGAGAGCGACAGCGCGCTGACCTCGTGCAGGCTGCCGTCCTTCCTGCCCTTGCCGCGCGGGGTGCGCACGGCGTCATAGATATAGGCGTCGGTCATCGGTCGGTTCCTCTCGTTTCCGGTGTCGGCGGGGCAGGGCGGCGGGCGGTTTCCGGCCCCGTGCCCCGCCGCGGGTTTCAGCCCTGCCCGGGGGCCTTCAGGGGATGGCCGGGCATCAGGTCATAGGGATGCTTCCAGCCGGGCAGGGCGCGGATGCGGTCCATCCAGGCCGAGATCGCCGGATGGCCCGCGGCGTCGAATTCCCATTCCTCGGCATAGTAGAAATAGCCGATGCAGGACAGATCGGCGATGCTGGGCGCGTCGCCCAGGATGAAGTCGCGCCCCGTCAGCTGGCGTTCCAGCACCTTCAGCGCCGCCCCGGCGCGGGCGCGCAGGAAGGCGATGACCTCGGGCTGCCGGCGTTCCTCGGGCATGAAGTTGGTCATGAAGCGCAACGTGGCGATGTTGGCGGTCAGCTTGTGGTTGTCCCACAGCAGCCAGCGCAGTATCTCGCGCCGCTCGGCGGGGCCTGCCGGTCCGAACCGTCCCAGCCGCCGCGCCAGATGGTCGAGGATCACGCCCGACTGGCTGAGCACCAGCTTGCGGTGTTCCAGCACCGGCACCTCGCCCATCGGGTTCAGCGCGAGGAATTCCGCGCTGCGGGTGGCGCCGTTGAAGAAATCGACGAAGACGGGTTCCCAGTCGGCGCCGGCAAGTTCCAGCATCAGCGCCGCCTTGTAGGCATTGCCCGACTGGGCGAAGCAGTGCAGCCGGTATTCGGCCATGGCCTTCCTCCCTCAGCCGCAGCGGATGCGCCGGATGCGCCCGCGCCGGTCCAGTTCCACGTTCAGCCGGTCGGCGCGGTAGTCCATCGTCACCACGTCGCCCGGCCGCAGCACGCGGGTGGGCAGGCGCGGGTCCAGCCGCGGGCGCAGCTCGGCATAGGGCCGGCCGACGAAGCGCTGCAGCCGGGCGGCGCCGCAGGCGTCGCGCGCCGGGGCGGGGCCGGGATCGACGACGACGACCGGGGCGCAGGCGGTGGCGAGCCCCAGCCCGACGAGTGCTGCGAGGCGGATGGCGGTGCGGGTCATGGCTCCTCCTCCTGCGGTCGCGTCACAGATGACGCGCGATCAGTTCCTTCATGATCTCGTTGGTGCCGCCATAGATGCGCTGCACCCGGGCGTCGGCCCACATCTCGGCCACGGCATATTCCATCATGAAGCCATAGCCGCCGTGAAGCTGCACGCATTCGTCCAGAACCTGGCACTGAAGGTCGGTCAGCCAGTATTTCGCCATCGCCGCGGTCTCGACCGACAGCCGACCCTGCAGGTGCTGGACGATGCAGGAATCGAGGAAGCTTCGCGCGGCGACCGTGGCGGTCTTGCATTCGGCCAGCTTGAATCGGGTGTTCTGGAAATCGATGATCGGCCTGCCGAAGGCCTCGCGTTCGCGGGCATAGGCGATGGTGCGGGCCACGGCGCCCTCCATCGCGCCGACCGCGCCGCAGGCGATCAGCAGCCGTTCCTGGGGCAGCTGCTCCATCATCTGGTAGAAGCCGCGCCCCTCCTCGCCGCCCAGCAGGTTCTCGGGCGGCACCGGCACGTCGTCGAAGAACAGCTCCGAGGTGTCGGCGGCCTTCAGCCCCACCTTGTCCAGCTTGCGCCCGCGGCGGAAGCCTTCCGCACCCTCGGTCTCGACGGCGAGAAGGCTGATGCCCCGGGCGCGCTGGCCGGGGTCGGTCTTGGCCGCGACCAGGATCAGGTTGGCGTGCTGGCCGTTGGTGATGAAGGTCTTGGCGCCCGAGAGTCGGTAGACATTGCCGTCGCGGGTGGCGCGGGTGCGGATTCCCTGCACGTCCGACCCGCCCGAGGGTTCGGTCATCGCCAGCGCCGCGACCAGCTCGCCCGTGGCCATGCGCGGCAGCCAGCGGCGCTTCTGCTCCTCGGTGCCATAGGCCAGGATGTAGTGGGCCACGATGCCCGAATGGATCGCCTGACCCCATGAGGCGAGGTTGCAGCGCGCGGCGGCCAGGCCGATCACCGCCTCATGGCCGAAATCGCCCCCCGCGCCGCCATATTCCGCCGGCATCGAGGCGCACAGGAGCCCGACCTCGGCCGCCTGGCGCCAGCAGTCGCGGTCCATCTCGCCCTGGCCGCGCCAGCGTTCGAAATGGGGGGCCCATCGCTCCTCGATGAAGCGGGTGGTCATCTCCTCCAGCATCCGGTGCTCGTCGGTCATCCAGGGGCTGGGCAGATTGGCGAATGTCATGCCGGCGTCTCTCCCTCTCTCGGCCTTGCCGGGGCCCGGCGGACCGGCCGGGGCGGGCGCGGGCGGCGCCCGGCCGCCCGGCCCCGCGTCAGAAGCTGGCCGCGTCCAGCGCCATCACCGGCGCAGCGCCCGCCCGGATGCGCGCGAGCCTGAGCCCCGTCTCGGGCAGGCAGCGGGCCATGTAGTAGCGCCCGGTGGCCAGCTTGGCCTCGTAGAATTCCCGGTCGGAGCCGCCCGCGGCCAGCGCATCCTCGGCCACGACCGCCATCCGCGCCCAAGCATAGCCCAGGCAGACATGCCCGAACAGGTGCAGATAGTCGGTCGATCCCGCCAGCGCGTTGTGGGGGTTCTTCATTCCCTCGGCCATGAAATACATCGTGGCGTCCTGCAGGTCCTTCGATGCCTGCTTCAGGGGGTCGAGGAAATCGGCCTTCAGCCCCTCGCGCGCCCCATGGGCCTTGATGAAGCCCTTGATCGTCTCGAAGAATCCCATCAGGGGCTTGCCGCCCTCGGCGGCCAGCTTGCGGCCCACCAGGTCCAGCGCCTGGATGCCGTTCGCCCCCTCGTAGATCATCGCGATTCGGGCATCGCGGACGAATTGCGACATGCCCCATTCCTCGATGTAGCCATGGCCGCCGAAGACCTGCTGGGCGGCGACGCACATCTCGAAACCCTTGTCGGTGAGGAAGGCCTTGATGACCGGGGTCAGCAGCGCGATCAGCCCCTGCGCCCCGGCATCGCCGGCGCGATGGCCGGCATCGATCAGCGTCGCCCCCCACAGCGCGAACAGCCGCGCGCCTTCCACGAAGGATTTCTGGTCCATCAGGCTGCGGCGGATGTCGGGATGGACGATGATCGGGTCGGCCGGCCCGTCGGGATTTCGCGGTCCGGTGACGTCGCGGCCCTGCAGGCGTTCCTTCGCATAGGCCAGGGCGTTCTGATAGGCGACCGAGGCCTGGGCCAGCCCCTGCAGGCCGACGCCGATGCGTGCCTCGTTCATCATGGTGAACATCGCGCGCAGGCCCTTGTTGGGCTCTCCCAGCATGTAGCCGACCGCCCCGTCATAGTTCATGACGCAGGTGGAATTGCCGTGGATGCCCATCTTCTCCTCGAGCTTGCCGCAGGAGAGGCTGTTGCGCGCGCCGATGCTGCCGTCGGGATTGACCAGGAACTTCGGCACGATGAACAGGCTGATCCCCTTCACCCCCGGGGGGGCGTCGGGCAGCCGCGCCAGCACCAGATGGACGATGTTCTCGGCCATGTCATGCTCGCCCGAGGAGATGAAGATCTTCTGGCCGGTGATGCGGAAGCTGCCGTCGGGCTGCGGCTCGGCGCGGGTGCGCAGAAGCCCCAGATCGGTGCCGCAATGGGGCTCGGTCAGGTTCATGGTGCCGGTCCATTCGCAGCTGACCAGCTTCGGCAGCCAGGTCTTCTTCTGCGCCTCGGTGCCATGGGCGTTGATGGCCGAATAGGCGCCGTGGGTCAGGCCGGGATACATCATGAAGGCCATGTTGGCGCTGACCAGCATCTCGCCCACCGCGGTGCCCATGACATAGGGCAGCCCCTGTCCGCCCCATTCCTCGGCGCAGTCGAGCCCGGTCCAGCCGCCGGCGCGCAGCTGGTCGAAGGCGTCGCGGAAGCCGGTGGGGGTGCGCACGACGCCATTCTCCAGCCGGCAGCCCTCCCGGTCGCCCACCGGATTCAGCGGCGCAAGCAGCTCGGCGGCGATCTTGCCCGCCTCCTCGAGGATGGCGCCGGTGAAATCCGCGGTCAGGTCGGCATAGCCCGGGACGGGCTGCTGCTCGATCCTCAGCACCTCGTGCAGGATGAAGCGCATGTCGCGCAGGGGCGGGGTATAGCTGGGCATCTCGTGGCTCCCTTCATCCGGCCCTCTCCGGTCCGGCCTCGTCGAACATCCGGCCGCGGGCGATCAGCGCGCGCAGCTCGGCAATGACGGCGTCAAGCTCGGCGCGCTGGGCCACCATCTCGGCCAGGCGCCGTTCGGCCAGGGCGATGGTGCGCCGGGCCTGGGTGCGGCCCTGGTCGCCAAGGTCGTGCAGCGCGATCAGTTCGCGCATCTCGTCCAGCGCGAAGCCGAAGCGTCGGCCCTGCAGGATCAGCTTCAGCCGCGCCCGGTCGCGGGCGGAATAGACCCTGCGCCCGCCCGCGCGGCCCGGGGCCAGGAGGCCCTTGTCCTCGTAGAAGCGCAGGGTCCGCGGGGTGACCCCGAATTCCCGGCACAGCGCGGAGATGTCGTGCATCGGCTGCATCGCGGGGCACTGTGCGCCCGCGGCGGGTGGCGATCAAGCGGCAAGGCTGACGTTGACGTAAGCGTAACGCAACGTCATGCGGCGCCCTTCTCGCCCCGCATCTCGGCAAGCCACTGGATGCCCTCGTCGCGCAGCTGGGTCAGCTCGGCGATGCGCTCGGCGATCTCCCGGCGCTCGCGCTCCAGCTCGGCAATGCGCCGCGTCGCGCTCTCGATCCAGACTTCTGCCTGGCGGATCTGATCGCCCTCGTCATACAGCTTCAGCCAGCGGCGGATCGATTCCAGCGAGAAGCCGAAGCGCCGCCCCCGCAGGATCAGCTTCAGCCGCGCCCGGTCGCGCTGGCTGTAGATCCGCCGCGTTCCCTCGCGCCGCGGCGCCAGAAGCTCGATGTATTCGTAATAGCGCAGCGTGCGCGGCGTGACGCCGAAATCCGCGCACATCTCCGAGATGGTGTAGGTTCGCTCGGTCATTGCCGGTCCCGCCTTCCCCGGCCAGTATCCGCCCAAGCCGCGCCGCGATCAACCGCGCATCGGATCCGCGCGGGGGGGCGATTGCCAGTCGCGCGGCTTTGTGATCCATACCGCGGGGATGCCCGAGGGAGGGAGCGATGACCGAGACCGGTGGGCCGGGCGGGCCGGATCCCGCCCAGATCGCGCAAGTGATCGCCGAGGCGATCCCGTTCAGCCGCGCGCTGGGCATCCGGCTGACCGAGGCCGGGCCGGGATTCGCGCGCCTGGCCATTGCCTATGACGAAAGGCTGGTGGGCGACCCCAAGACCGGGGTGCTGCATGGCGGGGTGGTCACCGCGCTGCTCGATTCCTGCTGCGGATCGGCGGTGATGCTGCACCCCTCGCGCCCGGCGGGGACCGCGACGATGGATCTGCGCATCGACTACATGCGCGCCTCGACCCCCGGCGCCACGCTGAACGCCCGCGCCGAATGCTATCGCGTCACCCGCCATGTCGCCTTCGTGCGCGGCATCGCCTTCGAGACCGACGAATCCGATCCGGTCGCGGTGGCCACCGGCGCCTTCACCATCGAGCGCGGCGAAGGCCGGGAGGGTGCGGCGTGAACCGCAGGAAGCCCGAGCCGGTGCAGGTGGTCAAGCAGCGGCGCGACGCGGCGCTGCAGCGGCTGGTGGACGGGGTGCCCTATATCCGCTTTCTCGGCGTGCGCTTCGAACGGCGCGGCGACGAGCTGACCGCGATCCTGCCCTATTCGGACCATCTGATCGGCAATCCGGTGCTGCCGGCCCTGCATGGCGGCGCGACGGGTTCGTTTCTGGAGATCACCGCGATCGTCGAGCTGGCCTGGTCGATGGTGTGGGAGCGGATGGAGGGCGGCGGCGAGGCGGCGCGGGCGATCGAGGAGGGCCGCTTCCCGCCCCTGCCGCGCACCATCGACATGACCATCGACTATCTGCGCTCGGGCCTGCCGCGCGACGCCTATGCCCGCGCGCGCGTCAACCGGTCGGGCCGGCGCTATGCCAGCGTGCATGTCGAGGCCTGGCAGGACAACCGCAACCGCCCCTTCGTGCAGGCCACCGGGCATTTCCTGATGCCGCGCCGCGATGCCTGAGACGGCGCGCGCCGCGGCGGCGCCGCGCGCCATCACCCATCGCCGGGTGCTGCGGGTCGCCCTGCCGATCGTCGTCTCGAACGCCACCATCCCGATCCTGGGCGCGGTGGATACCGGGGTGGTGGGCCAGCTTGGCGAGGCCGCCCCCATCGGCGCGGTGGGAATCGGCGCGATCATCCTGGCCGGGTTCTACTGGGTGTTCGGCTTCCTGCGCATGGGCACCTCGGGCCTGGTCGCCCAGGCGCAGGGCGCGGGCGACATGGCCGAGGTCGCGGCGCATCTGTCCCGGGCGCTGATGATCGCCACCGGCGCGGGGCTGGCGCTGATCGCCCTGCAGGGTCCGCTTGTGGCCGCGGCCTTCCTGATCGCCCCGGCCAGCCCCGAGGTCGAGGCGCTGGCGCGCGACTATCTGACCATCCGCATCTGGGGCGCGCCTGCGGCAATCGCGGTCTATGCGCTGACCGGCTGGCTGATCGCCACCGAACGCACCGCCGGGGTGCTGGCGCTGCAGCTGTGGATGAACGGGGCCAACGCCGCGCTGGACCTGTGGTTCGTGCTGGGGCTGGGCTGGGGTGTCGGGGGGGTGGCCGTCGCCACGC
>RFGB01000071.1 GCA_003697125.1 Alphaproteobacteria bacterium
CTCGACCTCGGGGGCGGGCGCCGAGGCGCCCCGCGGGGGTTCGATGCCCCCGCGGGGCGCGCTCCCCGCCGGGGGGCTCAGGAATAGGGGTCGAGCGCGTCGCGGATCCCGTCGCCCAGGAAGCTGAACGCCAGCACCACCAGCATCACCGGCACCAGCGGCCACAGGATCCAGGGCGTGATGGTCAGCGCGCCCTGACCCATCGCCAGCGCCTCGTTCAGCATCAGCCCCCAGCTGACCGCGGGTGGGCGCAGGCCCAGCCCCAGGAAGGAGAGCGCCGTCTCCCCCAGGATCATCGTCGGGATGGAAAGCGTGGCGCTGGCCACCAGATGGCTCATGAAGTTCGGCATCATGTGCACCGCGATGATCCGTCCGGTCGAGGCCCCCATCAGCTCGGCCGCGCGCACATAGTCCTCCTCGCGCAGCGCAAGGAACTTGGAACGCACCGCCCGCGCCAGTCCCGGCCAGTCGAGAAGCCCCAGGATCACCGAGATCACCAGGAACACCGCCACCGGGCCCCAGTTGGCCGGGATCGCGGCCGACAGCGCCAGCCAGATCGGCAGCTCGGGCAGGCTGCGGATCACCTCGATCGAGCGCTGCACCATCGCATCGACCAGCCCGCCGAAATAGCCGGCAAGCCCGCCCAGCACCATCCCGATGACAAAGCTGATCGCCACCCCGATCAGGCCGACGGTCAGGCTCAGCCGGGCGCCATGCATCAGCCGGCTCAGGATGTCGCGGCCCAGCCGGTCCGTGCCCAGCGGATGGAAGGTCGCGCCCTCGGGCGGGCAGATCAGGCGCCGCTCGCTGTGCCACAGCCCCAGGAAGGCATAGCGCTCGCCGCAGCGCGCGAACCAGCGAACCGGCCGCGGATCGCTGCGGTCGGCGACATAGACCCAGCGGAAGGTCTGCATGTCGCGCTCGGCGCGCACCGGATAGGTCACCAGCAGGCCGCCATCGAACAGGCCCACCGGCTGCGGCGGCGCGGACAGATGCTCATCGTCGCGCTGATTGGGCCCGTAGGGGGCGAGGAAGTCGATGAAGGGCAGCGACAGGTAGATCGCCAGCAGGAACAGGCCCGACACCACCGCCAGCCGGTGGCGGGTGAAGCGGCGCCACATCAGCACCCAGGTCGCGGCGTCCAGATCCTCGCGCGCAAGGATCTGGCGGTCGCGCTCGGCGTCGTGGTCGTCGGGGGCGACGCGATGGGTGTCGGGGTCGAAGCGGGTCATCGCGACCTGGCCACGAAGCGGATCCGCGGATCGAGCAGGGCGAGCAGCAGGTCCGAGATCAGCATCCCCACCAGCGTCAGTGCCGAGACGAACAGCAGGATGAAGCCCGAGAGGAAATAGTCCTGGCTCTTCAGCGCCGACAGCAGCACCGGCCCGATCGTCTGCAGCCCCATCACCACCGACACCAGCACCGAGCCCGAGACGAGCTGCGGCAGCATGTTGCCGATATCGGCCACGAAGGGGTTCAGCGCCATGCGCAGCGGATATTTCACCACCGCCCGCGCCGGGTGCAGGCCCTTGGCGATCGCGGTCACCACATAGGGCTTGCCCAGCTCGTCCAGCAGGTTGGCGCGCAGCCGGCGCACCATCGCCGCCATGCCCGATGTGCCGATGACGATCACCGGCACCACCAGATGCGCCGCGATGTCCAGGATCTTGTCAAGGCTCAGCGGTTGGCCGGCGAATTCGCGCCCCATCAGCCCGCCCACCGGCAGGCCGAACCATTCCGCCCCCTTGTGATAGAGCACGATCGCCAGCAGGAAATTGGGCGTGGCCAGCCCCACATAGCCCACGAAGGTGGCCAGATAGTCGATCCAGCTGTTCGCCCTGACCGCGGCGATCGCCCCCAGCGGCAGCGCCACCACATAGACGAACAGGATCGTCGTCAGGTTCAGCACCACCGTCATCCACAGCGCCTCGGACAGGATGTCGCGCACCGGGCGGTCGAGTTCGAACGACCAGCCGAAATCGCCCTGCAGGATGCCCGAGAACCCGTTCGGCCCGGGCCAGAACCCCATCCAGATCAGGTATTGCTGCCACATCGGCGCATCCAGCGCATACTGGCTGGCCAGAAAGCGCGCCCGCGCGACCGAGGCCGCCTCGCCCGAGGCGTTCAGCTGGTGGATCTGGTTCGACAGGATGTCCCCCGGCGGCAGGTTGACGATGACGAAGATCAGCACCGAGACGATCAGCAGCGTCCAGACCATCGTCACCGAACGGCGCAGGATGAAGCCCAGCATCGCCCGTCAGTTCGCGAACCAGAATTCGTCCATGCGGTGCACCCCCAGATGCGCCCCCGGTTCCCAGGCATAGATGCCCGAGGCGGGCACGTTGCGCAGCCGGTTCGAGGCGACCAGCGGCTGGGGCGCGGCGTTGACCAGCCCGATCGCGAAGACCTGATCGGCGTGGATGGCCAGCATCTCGCGCCAGCACGCCGCGCGCGCGGCGTCGTCGGCGGCATGCAGCCACCGGACATACAGCTCCAGCAGCCGCCGGGCGGGCGCGGTCTGCGGCGGCTCGCCCGCCGCGCCCCTGGTCTGCCAGTGCTGCCCCCACATCGGCCAGGAGAAGTTGGTCTGATCCACCGGCGCCAGATCGTTGGGCGGCGCGTCGGGGGTGGGCAGGCCGTTGTTCCAGCCATACCAGACCGGCATCATCGCCTCGCCGGCATAGGCCTTGTTGCGCAGGATGTCGCGGTCCAGCGGGCGGAAGACCAGCTTCACCCCCACATCGGCCCACATCTCGGCGACAAGCTCCAGCGCGTCGGCCTCCTCGGGCCTTTCGCCCGCGGTCTCGACCACGATCTCCAGCCGGCGCCCGTCGGGCAGAAGCCGCACCCCGTCGCCGTCGCGCGCGCCCAGCCCCAGCTCGTCCAGCAGCGCATCGGCAAGCGCCGGGGCATGCTGGGCCCAGGCGCGGCTGAGCGCGGGATCGTAGAAGGGCGAGCCCTTGATCGGCGCCACCCCGGCCTCCTCGGCCAGGCCGAAGAACAGCGCGCGGTTGATGATGCGCCGGTCGATGGCCACCGACAGCGCGCGGCGGAAGCGCGCGTCGCGCATCAGCGCCTGGAAGGCCGGGTCGCGGTAGTTCTGGTTGGGGTAGAGCGCGATCTCGGACCCCGCGCCGTTGATCCACATATAGGTGGTGTAGCCGCCGGTGGCTTCGCCCTGCTTGAGCACCGGCGCGTCCGAGAATGTCAGGCTGCGCACCTGCAGGTCGGCCTCGCCCAGGGCGACCTTCTGCGCGATCAGCCCGCCCGCGGCGATGGTCAGCTCCACCCGGTCGATGTAGGGCAGCTGGGTGCCGGCGGAATCGACCCGGTGGAAGAAGGGGTTGCGCTCCAGGTCGAAGCCTTGCGCATTGCGTCCCGACCGGTTCACCCAGGGCTGCAGGGTCGGCAGGTCGGGATTGTCGAAGGCATACATGTTGTCGAGCGAATTGTGCAGCGCCGCCCAGTTTCGCGCCCGTGCCGCGGCCACCAGCCCGGCCAGCTCGGCCGCGTCGCGATAGCGGGCATGGAACTGCTTCAGGTAATGGGCGGGGCGGTAGATGAAGGGCGGCCTCGCCTGGGCCAGCGCGTTGAGGAAGCGCGGATGGGGCACCGGCCAGGCATAGCGGATGGTGGTCTCGTCGATCACCGTGACCTCGGGGGGGTGCCCGTCGGCCAGCATCACCTCGGGCACGCCACCGGGGGAAAGGTCGGGATTGTTGGCGACATCCTCCCACCAGTAACGGAAATCCTCGGTGGTGAAGGGGTGCCCGTCCGACCAGCGGTGCCCCTTGCGCAGGTGGAAGGTGAAGATGCGGCCCTCCTCCACCTCGACCGCGCGCAATATGTCGGGCCGCAGCTCGTAGTTCTGGTCATAGCCCACCAGCCGGGCATAGCCGTAGACGACCATGTAGCGGATGTCGCGCGGCCGGGTGATGAACATCCGGAGCGTGCCGCCGGGGCGCCCGGTCTCGCGCCCCTTCAGCGCCAGATCGACCACCAGCGGCTCCTCGGGCAGGCGTTCGGCCATCTGCGGCAGCAGGCCCTGGGCGACCCGGGGCGCCAGCAGCGGGCTTTCGGTTCCCGCCGTCGCGGGCAGGGCCAGGACGGCCAGGATCAGGGCGGCGAGCAGGCGGGTCATGCGGCGCATCTCACATAATGTCCGGGTTCGATCTCGATCAGGCCGGGGGCGTGGTCGCCGGCATAGCGGAAGGGCTCGGGCCAGCTCTCGGGCGGACCGGCGCCCCGCGCCACGGCGGCGAGATCCAGCCGCCGGCCCGGATCGGGTTCGGGCGAGGCGGCGATCAGCGCCATGGTGTAGGGGTGGCGGGGATTGGCGAAGAGCTGCGCGGCGGGGGCCTGTTCGACGATGCGCCCCGCGCGCATCACCGCCACGCGGTCGGCCAGTTCGGCCACCACCGCCAGGTCGTGCGAGATGAACAGGTAGGACAGTCCCATCCCGGCGCGCAGGTCGCGCAAGAGGTCCAGCACCTGCGCCTGGACGCTGACATCCAGCGCCGAGGTCGGCTCGTCGCAGATCAGCAGCTCCGGGTTCAAGGCCAGCGCCCGGGCGATGCTGATGCGCTGGCGCTGCCCGCCCGAGAAGGCGTGGGGAAACCGGCCCAGATGATCGGGCGACAGGCCGACGAGCTGCATCAGTTCCGCCGCCCGCGCCCGCTGTTCGTCGCGATCGCCGATGCCGTGGATGCGCAGCGGCTCGGTCAGGATGTCCAGCACCGACATCCTGGGCGACAGCGCGGCATAGGGGTCCTGGAAGACGATCTGCACCTTTCGCCGGAATTCCTTCAGCGCGGCGCGGTCCATGGCGGCGACCTCGATCCGCCGCCCGTCGCGGCCGCGGAAGACGATCTCGGCCCCGGGGTCGGGATCCTCCGCGCGCAAGAGCAGCCGCGCCACCGTCGACTTGCCCGACCCCGATTCCCCGACCAGCGCCAGGGTCTCGCCCCGCCCGACGGCGATCGCCACGTCGCGCACCGCCGCGACCGGCCGCGTGCGCCCCCCGAACAGCCCCTGCCGCCCGGCATAGGTCTTGGACAGCCCCCGCGCCCAAAGGACGGGATCGCCGGCCGGATCGCCCGCGTCGGGCAGGCGTTCGGGGATCTCGGGCGCGGCGTCGATCAGCGCGCGGGTATAGCCATGGCCCGGATGGGCAAGAACCTCGGCCATGGGGCCGCTTTCCACCACGCGGCCGCGGCGCATCACCAGCACGGTGTCGGCCATGTTGGCGACCACGCCCAGATCATGGGTGATCAGGATCATCGCCATGCCGTGGCCGGCCTGAAGGCGCTTCATCAGGTCCAGCACCTGGGCCTGGGTGGTGACGTCCAGCGCGGTGGTCGGTTCGTCGGCGATCAGGAGCTCGGGCCGCCCGGCCATGGCCATGGCGATCATCGCCCGCTGGCGCAGCCCGCCCGACAGTTCGAACGGATAGGCGGCCCAGGCCCGCTCGGGGTCGGGAAAGCCCACCTCGGCAAACAGCTCCAGACAGTGCCGCCGGGCCTGCGCCCCGGCCATGCGCCGGTGCAGCCACATCACCTCGGCCACCTGGCTGCCGATGCGGTGCAGCGGCGACAGGCTGCTCATCGGCTCCTGGAAGATCATGGCGATGCGTCCGCCGCGGATGGCGCGCATGTGCCGTTCGGGCAGCGTGGTGAGCTCGGCGCGCCCGCCATCGGGGTTGCGCAGCGTCACGCGGCCGACGGTCACCCGCGCCCCGCGGGGAAGGATGCGCATGATCGCCTTGCCGATCATGGTCTTGCCCGATCCCGATTCGCCGACGATGGCCAGCGTCTCGCCCGGCCGCAGCGCAAGATCGACCTCGCGCACCACCTCGAGCCCGGGCCCGAAGCTGACCGTCAGCCCCTCGACGCTCAGAAGCGGCTCGCCGCGCATCCATCGCCTCCCCGCCCGCGCGCGCAGGCGCGCGGATCCGTCGCCCATAGGAGTAGCCGAAAGCCCGCCGATCGCAAAACCACCAAATGCCGCCCCTCGCACCCGGGCGGGTTTCGTGGCAGGAGGAGCCATGCTTTCCTATCAGCACGCCTATCATGCCGGGGGGCCGGCCGATCTTCTGAAGCATGCCGCGCTGGCGGGTCTTGTGGAGATGATGACCCGCAAGGCGCGCGGCCTGACCTATGCCGAGACCCATGCCGGGCGGGGGCTTTACGATCTGTCGGGGCCCGAGGCGGCGCGGACCGGCGAGGCGGCGGCGGGCATCGGCCGGATTCGCCCCGCGGGCGCGCTGGGCGCGGTGCTGGCGGCGATCCGGGCCGCGCACGGGCCGCATGCCTATCCCGGATCGCCGATGATCGCGCGCCGGCTCCTGCGGCCGCAGGACCGGATGATCCTGTTCGAGCTGCACCCGGCCGAACACGCGGCGCTGTCGGCGGTGATGGGGTCGGGGGCGGAGATCCACCGCCGCGACGGGTTCGAGGGGCTTCTGGCCCTGGCGCCGCCGCGGCCGCGCGCGGGGCTGGTGCTGGTCGATCCCTCCTATGAGGTCAAGGCGGAATATGCCGCCACCGCGCGCTTCGTGCTGCGGCTTCTGGGCTGCTGGCCGCAGGCGGCGGTGCTGGTGTGGTATCCGATCCTGCGCGCGGGCCGCCATGAGGAACTTCTGGCGGGGCTGGCGCGGCTCGGGCCGC
>RFGB01000072.1 GCA_003697125.1 Alphaproteobacteria bacterium
CCGGGGGGCCTGATCCCGCCGCCCGCGGCGCCGGCGGTCGATCTCCCCCTCCCGCCGCCGCGGCGCGAGGCGGGCTGATGCCGGCGGGGCTGCAGCTGTGGCTGATGCGCGCGGGCGCCGCGGCGCTGGCGCTGGCCGGGCTGGTCGTGGCCCTGGTGCCGATGGGAATCGCGCCCGGAAGCTGGCCCAGCCCCGATCTGGTCTTCATGCTGGTCGTTCTGCTGCTGATGCGCCGGCCCCGGGCGATGCCGGCATGGATGCTGGTGCCGCTGACCCTGGCGAGCGACCTGCTGCGCGGCGCGCCGCTGGGGATCGCGACGCTGGTGCTGATCGGCGCGGGCGGCGCGATCGAGGCCCGGCGCGAGCGGGTGGCGCGGGCGGGCCTTCTCGCCGAATGGCTGACGGCCGCCACCCTGTTCCTCGGCGCGCTCGCCGCGCAGCTCGTCGCGCTCAGGCTCACCTTCCTGCCCTGGCCGGCGGCGGCCGACCTCCTCGCCTATGCAGCGGGAACCGTGCTCGCCTATCCCCCCTTGCGCCTGGTCGCGGGACTGGTCCTGCCGCTGGGCCGGGAACGGCGGGGGACGGCATGAGGCGGCTGGAGTTCCAGCGCCGCGAGCGCGCAGGGATCGGTCGGCGGGGGCTGATCCTGCTGGCCGGGCAGCTTGCCGTGGTGGGCGTGCTGGGGCTGCGGCTGCGGGCGATCCAGATCGAGGAGGCCGAACGCTATCGGCTGCTGGCCGACGAGAACCGCATCAACATCCGCCTGATCCCCCCGGCACGCGGCCTGATCTTCGACCGCGCCGGGCGGGCGCTGGCCGAGAACCGGCCAAACTACCGCATCGTGATGATCCGCGAGCAGGCCGGCGATCCCGAGGCGGCGCTGGACCGGCTGGAGGAGATCCTGCCGCTGGGCGAGAAGGCGCGGGCGCGGATCCTGCGCGAGATCCGCGCGAAAAGCCCCTTCGTTCCGGTGACCGTGGCCGAGCATCTCGACTGGCACAGCTTCGCGCGCATCGCCGCCAACAGCCCCGCGCTGCGCGGCATCCTGCCCGAGGTCGGGCTGACCCGCGCCTATCCCCATGGCGAGGCCACCGCCCATGTGGTGGGCTATGTCGGCCCGGTCAGCGAACGCGACCTGCAGGCGCAGGAGACGCCCGATCCGCTGCTGCAGATCCCGAGCTTCCAGATCGGCAAGACCGGGGTCGAGAACCGGATGGAGAGCGTGCTGCGCGGCAAGGCGGGGATCAGCCGGATCGAGGTCAACTCGGTCGGCCGGGTGATGCGCGAGCTTGACCGGACCGAGGGGGTCGCCGGGCGCAACATACAGCTGACCATCGATCTTGCGCTTCAGCGCCACGCCATGCGCCGGATGCGCGGCGAAAGCGCCGCGGCGGTGGTGATGGACCTGGCCAGCGGCGACCTGCTCGCGCTGGCCTCCACCCCCGCCTTCGACCCCAACCTGTTCGTCTACGGCATCTCGGCGCGCGACTGGAACGCCCTGCTCAATGACGATCACCGGCCGCTGTCGGCCAAGGCGGTCTCGGGCGCCTACCCGCCCGGCTCGACCTTCAAGATGGTCGTCGCCCTGGCCGCGCTGCGCGAGGGGCTGGTCGATCCCGCCGAGACGGTCTGGTGCCCGGGCTATCTGGAGATCGGCAACCGGCGCTTCCATTGCTGGCGCCGCGGCGGCCATGGCCATGTGAACCTGAAGGAGAGCCTGCGCGCCTCGTGCGATGTCTACTACTACGAGATGGCCCGCCGGGTCGGGATCGACCGCATCGCCGAGATGGCCCGCAGCCTGGGGCTGGGCGTGCGCCACGACCTGCCGCTGCCGGCGATCTCGGAAGGGCTGGCCCCGACCCGGGAATGGAAGCAGCGCACCCAGGGCAAGCCCTGGCTGGTCGGCGACAGCGTCAATGCGGGAATCGGGCAGGGTTACGTCCTGGCCTCGCCGCTGCAGCTGGCGGTGATGACCGCGCGCATCGCCACCGGGCGGGCGGTGGCGCCGCGCCTGATCCGCGCCATCGACGGCCGCCCGGTGGCGCCCGAACCGGCGCCCGAGCTCGACATCCCGCCGGCGCATCTGGCCCAGGTGCGCGCGGGCATGCGCGCTGCGGTCAACGAGCGGCGCGGCACCGCCTGGGGCGCGCGGATCATCCCGCGCGAGATGCAGATGGCCGGCAAGACCGGCACCAGCCAGGTGCGCCAGATCACCGCCGAGGAGCGCCGCGCGGGGGTGTGGCGCAACGAGGATCTGCCGTGGAACCGGCGCGACCATGCGCTGTTCGTGGCCTTCGCGCCGGTCGAGGCGCCGCGGCTTGCGGTCTCGGTGGTGGTCGAGCATGGCGGCGGCGGCGCGGCGACGGCCGCGCCCATCGCCCGCGACATCATGCTGCGGGCGCTCTATGGCGGTCCGCCGCCGCTGTCGGCCTATCCCGCCCATCTGCGCCCCGAGATCGAGCGGCGCCAGGCCGAGGAGGCCGAGGAGGATCTGCGCCTGCCCGATCCCGCCCCGGCCGGGAGGGACCGCGCATGAGCCTGCACGACCCGGCCGAAGGCCGCGCCCCGGCGGGATTCCTGCGGCTGCTGCACTTCAACTGGGCGATCCTGCTGCTTCTGATCGCGGTGGCGGCGATCGGCTTCGTGATGCTGATCTCGGTGGCGGGTGGATCGCTGCAACCCTGGGCCGGGCGGCAGATGCTGCGCTTCGGCATCGGGCTGGCGCTGATGTTCACCGTGGCGATGATCCATGTCCGCTTCTGGCGGAGCCTGTCGGTGGCGGCCTATCTCGGCTCGCTGGTGCTTCTCGTCGCGGTCGAGCTGATCGGCTCGGTCGGCATGGGCGCGCAGCGCTGGATCGATCTCGGCTTCTTCCATC
Organism: Alphaproteobacteria bacterium; assembly: GCA_003697125.1. GTDB lineage: Bacteria > Pseudomonadota > Alphaproteobacteria > Rhodobacterales > Rhodobacteraceae > J013. The sequence goes on from RFGB01000072.1 coordinate 2,879, forward strand.
TCCAGCCGTCCGAGCTGATGAAGATCACCCTGGTGATGGCGCTGGCGCGCTACTATGACTGGCTGGAGCCCGAGCTGGTCTCGCGCCCGCTGTGGGTGGCGGTGCCGGTGGCGATGACGCTGGTTCCCATGGCGCTGGTGCTGATGCAGCCCGATCTGGGCACGGCGCTGCTTCTGGCCGCCGGGGCGGCGATGGTGATGTTCCTGGCCGGGGTCAGCCTGTGGTATTTCGCCGCGGCGGGGCTGGCGGCGGTGGCGCTGGTGGCGGCGGTGTTCGCCTCGCAGGGAACCTCCTGGCAGCTGCTGCACGACTATCAGTTCCGCCGCATCGAGACCTTCCTCGACCCCTCCACCGACCCGCTGGGGGCGGGCTATCACATCACCCAGTCGACGATCGCCATGGGATCGGGCGGGCTGACCGGGCGGGGCTTCATGCAGGGCACGCAGAGCCGGCTGAACTTCCTGCCCGAGAAGCACACCGACTTCATCTTCACCACCCTGGCCGAGGAGTTCGGCTTCGTCGGCGCGCTGGCGCTGCTCGGGCTCTATGCCCTGATCGTGATCTTCGGCCTCGCCTCGGCACTGACCAACCGCGACCGGTACGGGGCGCTGCTGACCGGGGGCATCACCTCGACCTTCTTCCTGTATTTCGCGGTCAACATGGCGATGGTGATGGGGCTTGCCCCGGTGGTCGGGGTGCCGCTGCCGCTGGTCTCCTACGGTGGCTCGGCGATGCTGGTGCTGATGGGCGCCTTCGGGCTATTGCAGTCGGCGCATGTCCATCGTCCGCGCTAGGGGAGCCATGCCGCGCATCCTGCTGAACCTGCCGCCCGACCGCATCGATCCCTGGCGCACGGCGCTGGCGCGGGCGCTGGCCGGGGCGGGCATCGCCGCCGAACTGGTCACCGCGCCGCAGGGCGCCATCGACTATGTCGTCCATGCCCCCGACGGCCCGCTGCAGGATTTCGCGGCGCTGCCGGGCCTGCGCGCGGTGCTGAACACCTGGGCCGGGGTGGAAGGGGTGGTGAACAACCCCACCCTGAAGGTCCCCCTGGCGCGGATGGTCGATCCCGGCCTGACCGAGGGCATGGTCGAGTATGTCACCGGCCATGTGCTGCGCCACCATCTGGGCATGGACCGCCACATCGTGAACCCCGCCCGGGAATGGCGCCACGAGCCGCCGCCGCTGGCGCGGGAAAGGGGGGTCGGGATCCTCGGCCTGGGCGTTCTTGGCACCGCCTGCGCGCGGGCTCTGGCGGCGCTGAACTTCCGCGTCACCGGCTGGAGCCGCCGGCCCCGCGACCTTGCCGGAATCGACTGCCGCGCCGGCGCCGAGGGGCTGGCGGCGACGCTCGCCCGGGCCGAGATCCTGGTGCTGCTGCTGCCGCTGACGCCGGCGACCGGCAACCTGATCGACGCCCGGCGGCTCGGCCTGCTGCCGCGCGGCGCATGCATCATCAATGCCGGGCGGGGGCAGCTGATCGACGATGCGGCGCTGCTTGAGGCGCTCGACAGCGGGCAGGTCGGCCATGCCACGCTGGACGTGTTCCGCATCGAGCCACTTCCCCCCGATCATCCCTTCTGGAGCCATCCGCGCGTGACCGTGACCCCCCATGTCGCCGCCGAGACCCGGCCGGCCAGCGCCGCCCCGGTGATCGCCGAGAACATCCGCCGCGACCTTGCCGGCCTGCCGCTGCGCCACCTCGTCGACAGGGAGGCCGGCTACTGATGCAACCCGGACCGCGCAACCTGATCACCGACGTGCCCGGGATCCTGGTCGGGCAGGCCGAGGCGCCCGCGCTGATGTCGGGCACCACCGTCATCCTGGCCGATCCCGCCGCGGTGGCCGCGGCAGATGTGCGCGGTGGCGGCCCCGGCACGCGCGAGATCGCCGCCATCGGCCCGGACGCGCTGAACGAAGTCGCCCATGCCGTGGTGCTGTCGGGGGGCTCGGCCTATGGCCTGGCCGCCGCCGACGGGGTGATGGAATGGCTGCGCGACCGCGGGCGCGGGCTGGCGGTGGGTGGCTCGGTGGTCCCGATCGTCCCCGCCGCCATCCTGTTCGACCTGCCGCAGGGGCAGAACCCGTCTGCCCCCGGCATGCCCCTGCCCTATCGCGATCTGGGCATCCGCGCCGCCGCCGCGGCGGGGCCGGATTTCGCGCTGGGCAGCCATGGCGCGGGGCTGGGCGCGACCACCGCCGATGCCCGGGGGGGGATCGGCTCGGCCTCGATCACCTGGCAGGGGCTGACGGTGGGGGCGATCGTGGCGGTGAATGCGCTGGGCTCGACGCTGATCCCGGGCAGCCGGGCCTTCCTGGCCGCCCCCTTCGAGATCGGCGACGAATTCGGCGCCGTCCCGCTGCCGCCGCGCCCGCCCGCGCCCCATGCGGTGCCGGCCAAGCCCCATGTGGTGCCGGGCACCAACACCACCATCGCCTGCGTGGCCACCGACGCCGCCCTGACCCGGTCACAGGCGCAGCGCCTGGCGATCATGGCCCAGGACGGGATCGCCCGGGCGATCCATCCCGCCCACACCCCGTTCGACGGCGACACGGTCTTCGCGCTCGCCACCGGACGCGGCCGGGCGGTGGATGCGGTCGGGCTCTACATGCTGGGGGCGCTGGCCGCCAGCTGCCTTGCCCGCGCGATCGCGCGCGCCGTGTTCCACGCCACCGGGCCCGGCGCCTGGTCGACCCTGAAGGACCCCGCATCATGAAGACCGCCCTTGTCACCGGCGCCGCGCGCGGCATCGGCCTTGCCACCGCCCGGCTGTTCCTGCGCGATGGCTGGCGCGTGGCGCTGGTCGACCGCGACGGCCCCGCGCTTCGCGATGCCGCCGCCGCCCTGCCCGCGGACAGGACGCTGACGATCGAGGCCGATGTGAGCCGCCCCGAGGACGCCCCGCGCATGATCGCCCGCACGCTGGAATGGGCCGGGCGGCTGGATGCGCTGGTCAACAATGCGGGCGTGGCCGAGTTCGGCCCGATCGAGCAGAGCGACTTCGCCGGCTGGCGCCGGGTGATGGCCACCAATCTGGACGGGGTCTATCTGGTCAGCCAGGCGGCGATCGGGGCGCTGGCGGCGAGCCGGGGCGCGATCGTGAACATCGCCTCGATCTCGGGCCTGCGCGCCAGCACGCTGCGGGTGGCCTACGGCACCTCGAAGGCGGGGGTGATGCATCTCACCCGCCAGCAGGCGGTGGAGCTGGGCGAGAAGGGCATCCGCGCCAACTGCGTCTGCCCCGGGCCGGTCGACACCCGGATGGCGCTGGCCGTGCACAGCCCCGAGATCCGGGCCGCCTATCACGACGCGATCCCCCTCAACCGCTACGGCACCGAGGAGGAGATCGGCGAGATGGTCGTCTTCCTGTGTTCCGAGAAGGCCAGCTACGTCACCGGCCAGATCATCGCGGTGGATGGCGGCTTCGAGGCCACCGGCATCGGCCTGCCCGCCCTGCGCCGGAGCTGAGCCGGCAGCGACCGGCTTCGGGCGGATGGCCTGCCGGGGCGTCGGCCGACTCTCCCCACCGCCCAGATCGCACATACACCGTTACGGCTAACGTTACGTAATGACTCTCCTTTCGACGGACTCCGCGATGTGGCGCAACAATGCGCCGTATTCGATGCATCATATAAGATGACAGTATGCCTACTTTGGCTAAATGAGTGGATACTTTAAGTATATAGATCGGCCTGCCGAAATAACCGTTGAAATTTCCCTCATCTTGTGGCAGTATTGATCCATGCAGGGGTGTCGGAAACCCGAACGACCGGGAGCCGGCATCGCAAGGATCTGTGCCGATCGAGAGAAGGGAGGGTAACATGCGGCGCCAGCTTCGTGACTGCCGCAGGATCTGCGAGGCGGAAGGGCTCCCGGTGCTGGGCATCAAGTATCGCGGCAGCGGCCATATCGCCATGCATACGCCGCGCGGCGTGATCTTCTGCAGCGCCACCCCCGGCGACCAGCGCTGGCGCAGGCAGGTCGCCGCCATCGCCCGGCGCCTCGCGCGCGGCTGACCGGGGCGCCCCGGCCCCGGCATCCCGGAATGCGAAAGGGGGGCGTCGCCGCCCCCCTTCCTGTCTGCACGCGGCAGATGTGCGGCGCGGTCACTGGGCCATGCCGACCAGCTTCCACGAACCGTTCTCGACCTTCGAGACGAAGATCTCCTCGGCGGCGACATGGTCGCCCGGACCCATCTTGACATGGTTGCCGGCGATGGGGTCGTCGAAGTCGAGGCTTTCCATCGCCGCGATGAAGCTTTCATGGGTCAGGTCGCGCCCGGCCTTCTCCAGCGCCGCGACCAGGATCTTCGCCGCCGAGATGCCCAGAAGCGCGCCGGTTCCGGGGAACTGCTCGCCGGTGGCCTCGGTATAGCTCTTGACCCATGCCGCCACTTCGGGGACGTCGAGGCGCGATTCGAGGTCCTGCCAGCCCGCCCCAGCATAGACCCCGCCCATCACGCCGTTCTGGGCCAGCGCCTTGGCGACGACGGTGTGAAAGCCCGCCGAGGAGAGCAGGAACTTCATGTCCGACAGGCCCATCTTGTTGGCGGTGACGATCGCGGTGATCACCTGGCTGACCCCCAGCGCCAGCCCGACGGTGTCGCAGCCCGCCTCCCTCAGCTTGCCCAGCGCGCCGGCGAAGTCCTTCTCGTCGGGCTTGTGGGTGGTCTCGCCGACATATTCCAGGCCGCTGGCCTTGGCCTCGTCGACCAGCGCCTGCTGGATCTCCTGGCCGAAATCGGTGGGCAGATACATGGTGCAGAACTTCCTCGATCCCTCGTTCTGCGCCATGAAGCGCATGGCCGCGCGCACCGCGTCGTAATAGCTGGCGGTCCCGGCGAACTTCCAGGGCGCGGGCGGATCGACCATCTGCCGCGCCGCGGTCAGGGGCGAGACATTCGGGATGCCCTTGGGCTCCATCAGCTGGAACATCGCCAGGTTGTGGGGCGTGCCGAGGTTCAGCAGCATCGCGAAGACCTGATCGCGGTTGATCAGCTTGTTCGCCGCCTGCACCGCCTTGGGCACCTGGTAGCCGTGATCCTCGACGATGTAGACGATCTTGCGGCCATGCACGCCGCCCTTCGCGTTCACCTCGTCGAAATAGAGCTGGGCCGCCTTCACCGCCGGCACCGAGAACGGGGCGAAGATTCCCGACAGGTCATGGGCGCCGCCGATGCGCACCTCGGTATCGGTCACGCCCTGGGTCTGCGCCTGGACGGCACCGGCCGCCAGCGCCAGCCCCGCGGCTAGGATTGCCTTTCTCATCCGTTCCTCCCTTCCTGCGCCCGGACCGGGCGCGCATGGTCAGTACATCTGGTCGATCAGGGCCTTGTGGCGTTTTTCGACATAGGCCCGCTTGAGCTTCATGGTCGGTGTCAGCTCTTCATCTTCCGGCGTAAGAAGTATGTCGATAAGCCTGAAATCCTTGATCTGTTCCACCCGGGCGAATTCGCGGTTCACCTCGGCCACCACCCCGGCGATCAGCTCGACCACCTCGGGCGCGCGGGTCAGCGAGGCGAAGTCCGAGAAGGGCACCTGCCGGTCCTGGGCGAACTTCTCGACGTTCTCCTGGTCGATCATGATCAGCGCGGTCAGATACTTGCGCCCGTCGCCGATGATGACCGCGTCCGAGATGTAGGGCGAGAACTTCAGCCGGCTCTCGATCTCGGCGGGGGTGATGTTCTTGCCGCCCGCGGTGATGATGATGTCCTTCTTGCGCCCGGTGATGGTCAGGCAGCCATGGTTGTCGATGCGCCCCAGATCGCCGGTCATCAGCCAGCCGTCGGGGGTGATCGTCTCGGCGGTCTTGTCCGGCCGGTTCCAGTATCCGCGGAAGACATTGGGGCCGCGCACCAGGATCTCGCCATCGGGGGCGATGCGGATCTCGCAGCCTGGAAGCGGCGGGCCGACGGTGCCGATATGGTTGTCCTCGACCCGGTTCACCGTGGCCACGCCCGATGTCTCGGTCATGCCGTAGCCCTCGACCAGCGGCACGCCGATGGCGGTGAACCAGCGGATCAGCTCGGGGCTGATCGGGGCCGCGCCGGTGGTGCCGCGGCGCATGCGGGCCATGCCCAGAAGGTTGCGCAGGTTGCGCAGCACCAGAAGCTCGGCCAGCGCGTGGGCGATCCTCAGCCCCGGTCCGGGCCTGCGCCCCTCCTCGGCCAGGCGCACGCGCTTCAGCCCCACCGCCACCGCCCGGTCGAAGGCGAACCGTCCGATGGCGGTGGCATCGGCGCGCATGATCATCACCCGCGAATAGATCTTCTCCCACAGGCGCGGCACGGCGGTGAAGACGGTGGGGCCCACCTCCTGCAGGTTCTCGAACACCGTCTCGGGACTTTCGGCGAAGTTCACCGTCGCGCCCGAGAGGATCGGGGTCTCGACGCTGATCAGCCGTTCCAGCACATGGCACAGCGGCAGGAAGCACAGCTGTTCGTCATCGGCGCGATAGTCCAGCACCTGCTGGCCGGCGGTCAGCTGATACATCATGTTGCGATGGGTGATCATCGCCCCCTTGGGGGGGCCGGTGGTGCCCGAGGTGTAGATCAGCATGCGCACATCCTCGGGGCCGACCGATTCCAGCGCCTCCTCGAAGCGGCGGGGATGGGCCTCGGCCTCCTCCTGCCCCAGCCGGATCAGCTCGTCGAGGAACATCACCTGGTCGTCGCGGAAATCGCGCAGCCCGTCGCGGTCGAACACGATCACCCGCTTCAGGCCCGGCATGCGGTCGCGCGCCTCGAGGAACTTGTCGAGCTGTTCGTCATTCTCGACGAACAGGAAGGGGGCGCCGGAATCCTGCACCAGATAGGCGAGCTGGCTGGCCGAATCGGTGGTATAGACGCCCGAGGGGATTCCCCCCACCGCGGCGATGCCGAGATCGCAGTAGAGCCATTCGCGCCGGTCCTCGGACAGGATCTGCACCGGCTGGCCCTTCTGCAGCCCCAGGCGCAGCAGGCCCAGGCCGATCCATCTGGCGTTGTCGTAATAGTCCTGCCAGCTATAGGCCTGCCAGATGCCGAATTCCTTCTCGCGATGGGCCACCGCCGCGCCCTTCTCGCGGCAGCGCTTGGCCCACAGCTTCACGATCGTGTCGCAGCCCTCGATCAGGATCGGTCCGGTCATCGCCGCGCCGTCCATCCGCCGCCCTCCCCCTCAGCGCCAGGTCTTGCGCCGTTTCCAGCGCCGCTGGCCGCGCTGGCCGGTCCCCTGCTGGCCGAGATAGAATTCCCGGATGTCCTCGGAGGCCATCAGCCGCTCCGAGCTGCCGGCCATCACGATCCGCCCCAGTTCCAGCACATAGCCGAAATCGGCCGTCTGCAGGGCGACATGCGCGTTCTGTTCCACCAGCAGCATCGTCACCTTCTGTTCGTGGTTCAGCCTGCGGATGATGGCGAAGATCTCCTGGGTCAGAAGCGGCGACAGGCCGAGCGAAGGCTCGTCGAGCAGCATCAGCCGCGGGCGCGCCATCAGCCCGCGGCCGATGGCCAGCATCTGCTGCTGGCCGCCCGACAGCGTGCCCGCGGGCTGGCCGCGCCTTTCGCGCAGGACGGGAAAGTAGTCATAGACCAGATCGAGATCGGCGCGGATGTCGTCACGGCGCGTGAAGGCGCCCATGCGCAGGTTCTCCTCGACGGTCAGGAAGGGGAACACCTCGCGCCCCTCGGGAACATGGGCAAGCCCCATGCGCACGATCGCGTCGGGATCGCGGCCCTCGACATGCCGGCCCATGAACAGGATCTGTCCCTTGGTCGGGTCCATGACGCCCGAGATCGTCTTCATCAGCGTGGTCTTGCCCGCGCCGTTGGCGCCGAGGATGGTGACGATCCGCCCTTCCTCCACCGACAGCGAGACGCCGCGCAGCGCCATGATCGCGCCGTAATGGGCCTCGAGATTGAGCACCTCGAGCATCGCGGTCATGCCGACACCTTCGAGACGGCGGCCGTGCCCAGATAGGCCTCGATCACCGCGGGATGGCCCTGCACCTCGGCGGGCGTCCCCATCGCCAGCGGCCGGCCATTGGCCACCGCCAGCACCCGGTTCGACACCCGCGCCACCAGGTTCATGTCATGCTCGACCATCAGGATGGTCAGCCCCATGTCCTTCTGCATGTCCTCGATCCAGAAGGCGACATCCTGGGTCTCCTCGACCGACAGGCCCGAGGCCGGTTCGTCGAGCAGCAGGAGCTTCGGCCCCGTCGCCAGCGCGCGGCCGATCTCGACCACCTTGCGCACCCCGTAGGGCAGCCCGGCGATCAGCTTGTTGCGGTGCGCCTCCAGCTCCAGGAACTCGATCACCTCCTCGACCCGGCGGCGGTGCAGCCGCTCCTCCCGCCGAACCCTGGGCAGGAACAGCAGATCCTCGATCCAGCTGGTGCGCCGGTGGGCATGCCGGCCCATCAGCAGGTTCTGCAGCACGGTGGAATGGTCGAACAGCTCGATGTTCTGGAAGGTGCGGGCGATGCCCAGGGGGGCGATCTCGTGCGCGGCAAGCCCGGTGATCTCCCGCCCCTCGAACCGGATCGAACCGGCCGAGGGGTCGTAGAAGCGCGAGATCAGGTTGAAGATGGTCGACTTGCCCGCACCGTTGGGCCCGATGATGGCGAAGACCTCGCCCTTCTCGACCGAGAACGACACCCCGTCCACCGCCTTCAGCCCGCCGAAGGCGATCGCCAGGTCGCGCACCTCGAGCAGCGCCATCGTCACCCCCTAACGCATCCGCTCGGTCTTCAGATAGCTCTTCTGGCGGCGGAACATGTCGCGCCGGCACAGCGGGAAGAGGTCGAAGAAGGTGCGGATCTTCAGCCAGCGGCCATAGAGGCCCATCGGCTCGTAGATAATGAAGCCGATCAGGATCGCCGCGAAGACCACCGTCTCGAGCCCCGGATAGCCCGAGGTGTCGATCCCCGAGACGTCGCGCAGGATCGACAGCACCTGCGGCACCGCGGCGATCAGGATGGCGCCCAGGAAGGCGCCCTGGATGAAGCCGAGCCCGCCGATCGTGACCACCAGCAGCAGGTTGATCGAGATGAAGATCGAGAAGGCCTCGTAGTTGAAGAAGCCCAGGAAATGGCCCATCAGCGACCCCGCCAGCCCGGTCGCGGCGCAGGACAGGCCGAAGGCCAACGTCTTGGTGCGCGCCACGTTGATGCCCAGCGCCCGGGCCGAGACCTCCGAGTCGCGCACCGCCATGAAGGCCCGCCCAGTGGGGCTGCGCAGCAGGTTGGCATAGGCCAGCGTCACCGCCGCCACCACCCCCAGGCACAGCCAGTAGAAGTTCGCCAGCGCGCCGTAGCGTTCGAAGCTGATCCCGAACAGCTGGATGGGCGGGGCCATGATGCCGCCGATCCCGCCGGTGATCGGCTCGGCAAGGATCACCGCCTCCTCCACCAGGACGAACAGGGCCAGGGTGGCGATGGCCAGATAGATGCCCGACATGCGGATCGCCGGGATCGCCACCAGCGCCCCGAACAGGCCCGAGACCAGCCCCGCCGCCGCGAAGGCCACCGGCCAGGGCAGCCCGCAATGCATCAGCGCCGCGTCGGTGTAGGCACCGATGGCAAGGAACGCGGCATGGCCCAGGCTCACCTGCCCCGAATGGCCCACCAGCAGCATCAGCCCCATGCCCGCCAGCGACCAGATCAGAAGATTGGTCGCCTCGGCCAGATAGTATTCGCCCAGCAGGAAGGGCAGCGCCACCAGCACCGCCAGCAGCGCCGCGATGCGCGCGCGGTGCCAGCCATCCTCGAACAGGTCGATGTCGCGGTCATAGCTGGTCTTGAAGATGAACCGCATCGCCTCAGACCTTCTTGGCCCGGATCTGCGCGAACAGCCCGCCCGGCCAGAACACCAGGACCAGAAGCATCAGCGCATAGGGCGCCATCTGGCTGATCCCGCTGGGGCCGTAGCGCTGGGCCGTCGCCTCGATCAGCCCCACGATCACCCCGCCCGCCAGCGCCCCCGGCAGGCTGCCGAAGCCGCCGATCACCGCCGCGGCGAAGGCCTTGATGCCCAAAAGCCCGATATTGGGGTCGATGGCGCCCTTCGCCGCATACAGGACGCCGGCCACGGTGGCGACAATGCCCGACAGGGCCCAGACCAGCGAATTCACGAACTTGACCGGAATGCCCATGTAATAGGCGGCAAGCTGGTTCTGGCTGGCCGCCTGGATCGCCAGGCCCAGCCGGGTGCGGGCGAAGAAGGCCCACAGCAGCACGGTCAGCACCACGGTGGTGACGATCGTCGCCGCATCGGCGGCCGACACCGCCAGCCCCGCGGCCAGTTCCAGATTGACCCCGGCAAGGGGGGTCTCCAGCACCAGGGGCGAATAGCCCCAGATGGTTCCGGCGACGAAACGCAGCGCGAAGCCCAGCGCGATGGTCAGGATCACCATCGCGAATTGCGGCTGGCCGAAGACCCCGCGGACCAGGAAGCGGTCGATGCCATAGCCCACGCAGCCCATGACCAGACAGGCCAGCGCCACCCCGGGCAGGAAGGGCAGGTCCATCCGGTCGGCATTGACGAAGCCGAGCGTGACGAAGGCGCCCAGCATCATCATGTCGCCCTGGGCGAAGTTGACCCCTTCGGAGGCCTTGTAGATCAGAACGAAGCCCAGCGCGATCAGGCCATAGATGCAGCCATTCGCGATGCCGCCGAGCAAGAGCTGCACGAGCTCCATGCCATCCTCCCCGCCGCGGGGCGCCGCACGCCCCTCGGCCCTGCCGCCGTCTGGCGCGGCGGTCACGGCCGGTCTGCCCACAGTTGACGGGCGCCCGGGCGCGCGTCAAGCATCCCCGCCCGGCCCCCGACGCAACGTCATGCGCCGCGCCGGCGCGGCCGACCGCTTGCCAGCGCCCCGGCGCCGGTGTTCAGTGCCCGCGGGGAGGATCGCCATGCCCGGCCCGGCCACGACCGCACTCGTCATCCTGGCTGCCGTGATCGCGCTGTTCCTCTGGGGACGGCTGCGCCACGACGTGGTGGCCCTGATCGGGCTGATCGCCACCGGCCTGTCGGGGCTGGTCCCCTCCGAACAGCTGTTCGCGGGCTTCGGGCATCCCGCGGTGCTGACGGTGGCCGCGGCGCTGATCCTCTCGGCGGGGTTCGAGCGCGCCGGGGTGATCGCGGTGGCGGCGGAATGGGTCGAACGCTTCACCGCCACGCCCTTCCTGCATGGTCTGGCGCTGACCGGGATCGTCACCGTCGCCTCGGCCTTCATGAACAATGTGGGCGCGCTGGCGCTGATGATGCCGGTGGCGATCGGCACCGCGCGGCGGGCGGGCCGGGCACCGGGGCTTCTCTTGATGCCGATGGCCTTCGGCGCGCTGCTGGGCGGCATGACCACGCTGATGGGCACGCCGCCAAACCTGATCGTCTCGGCCTTCCGCGAAACCGCCGTGGGCAGCCCCTTCGGGGTGTTCGACTTCTCGCGGGTGGGCGTGCCGGTGGCGGTCGCGGGGCTCGCGTTCCTCCTGCTCCTCGGCCCGCGCCTCCTGCCCGCCCGGGCGCGCGAGGGGGGCCGCGCGCCGGCCTCGTTCGATGTCGGCACCTATACCGTCGAGCTGATCGTGCCCGAGGGCAGCCGTGCCGACGGCGCCATCCTGCGCGATCTGGTGGGCGAATCGGGGCTGGTGGTCACCGAGGTCCTGCGCGAGGGGCGCGTGCTGCCCGCCTTCAACTTCCGTCGCCTGAAGGCCGGCGACATCCTGCTGATCCGCGGCGTGGTGGAGGAGATCGAGGAGGCCGCGGGGCGGCTGGGGCTGGAGGTGGCCCGGGGCGACCGCGCGGTGGACCCCGCCAGCTTCGACCAGGCGGGCTATGAGGCGGCCGAGGTGCTGGTGGCGCGCGGCTCGCCGCTGATCGGCCGGCCGGTGCGCGAATTCGGCCTGATCGCGCAGGACCGCGCGCTGGTGGTGGGCCTTGCGCGCGAGGATGTCGACGTGACCGACCGGCTGGGCGAGATGCGCTTCCGCCCCGGCGACATCCTGCTGGTTCATGCCGAGAGCGAGGCGCTGCCCGAGCTGATGCGCCGCTTCGAGCTGCTGCCGCTGGCCAGCCGCGATCTCAATCTCGGCCGGCCGCGCCGGGTGCTGCCCGCGCTCGCGATCTTCGGCGCCGCGGTTGCCGCCACGGTGGCGGGGCTGGTGCCGATCACGCTGGCCTTCTTCGCCGCGGTGGTCGGTTTCCTGCTGGCGCGGGTGCTGCGGGTCGAGAACCTCTATGATGCGGTGGACTGGTCGGTGATCGTGCTTCTGGGCGCGATGTTCCCCCTGGGCCACGCGCTCGAATCCTCGGGCGCAAGCCGCATGGCCGCCGAGGCGCTGCTGGGGCTGGGGAACCTGCCGGTCTGGGCGGTGCTGGGCGCGGTGCTGGTGGTCACGATGCTGGTCTCGGACGTGATCAACAACGCCGCCACCGCCCTGCTGATGGCGCCGATCGCCCTGTCGGTCGCCCGCGCGACCGGGGCAAGCCCCGACATGTTCCTGATGGCGGTGGCGATCGGCGCCTCCTGCGCCTTCCTGACCCCGATCGGCCACCAGGCCAACACGCTGGTGATGGGTCCCGGGGGGTACCGCTTCGGCGACTACTGGCGGCTGGGCCTGCCGCTGGAGGTCGTGATCGTGCTGGTCGCGGTGCCGCTGCTGATGGCGCTGTGGGGCTAGGGAAGCCGGACCCGGGCGGCCGGCGGACCATCCCCGCCCTCCGCCCGGGCACCCCCGTCCGGACGGACCGGGGGCGCGGCCCATCCTCGGGCGGCAGCGAATCCCCCGGCCGAAGGGCTTGCATCTTGGCCCCACTCCGGCGCATCACCAGCCAGATGGGGTCACAGGGAGGAGCCGCCATGGAGATCGGCCATTTCATCGACGGCAAGCGGGTGGCGGGCGGCTCGGGCCGCTTCGCGGACGTCTTCAACCCCGCCACCGGCGAGGTCCAGGCCCGGGTGGCGCTGGCCTCGGCAGCCGAGGTCGACCGCGCCGTGCAGGGCGCCAGCGCCGCCCAGCCGGCCTGGGCCGCCACCAATCCGCAGCGCCGCGCCCGGGTGCTGATGGAATTCGTCCGCCTGCTGAACCGCGACATGGACCGGCTGGCCGAGGCGCTGAGCCGCGAGCACGGCAAGACTCTGCCCGACGCGCGCGGCGACATCCAGCGCGGGCTGGAGGTGGCCGAGTTCTGCATCGGCGCGCCGCATCTGCTGAAGGGCGAGTTCACCGACAATGCCGGCCCCGGCATCGACATGTATTCGATGCGTCAGCCGGTCGGGGTGGCGGCGGGCATCACCCCCTTCAACTTCCCCGCCATGATCCCGATGTGGAAGTTCTGCCCGGCCATCGCCTGCGGCAACGCCTTCATCCTCAAGCCCAGCGAGCGCGATCCCTCGGTGCCGATCATGCTGGCCGAGCTGATGATCGAGGCCGGCCTGCCCGCCGGCGTCCTGCAGGTGGTCAATGGCGACAAGGAGGCGGTCGACGCCATCCTCGACCATCCCGGAATCGCCGCGGTGGGCTTCGTGGGCTCCACCCCCATCGCGCAGTATGTCTACGCCCGCGGCTGCGCGGCCGGAAAGCGGGTGCAGTGCTTCGGCGGCGCCAAGAACCACATGATCGTCATGCCCGACGCCGACATGGACCAGGCGGCGGATGCGCTGGTGGGCGCGGGCTATGGCGCGGCGGGCGAACGCTGCATGGCGGTCAGCGTCGCGGTCCCGGTGGGCGATTCCACCGCCGATGCGCTGATCGAGCGGCTGATCCCGCGAATCGAGAAGCTGAAGGTCGGTCCCTACACCGCCGGCGAGGACGTGGATTACGGCCCGCTGGTCACCCGCGCGGCGATGGAGCGGGTCAAGGGCCTGATCACCCGCGGGGTCGAGGAGGGGGCGAAGCTTCTGGTCGACGGGCGCGGCTTCACGCTTCAGGGCTACGAGAAGGGGTTCTTCGTCGGCCCGACCCTGTTCGACCATGTCCGCCCCGACATGACCATCTATCGCGAGGAGATCTTCGGCCCGGTGCTGTCCACCGTCCGCGCCCGCAATTACGAGGAGGCGCTGGCGCTGGCCATGGATCACGAATACGGCAACGGCGTCGCGATCTTCACCCGCGACGGCGACGCGGCGCGCGACTTCGCCAACCGCGTCAATATCGGCATGGTCGGCATCAATGTGCCGATCCCGGTGCCGCTGGCCTATCACACCTTCGGCGGCTGGAAGAAGTCGGCCTTCGGCGACCTCAACCAGCACGGACCCGACGCCTTCCGCTTCTATACCCGCACCAAGACCGTGACCGCCCGCTGGCCGTCGGGCATCCGCTCGGGATCGGAATTCGTCATCCCCACCATGCAGTAGACGGGCGCATGCGGGTCCTGCTGACCGGGGCGGAAGGCGCCATCGGGCGGGCGGTGCTGGCGGCCCTGGTCGCCGCGGGGCACCGGGTGCTGGCGCTGACCGGCCGCGGCGGCGCCACCGCCGCCCTGGCCGGCGCAGGGGCCCGGCCGGTGACCGGAGAGCTGGCCGAGGCGGGGGAGTGGCTCCCCGGGCTCGACCCGGACGGGGTGATCCACCTCGCCGATCCGCGCAGCCGCGCCATGGCCGCCGCGGATGCCGCCTTCGTCGAGGCGCTGATCGCCCATGCCCCCGGCGCGCGGGTGGTGCGCGCGGGCAGCCTGTGGCTCTATGGCATGCCCTCGCGCCGCCACCCCCGCACGATCCGCGAAGGCGACCGGCTGGATCCGCCGGTGGAGATGCGCTGGATGGCCGCGGCAATGGCGCGGCTGAAGCAGGCGGGGATGCATGCCTGCATCGTCCATCCCGCGATGGTCTGGCAGGAGGATGGCGATCACGGCGTGCTGGGCCCCTGGATCGCCGCGGCGCGGGCGGGCGAGGCGCCGGAGATCCACGGCGCGCCGCCGCCATCCTGGCCGATGATCCATCTGGACGATCTGGCCGATCTGTTTGTCGAGGCGGTGGGCCACGGCACGCCCGGCGCCGTCTATCACGGGGTGGCCGAACCGGCGGTGTCCACCCTGGCCATGGCCTCGGCCATCGCCCGGGCGCTGGACGCGCCCGAACCGGTGGTGACCGACATCGGCAGCGCCTGCCGCCGCTTCGGCGCCTGGGCGCGCTGCCTCGGCTGGTCGCAGCGGATGACCGCCGAGGCGACGCGCGAGGCGCTGTCCTGGGCGCCGCGCCGGCCGGGCGTGCTCGAGACCATCGCCAGGGCCGCCTGAGGAGCGCCGCGCCATGCCCAGCCCCGCAGACCGGAGGCAGCCGTGAACCCCGTCCTGGCCCGCATCGCCAAGCTGCGCTGGCTGCCGGCGCGGCACTGGTACGACCTGCGCCAGCTGATGCGCCTGCCCGCGCGGGTGCGCGATCCGGCCGACGGGCGCCTCTACCGGTTCCACGGCGACAGCTTCGAGGCCTGGCAGCGCGGGCGCAGCTTCCTTGCCAAGGAGCCGCAGACCATCGGCTGGCTGCGCGGCCTGGCCGAGGGGGACGTCTTCCTCGACATCGGCGCCAATATCGGCATCTTCAGCCTGTTCGCCGCCCACCGGGTGGGCGAGGCGGGCCATGTCTATGCCGTCGAGCCGCATCTGCCCACCGCGGTGCAGCTTCTGCACAATGTGGCGCTGAACGGGCTGGGCGCGCGCATCACCGTGCTGTCGATCGCCGCTTCGGGCCGGGACGGATTCGCGCCCTTCCTCTACAAGCGCCTGCGCGAGGGCGCCTCGGGCAGCCAGCTGGCCATCCCCGGCCATCCGGTGATGACCCGGCAGGAGGGGGCCGAGCTGAAATACGGCCTGACGGTCGACAGCATGGTGGCGCAGGGGGTGATCCGCCCCCCCACCCATGTCAAGATCGATACCGATGGAATCGAGCTGCAGATCACCCGGGGGATGGCGGGGCTGCTCGGACGGCCGGACCGGCCCCGGGCGATCCTGGTCGAGGTCCAGCCCGGCGAGCTGGACGCGCAGCGCGACTTCATGGCCGGCCATGGCTATCGCCTGGCCGAGGCCCACACCGTGGGCAAGTGGCAGCGCCTGCGCGACCGCGGCACGCCGCTGGGGCAGCTGGCCTTCAACGCGCTGTTCCTGCCCGCCCGGGGCGAGGACGGCGAAGGCGCGGGCTGACCGCCCCGAACCCGCAGGGCGGGGCATGCAGAAGGGGGGAACGGCGCGATGGATTTCGCTCTGACCGGGGAACAGCAGGCCATCCTCGACATGGCCCGCGAATTCGGGGCCGAGAAGATCGCCCCCCATGCCCGCGCCTGGGAGGCCGCCGGCACCATCCCGCGCGAGGTGCTGCGCGAGGCCGCCTCGCTGGGCATGGCGGCAATCTATGTGCGCGAGGATGTCGGCGGCTCGGGCCTGTCGCGGCTCGATGCCACGCTGATCTTCGAGGGGCTGTCCGCCGCCTGCCCCGCGGTCGCGGCCTTCCTGTCGATCCACAACATGTGCGCCTGGATGATCGACAGCTTCGCCGCGCCCGCGCTGCGCGCCGAGGTGCTGCCGGCGATGGCGCGGATGGAGCGGATCTGCAGCTACTGCCTGACCGAGCCGGGCGCGGGATCGGACGCGGCCGCGCTGCGCACGCGGGCCGAGCGGACCAATGACGGCTGGCGGCTGAGCGGCACCAAGGCCTTCATCTCGGGCGGGGGATATTCCGATCTCTACATCGTCATGGCCCGCTCGGGCGGCGAGGGGCCGCGCGGGATCTCGGCCTTCCTGGTCGAGGATGGCGCGCCGGGCCTGAGCTTCGGCCGGCCCGAGGACAAGATGGGCTGGCGCGCCCAGCCCACCGCCCAGGTGCAGCTCGACGGCGTGCCGGTCGCCGCCGACCGCCTGATCGGCGAGGAGGGCGCGGGCTTCCGCTATGCCATGGCCGGGCTGGACGGGGGGCGGCTCAACATCGCCGCATGCGCCCTCGGCGGCGCCCAGGCCGCGCTGGACATCGCGCTGCGCCATGCGCGCGACCGCCAGGCATTCGGGCGCCCGATCGGCGAGTTCCAGGCCATCGCCTTCCGCCTGGCCGACATGGAGACCGAGCTTCAGGCCGCGCGCGTCTTCCTGCGTCAGGCGGCCTGGAAGCTCGACCAGCGCGCCCATGATGCCACCGCCCATTGCGCCATGGCCAAGCGGCTGGTCACCGACACCGCCTTCCGGGTCGCCAATGACGCGCTGCAGATCCTGGGCGGCTATGGCTATCTGGCCGATTTCGGGGTCGAGAAGATCGTCCGCGACCTGCGGGTGCACCAGATCCTGGAAGGCACCAACGAGATCATGCGGCTGATCATCGCGCGCGCATTGATGGGCCGGACATGAGCGAGGCGCTGCGCATCCGCATCGAAGGCCGCGCCGGGCGCATCACCCTGACCCGGCCGCGCGCGCTCAACGCCCTGACCCATGCCATGGTGCTGGCGATCGACGCCGCCCTTGCCGAATGGGCAGACGATCCGCGGGTCGCGGTGGTGGTGATCGATGCCGAGGGCGAGCGCGCCTTCTGCGCGGGGGGGGATCTGGCGGAACTCTACGCCACCGGGCGGCGCGGCGATTTCGACTATGGCCGCCGCTTCTGGCGCGACGAATACCGCATGAATGCCCGAATCGCCCGCTTTCCCAAGCCGGTGCAGAGCTTTCTTCACGGCTATACCATGGGCGGCGGGGTGGGGCTGGGCTGCCATGCCAGCCTGCGCATCGTCGGCGAATCCAGCCGCATCGCCATGCCCGAATGCGGCATCGGCCTGGTGCCCGATGTCGGCGGCAGCCTGCTGCTGGCCCGCATCGAGGCGCGCCATCCCGGCGTCGGCGCCTGGATCGGCGCCACCGGGCTCAGGCTGGACCATGCCGCCGCCCTGATGGGCTTCGCCGACCGGTTCCAGCCCGAGGCGGCGTGGCCCGCGCTGAAGGCCGAGATCGCCGAGACCGGCGCCCCCGCCCTGCGCGAGGCCGCCGCCCCCGAACCCGCCGAACCCGCGATCGGCGCCGGGGATCTGGCGGCCATGGGCGCGCATTTCCGCGCCGGAACCCCGGCGATGATCCGCGAATCGCTGGCCGCCGACGACCGCCCCGCCGCGCGCGCCGCCCTGGCCGCGCTGGATCGGGCCAGCCCGCTCTCGGTCGCCTGCCATCTCGAGATGCTGCGCCGCACCGACCCGCAGGCCGGCATCGAGGCCGCGCTGGCGCTGGAATACCGCTTCGTGTCGCGCTGCATGGAGCATGGCGACTTCCTCGAGGGCATCCGCGCCCAGATCATCGACAAGGACCGCAATCCGCGCTGGCGCCACCGCAGCCTGGCCGAGGTGACCCCGGCCGAGGTGGAGGCGATGCTGGCGCCGCTGGGGGATGGCGAGCTTGCCCTCTAGGGGCCGCGCAGCAAGGGGAGGAACGGCATGCGGATCGGATTCATCGGGCTGGGCAGGATGGGGGCGCCGATGGCGCGCAACCTCGCCCGGGCGGGGCATGAGGTGACGGGCTTCGACATCGCCGCGGTTTCGGTCGAGGGCGTGACCCCGGCCGCGGATGCCGTCGCGGCCGCCCGCGGGCGCGACGCGGTCATCACCATGCTGCCCGACGGGGCGGCGCTGCGCGCGGTCTATGCGCAGATCCTGCCCGCGGCCGCCCCCGGCACGCTGATGCTGGACTGTTCCACCGTGGATGTGGCCAGCGCCCGCGACATGGCCGCGGAGGCGGTCGCGGCGGGGCTGATGCCGCTGGATGCGCCGGTCTGGGGCGGGGTGGGCGGGGCCGAGGCGGGCACGCTGACCTTCATGGTCGGGGGCAGCACCGAGGCCTTCGAGCGCGCCGGGCCG
>RFGB01000073.1 GCA_003697125.1 Alphaproteobacteria bacterium
GCGGCGAGGTCTCGGCGCTGGCCCCGGTGCCCTATCTGCGCCTGGTCTTCGCCATCGCCGTGGGGGCGGCGCTGTTCGGCGAGATGCCCACCCTGGCGATGCTGGCCGGCAGCGCGCTGATCGTGGCCTGTTCGCTGATGCTGCGCCCGCCATGGCGGCGGCGGGGCCTGCGCGCCCCCCTGCCCTGAGGGGGGCGCGGGGGGGCGTCTCAGAAGCGCAGGAACTTGGCCTGGCGCACCTGCGGCAGGGCGCGGATCCGCTCGAGGATCTCGGGCGGCAGTTCCGAATCGAGGCCCAGAAGCGCGATCGCCTCGCCCCCCTTCTGGGCGCGGCCCAGCGCGAAGGTGGCGATGTTGACCTCCAGCGCCCCCAGCGTGGTGCCCAGCGCCCCGATATAGCCCGGCGTGTCGGTGTTGGTGGTATACAGCATGTAGGGCTGGGGCTCGGCCTCCAGATCGATGCCCTTGATCTGGATGAAGCGCGGCCGGCCGTCCGAGAAGATCGTGCCCGCGACCGACCGCGTCATGCGGTCGGTGGTCACGATCAGCCGCATATAGGTGCCATAGGCCCCCAGCTCGTCGCGGCGCGTCTCGGCGATGCGGATGCCGCGCTCGCGCGCCACCAGCGGGGCCGAGACCATGTTCACCGCCCCCTCGCCCACCAGCGGGCGCAGCAGCGCCGCGGTCAGCGCCGCGGTCAGGGGCTTCAGGTTCAGCTGGCCGACCCGGCCGACATACTCGATCTCGATCGCCTTGATCGCCGTCTCGGTCACCTGGCCGGCAAAGCTGCCCAGAACCTCGGCCAGGGCGATCCAGGGCTTCAGGATCGGCGCCTCCTCGGCGGTGACCGACGGGGCGTTCAGCGCATTCGAGATCGCCCCCCGCAGCAGATAGTCCGACATCTGTTCGGCGATCTGCAGGGCGACGTTCTCCTGCGCCTCGGTGGTCGAGGCGCCCAGATGCGGCGTGCAGACGATATTGGGCGCCGAGAACAGCACATTGTCGCGCGCCGGTTCGACCGAGAAGACGTCGAAGCCCGCCCCGGCCAGATGGCCCGAGCGCAGCGCCTCGGCCACCGCCGCCTCGTCCACCAGACCGCCGCGGGCGCAGTTGATCAGCCGCGCCCCCTTCTTCATCCGCGCGATGCGCTCGGCCGACAGGATGTTGGCGGTCTTCTCGTTCTTGGGCAGATGCAGGGTGACGAAGTCGGCCCGCGCCAGCAGGTCGTCGAGCTCCTCGACCTTCTCGACCCCCAGCTCCAGCGCGCGCTCGGCCGACAGATAGGGGTCATAGGCGATGACCTTCATCTTCAGCCCGATCGCGCGCTGCGCCACCACCGAGCCGATATTGCCGCAGCCGATCACCCCCAGCGTCTTGCCGGTGATCTCGACGCCCATGAAGCGGTTCTTCTCCCACTTCCCGGCGCGGGTCGATGCGTCGGCCTCGGGGATCTGGCGGGCCACCGCGAACATCAGCGCCAGCGCGTGTTCGGCGGTGGTGATCGAATTGCCGAAGGGGGTGTTCATCACCACGACCCCGCGCGCCGAGGCGGCGGGAATGTCGACATTGTCGACGCCGATGCCGGCGCGGCCGACGACCTTCAGCCGCCCGGCCCGCGCCAGCAGATCCGCGGTCACCTTGGTGGCCGAGCGGATCGCCAGCCCGTCATAGCCGCCGATCACCTCGGCCAGCGCCGCGGGATCGCGGCCCAGCTCGGGGCGGAAATCGACCTCGATGCCGTTGTCGCGGAAGATCTGCACCGCGGCATCCGAAAGTGCGTCGGAAATCAGAACCTTGGGCATGTCGTCACTCTCCTGCGCGCCGCGGGGGCGCGATGATGTGCTGGGGGTCTGACCCGCCCCCTGGGCGGGGACGGGGGGCCGGGCGCCGGCCGGGGCGGGATCAGCCCGCGCCCTGCGCCAGCGCCTTCTGGACGGCGAAGAACGGCCCGAACTCCTCCTCGGAACCGGGCGCAAGCCTTGCCCAGGCGACCGCGAAGGGGATGGTGGCCACCACCGGCCCGGCGGCGCGCAGCTCGAGGCTGATGCCGGCATGGGCGGCGGAAAATCCGGTGGCCGAAAGACCGTGGCGCGCGGAAAGCCAGGCGGCGTCGGGCATGGCGAAGGCGCCGGCCAGGCCCGGACCCTCCACCGTCCAGGCGGCAAGCCCGTCGGCCACGGCGGGGCGCACGCGCATTCCCGGCGCCGGGTGGCAGGCGAGCGAGAGGGTCGCCGCCTCGCCGCTGCCCAGCGCCACATGCAGCGTGGCGCGCTGGCAGCGGTCGAGGGCAAGACCTTCGGGCAGCGCGACGGCCACCGTCTCGACCAGTCCCGGCGTTCCGGTGGCCGAGGACAGCGCCACCGGGCCGAAGGGCGTCTCGCAGCGGATCTCGGCCATGGCGCGCATCAGGCCGCGCGGCTTGCGGCGGCCGCGGCGAAGGCCCAGTCGAGCCAGCCGGTCAGCGCGCGGATGTCGGCCGCCTCGACGGTGGCGCCGCACCAGATTCGCAGCCCCGGCGGCGCATCGCGATAGCCGGCGATGTCGAAGGCGACGCCCTCGGCCTCCAGGAGCCCGCACAGCGTCTTGACGAAGGCGCGCTGGCCGGCCTCGTCCAGCGCGGTGACCGCGGGATCGACGATCTTCAGGCAGACCGAGGTGTTCGAGCGGTGCGCCGGCTCGGCGACCAGGTTCTCGATCCAGGGGGTGCGGTCCACCCATTCCTGCAGGGCGGCGAAATTGGCATCGGCCCGAGCGATCGCGGCGGGCAGGCCGCCGATCGATTCGATCCATTCCAGCGCGTCCAGCGCATCGGCCACCGCCAGCATCGAGGGGGTGTTGATCGTCTCGCCGGCGAAGATCCCCTCGATCAGCCGTCCGCCCTTGGTCAGCCGGAAGACCTTGGGCAGGGGCCGGTCGGGGGTGTGGCCTTCCAGCCGCGCGACCGCGCGGGGCGAGAGGATGATGACGCCGTGGCCCGCCTCGCCCCCCATCACCTTCTGCCAGGAGAAGGTGGTGACATCGAGCCGCGGCCAGTCGAGATCCTGGGCGAAGACCGCCGAGGTGGCGTCGCAGATGGTGATGCCCTGCCGGTCGGCCGGAATCCAGGCCGCATCGGGCACCCGCGCCCCCGATGTGGTGCCGTTCCAGGTGAACAGGATGTCGGCCTCGGGCCTGACCGCGGACAGGTCGGGCAGTTCGCCATAGGGCGCGCGCAGCACCCGGCAATCGGGCAGCTTCAGCTGCTTGACCGCATCGGTCGCCCAGCCCTCGCCGAAGCTTTCCCAGGCCAGCACGTCCACCGGCCGGGGGCCGAGCATGGTCCACATCGCCATCTCGACCGCGCCGGTGTCCGAGCCGGGGACGATGCCGACGCGATAGCCCTCGGGCAGGCCCAGAAGGCGTGCGGTGCGGGTGATCACCTCGCGGATCTGGGCCTTGGGGCCGGCGGCGCGGTGCGAGCGCCCCAGATGGGCGCGCGCGGCGACCGCCTCGGCCGACCAGCCGGGACGCTTGGCACAGGGACCGGAGGAGAAATGGGGGCGCTGCGGACGCAGCGCGGGCTTGGGGAGGCTCATGACGGCTCCGACGTCAGGGCGAGTTTCCTGAGTGCGCCGCCGTTCGCCCTGGCCGGGCGGCGCACCCGGGCCGGTGGCTAGGGCAGATCGCGCCGCGCGTCAACGGGCAAGCCTGCCGCACCCCCGGCGCAGGGCGCCGCGATGGCCTCAGCCGGGGCGGGCCGCCGGTCGCACCAGCGGCGCCCGGCTCAGCCCCAGCGCGATCGCGCCGCAGATCCCCGACAGCAGCGATCCCGCGATCACCCCCAGCCGCACATGGTTCTGCAGATCGTCGCCCTGATAGGCCAGCCCGCCGATGAACAGCGACATGGTAAAGCCGATTCCCGCCAGAAGGGACACGCCGTAAAGCTTTGTCCAGCCGAAGGAATCCGGCTTCTCGGCCAGGCCGGTCCGCACCGCCAGGAAGGCGGTGCCGAACACGCCGACCTGCTTGCCCAGGAACAGCCCCAGCGCGATGCCCATCGGCACCGGCTGGGCGAGGTCGGCCAGCGACAAGGTGCCCAGATAGACGCCCGCATTGGCGAAGGCGAACAGCGGCATGATCAGGAAGGACGACCAGGGATGCAGGCCCGCTTCCCAGGATTCGGCCAGCGATACCCCGTCGCGCCCCGCCCGCAGCGGCACCAGGAAGCCCAGCGCCACCCCGGCCAGGGTCGCATGCACCCCCGATTTCAGCACCGCCACCCACAGCACGGCGCCGAGCAGCACATAGGGCCAGGGCCGGGTCACCCCGGCGCGGTTCAGCCCGTACAGCACCGCCATCACCGCCAGCGCCGCCCCCAGGGCCGGCAGCGACAGCTTGGCGGTGTAGAACAGCGCGATGATGACGATCGCGCCCAGATCATCCACCACCGCCAGCGCCAGCAGGAAGGTCTTCAGCGCGGGCGGGACCTTGGAGCCGAACAGCGACAGAACCCCCACCGCGAAGGCGATGTCGGTGGCCGCCGGAATCGCCCAGCCCGAGGCCTCGGCCGAATCGAAGCCGACGATGCCGAGGAAGACCAGCGCCGGCCCCGCCATCCCGCCGCCCGCGGCATAGACCGGCAGCGCCGCGCGCCCCCAGCTGGACAGCACGCCGCGCACCATCTCGCGCTTGATCTCCAGCGCCACGACCAGGAAGAACAGCGCCATCAGCCCGTCATTGATCCACAGGATCAGGGGCTTGTGGATCTGCGCCGCGCCGATCCCCACCGTGGTGGGCAGCGACAGCAGCTCGAGATAGAGCGGCGCCAGCGCCTCGGCATTGCGCGCCACCACGCCCAGCACCGCAGCCAGCGCCAGAACCACGCCGCCCGCAAGATCCGCAGGCATCCCCAGAACCCGTGTCGCCGCCATTCACCCCTCCTGTCCTGCACGCCCCGTGACCGGGCATGTGCGCGCGACCTAGTGCATCCGCGCGCGCAGGCAAGCCCGCCTGCGGCACATTGCGCCACCACGCATGCCGCCCTATCTTCGCGGTTCCTGTCCACAGTTGCGGGAAAGCAAGGCGCGATGGCAAGGAAGGCGTCCCCAACCGGCGCGGATCGCAGACGGCCGGGGCTTCTGCACCGCATCCGCACCAATTTCCTGACCGGCCTTGTCGTCGTGGCGCCGGTGGTGCTGACCATCTATCTGCTGTGGACGGTCATCACCTTCATCGACAGCCTGGTGGTGCCGTGGGTGCCGGCGCGCTACAACCCCTCGGTCATCTTCGACACCTACATCCCCGGCTTCGGGGTGGTGATCTTCGTCATCTTCACCGCGGTGGTGGGCGCGCTGACCAAGAACCTGTTCGGCCGCCAGCTGGTGCGTCTGGGCGAGGACATCGTCGAGCGGATGCCCATCGTGCGCTCGGTCTACAACGGCGTGAAGCAGATCATCGAGACGCTGCTCAGCCAGTCGGCGACCAGCTTCAAGACCGCCTGCCTGGTGGAATATCCGCGCAAGGGGATCTGGGCGATCGCCTTCGTCTCGACCGAGACGCGGGGCGAGGTGCCGGCGAAGGCCGGCGTGCCCGAGATGGTCAGCGTGTTCCTGCCCACCACGCCGAACCCGACCTCGGGCTTCCTGCTGTTCGTGCCCAGGCAGGATGTCGTGATCCTCGACATGACGATCGAGGAGGCGGCCAAGCTGATCATCTCGGCCGGGCTGGTCTCGCCACCGGCCAGGGGCGAGGCCGCGCCGGGCCCCCGCCCCCCGGCACCGGCGCGCAAGGCGGCGCCGGCACCGCGCGCCGCGGCGCCCGCGGAGGCTCAGCCCCTCCACCACCACAGATCGGGCAGGAACCCGATCCAGTCTCCGTAGAGCGGGGTTCGCGCCGGGAAGGCCAGCCTGGCGTCATGCGCCAGCCAAGAGCGCGGCGCATACCAGAACGGCACGACATAGCGGCCGGCCATCAGCACGCGGTCCAGCGCGCGGACGGCGGCGAGGAAGTCCGCCTCGTGCCGGGCCGACAGCATCGCGCGGATCATCGCGTCGATCGCCGGTTCCGCGGCCCCCATGTAGTTGCGCGTGCCCGGGGTGGTGCGCCCCTCCGAACCCCAGTAGAGCCACTGCTCGTTGCCCGGGCTGAGCGACAGCGCCCAGCTGTTCACGATCACGTCAAAGTCATAGGTCTCGCGGCGCAGGTCATGCTGGGCGGCATCGATGATGCGCAGCCGCGCCTCGATGCCCAGGCTCCGCAGCGAATCGGCCCAGATCGACGCGACCGCCTCGCTGTCGGTCGGGCGCAGCAGGATCTCGAAGCTGAAGGCGCGGCCCTCGCGATCGCGCAGCACACCATCACGCACCCGCCAGCCCGCCTGTTCCAGCAGCGCCAGCGCGCGCCGCAGCCCTGCGCGGTCGCGCCCCTGCGCATTGCCCGGCGGCAGGCGATAGCCTTCCAGAACATCGGGGGGAAGTTCGGCAAGGTAGGGGCGGAGCAGCGCCTCCTCGGCGGGGGTGGCCCGCCCCGCATAGCCAAGCGGAGAGTTGGAAAAATATGAGGTTATGCGCTTGTAGACACCACCGTTCAGACGCTGGTTTATCCACGGGAAGTTGAAGGCGGTGATCAGCGCCTCGCGCACGCGCCAGTCGGCGAACAGCGCCCGGCGGGTGTTGAAGACGAAGCCGCGCATGCCGGTGGGACGGTGATGGGGAATCTCGGACAGCACCACCCGCCCCGCGCGCACCGCCGGAAAGTCATAGGCCGTCTGCCAGCGCGTCGGGTCGCCTTCGCGCCAGACCATGATCTCGCCGGCGCGGAACGCCTCGAAGGCGGCAACGGAATCGCGAAAGAATTCATAGCGTATCTCGTCGAAATTCATCTGCCCGCGCATCAGCGGCAGATCCTTCGCCCACCAGTCGGGATTGCGGCGGAAGCTGATGAAGCGCCCCGGTTCCAGATCCGCCACCACATAGGGCCCCGAGCCCACCGGCACCCGCAGGCCCGATCGGGTGAAGTCCTGCCCCGCCCAGTCCGCCTTGCGCAGCACCGGCCACAGGCCGAAGATCAGCGGCAGTTCCCGGTCGGCGCGGGCGAAGTCGATGCGCAGGCTGCGCGGGCCGGTGGCGCGGATCGACCGGACCCCGCGCCAGGCGTTGCGATAGCCGGGCAGGCCCTGGGTTCCCAGCGTCTCGAACGACCAGATCACATCCTCGACCGTGACCGGGCTTCCGTCCGCGAATCGCGCCTCGGACCGCAGCGTGAAGGCGACATGGCTGCGGGCCTCGTCGGTCTCGACCGATTCGGCCAGAAGGCCATACAAGGTGAAGGGTTCGTCCCAGCTGCGGCCCATCAGCGATTCGAAGACCAGGAAGCGCAGCGCCCATGGCGCGGTGCCCTTCAGCACGAAGGGGTTGAGGCTGTCGAACCCGCCGATCTCGCCCAGAACCAGCCGCCCCCCCTTGGGCGCATCGGGGTTGGCATGGGGCAGATGGTCGAAGCCGGGCGGCAGCGCCGGCTCGCCATACATGGATATTGCGTGGCGTGGCGCGGCACCGGCCACAACTGCGATGGCGCCCCAACAGATTGTTGCGACCAGCAAGGCATTCCGCATCACCTGCGCCTTCCCCCTTCGCGCGGAAACCCAGCCCGTTAAGCGGCTTGGCGGCCGAGGCTGAATTTTCGGCTTGGCGAAGCCCCCTCGGCTGGGCTATGTTGTCGTCACTGCTCGATAGGTTTCTTGCCTGTATGAAACCTGCCTCAACACTGGCGCCCCCCTCGCGGGGGCGTTTTTTTTTGCCCTCGGCCGGGTCTCGCACATCGCGGCCGGCGGGGCTAGAGTGCGCAGTGCAGGCCAGGGAGGAGCGGCATGTCGATCGACGGCAGGGTGGCGGTCGTCACCGGTTCGAATTCCGGCATCGGTCTGGGCATTGCCGAGGCGCTGGCCCGGGCCGGGGCGCGGGTGGTGCTGAACAGCTTCACCGACCGGCCAGAGGATCACGCGCTGGCCGAGCGGATCGCCCGCGATCACGCGACCGAGGCGATCTATGTCGCGGCCGACATGTCCGACGCGGCCGCCTGCCGCCGCCTGATCGACCGGGCCGCCGAGGCGCTGGGCGAGGTCGAGATCTTGGTCAACAATGCCGGCATCCAGCATGTCGCGCCCATCCCGGAATTCCCGGCCGAGAAATGGGACGCGATCATCGCCATCAACCTGTCCTCGGCCTTCCATACCACCGCGGCCGCCCTGCCCCGCATGCGCGCCGCAGGCTGGGGGCGCATCGTCAACATCGCCTCGGCCCACGGGCTGACCGCATCTCCCTTCAAGTCGGCCTATGTCGCGGCCAAGCACGGGGTGGTGGGGCTGACCAAGGTCACCGCGCTCGAGACCGCCGAGGAGCCGATCACCTGCAACGCGATCTGCCCGGGCTATGTGCTGACCCCGCTGGTCGAGGCGCAGATCCCCGACACCATGAAGCAGTACGGCAAGGACCGCGAGACGGTGATCCGCGAGGTGATCCTGGCGCGCCAGCCCTCGCGGCAGTTCGTGACCGTCGAGCAGGTGGCCGAGACGGTGTGCTTCCTCTGCTCGCCGGCCGCCGACCAGATCACCGGAACCACGATATCGATCGACGGCGGCTGGACGGCGCTGTGACCGGCCCGGCCGCCCGTCGTGGCGGCGCGATGACGACGCCGTGACCGCGCCTTGCCGGCCGGGCGCGGGGCTGGCAGATTCAGCCGCGGAAGATCAGCGCCGCCCCGGCCACGATCAGCGCGAATCCGGCCAGGTGGTTCCAGCCCACCGGTTCGCCCAGCCGCAGGACCGAGAACAGGACGAAGACCGACAGCGTGATCACCTCCTGCATCGTCTTCAGCTCGGCCGCGGTCCAGACGCCATGGCCGATGCGGTTCGCCGGAACCGCAAGGCAGTATTCGATGAAGGCGATGCCCCAAGAGATCAGGATCACCGCCATCAGCGGGGCCGACTTGAACTTCAGATGCCCATACCAGGCGAAGGTCATGAACACGTTCGACAGGCACAGCAGCGCGACCGGCAGCCGTTTCTGGGCCAGCGGAGACAGCGCGAGGGTCGGGATCATGGGCACCTCGGCCAGCAGGACCAGCGCCCTGAATTGGCATCCCGCAGCCGCGCCGACAAGGGGGACGCGATGATCCCGCTCGACATCCTTTCCGACCCGATCTGTCCCTGGTGCATGATCGGCAAGGCGAATCTCGACCGCGCGCTGGCCGAAGCCGGGCACAACCCCTTTGCCATCCGCTGGCGGGCCTTCCGGCTGAACCCGGACATGCCCCCCGGCGGGATGGACCGGCGCGCCTATCTGCGCGCGAAGTTCGGGCGCGAGGACGGCGCCCAGGCCTATGCCCGGGTGCGCGAGGCGGCGCGCGCGGCCGGGGTCGAGATGAATCTGGACGCCATCGCCCGCGTGCCCGATACCACCGATGCCCATCGCCTGATCCGCTGGGCCCATGGGGCCGGGGTGCAGGCAGCGGTGGTGCAGGCGCTGTTCGACGCCTATTTCCGCGAGGGCCGCGACATCGGCGACCACGCCGAACTGGCGGCAATCGCGGGGGCGGCGGGGATGGATGCCGGCATGGTCGCGCGGCTTCTGGCGGGCGACGCCGACCGCGAGGCGGTGATTGCCGAGGATTCGCAGGCGCGTGCGCTGGGAATCGGCGGCGTGCCGACATTCATCCTGGCCGGGCGCCATGTGGTGCAGGGGGCGCGGCCGGCCGGGGACTGGCGACGCATCATCGCCGAGCTGGCCGCCCTGCCCGGCTAGCGGGCGCCGAGGGATGGCGATGCACGGCTTTCTGGATGTCCTGTCGCGGGTCGGCGCCGACCCGATGTCATGGCTGGTGATCGCGGTGCTGGCGCTGTGGGTGGCGGCCTCGGCGGCGCGCTTCGCCATGTGCCGGCTGGCCGCCGACCGGGCCACGCCCGAGGATCTGGCCCGCCATGCCCGCCGCCGGGACGGCCGGCACCGGGGCGTCTTCCTTGCCGGGATGCTGGGGGCGATGGGCCTGGCGATTGCGGGGCTGTTCGGGCTGGGCGACGCGGAGGGGCCGCGCGCCACGCTGTCCTTCTTCGCGCTGGCGCTGGGGCTGTTCCTGATCCTGACCCTGCCGGTCCGGGTGGAGATCCGCGAGGCCGAGGACCGCTTCGTCGCGGCCGGCAATCCCGAGGCGCGCAGCCTCGTCGCCGCGTCGCTGCGCCAGGCGCACTGGCGGCTTCTGGCCTATGAGGCGGGGATCCTCGGCCTGCTGGCGCTGATCGCGCTGATGTTCTGACCGGGCGCGCGGCGCGGGTCAGGCCGCCGCGCGCTGGGCGAGTTCGCGCGCGATCGACAGCGCGCCACGGATGCGGCGTTCGGGCGCGTCCCAGTCGCGCACCAGGATCAGGCGGTTGTCGCGCAGCTTCGCCGCGCTCCCCTGCTCCTTCAGGAAGGCGACCAGCCCGGCGGGATTGGCATAGCGGTCGCCGCGGAACTGGATCGTCGCCCCCCTCGGCCCCGCATCCAGCCGCGCGATGCCCGCCTTGCGGCACAGCGCCTTGATGCGCACCACGCGCAACAGCGTCTCGACCTCGGACGGCAGCGGGCCGAAGCGGTCGATCAGCTCGGCGGCGAAGCCCTCCAGCTCGACCTTCCGGCCCAGGCTGGCCAGCCGGCGATAGAGCCCCAGGCGCACGTCCAGATCGGGCACGTAATCCTCGGGGATCAGCACCGGCACGCCCAGATTGATCTGCGGCGACCAGCTTCCCTCGGCCTCGGGCAGCGGCTCGCCCGCCCCCGACTTCAGGCGCTGGATCTCCTCCTCCAGCATCTCGCGATACAGTTCCTGACCGACCTCGCGCACATGGCCCGACTGCTCCTCGCCCAGGATGTTGCCCGATCCGCGGATGTCGAGATCCTGCGCGGCGAGGTTGAAGCCCGCGCCCAGCCCCTCGAGGCTGCCCAGCACCCTGAGCCGCTTCTCGGCCGCGGGGGTCAGCGGCTTGCCGGGTTCGGTGGTGAAATAGGCATAGGCGCGCATCTTCGAGCGCCCGACCCTGCCGCGGAGCTGGTAGAGCTGGGCGAGGCCGAACATGTCGGCATGGATGACGATCAGCGTGTTGGCCGCCGGGATGTCGAGGCCCGACTCGACGATGCTGGTCGACAGGAGCACGTCATGCCGGCCGTCGTAGAAGGCGTTCATGCGCTCGTCCAGCTCGGCCGCCGCAAGCTGGCCATGGGCGGTGACCACGCGCAGTTCGGGCACCTGTTCGGCGAGGAAGGCCTCGATGTCGGGGATGTCGCCGATGCGCGGGACGACGACGAAGGCCTGCCCGCCGCGGTAGCGCTCGCGCAGCAGCGCCTCGCGCACGGTGACCGGATCGAAGGGGGCGACATAGCTGCGCACCGCCAGCCGGTCGACGGGGGGGGTGGCGATCACCGACAGCTCGCGCACCCCCGACAGCGCCATCTGCAGCGTGCGCGGGATGGGGGTGGCGGTCATGGTCAGCACATGGATGTCCGAGCGCAGCTCCTTCAGCCGCTCCTTGTGGGCCACGCCGAAATGCTGCTCCTCGTCGACGATCAAGAGCCCCAGCCGCCTGAACCGCACCCCCCGTGCCAGCAGGGCGTGGGTTCCGATCACGATGTCCACGCTGCCGTCGGCCAGCCCCTCGCGGGTCTCGGCCGCCTCGCGCGCGGGGACGAAGCGCGACAGCTGGCGCAGCTTCACGGGCAGGCCGCGGAAGCGTTCGGCGAAGGACTGGTGGTGCTGACGCGCCAGCAGCGTGGTGGGGCAGATCATCGCCACCTGCACCCCCGACAGGGCGGCGACGAAGGCCGCGCGCAGGGCGACCTCGGTCTTGCCGAAGCCGACATCGCCGCACACCAGCCGGTCCATCGGCCGGCCCGAGGCGAGATCGCCCAGCACGTCCTCGATCGCCTGAAGCTGGTCCTCGGTCTCCTGATAGGGGAAGCGGGCGCAGAACTCCTCCCACAGCCCGCCCTCGGGCGGGGTCAGCACCGGGGCGCGGCGCAGGGCGCGTTCGGCGGCGATGCGGATCAGCCGCTCGGCCATCTGCGCGATGCGCTCGCGGGCACGGGCCTTGCGCGCCTGCCAGGCCCCGCCGCCCAGCCGGTCGAGCTGGGCCTCCTCGTGGCCGAAGCGCGACAGCAGCTCGATGTTCTCCACCGGCAGATACAGCCGGTCGGCATTCGCGTATTCGATCGCCAGGCATTCATGGGGCGCGCCGGCGGCGGTGATCGTCTGCAGGCCCAGATAGCGGCCGATGCCGTGATCGACATGGACGACCAGATCGCCCGGGGCGAGGCTTGCCGCCTCGGTCAGCACGTTCTCGGCGCGCCGGCGGCGGCGGGGGGCGCGGATCAGCCGGTCGCCGAGGATGTCCTGTTCGGCGATCACCGTGGTTTCGGGGGCGCCGTCGCGGGGCGGGATGACGAATCCCGCCTCGAGCCCCCAGACCAGCAGATAGAGCCCGCGCGGCTCCATCTCGGACCAGCGGCGGACCGGCCGCGCCCCCTCGACCCCGTGATCGGCGAGGATGTGCCCCAGCCTTTCGCGCGCGCCCTCCGAATAGGCGGCCAGCACCACCCGCCCGCGGCGCAGGCAGTCTCGGACATGCGCGGCGACCGCGTCGAACAGGCTCGCCTTCTCGTCCGCCCGCTCGGGGGCGAAATTGCGCCCGATGCGGACGCCGGCGTCGATCACCCCGGGCCCCGGCGGCTGCGGCAGGGGCGAGAACTGGCGCAGCGCGCGCCCCTCCAGCGCCGACGCGAAGCCCGCGGCATCCAGATACATCAGCTCGGGCGGACAGGGCTTGTAGACCGCTCCGCGCATTCCCTTGTCGTTCAGCGCGGCGCGGCGGGCCTCGTAATGGTCGCGCACCAGCTCGGCCCGCGCGGCCAGCGCCGCATCCAGCCGGTCATCCAGCGCCACCGGCGCGCCGGGCAGATAGTCGAACAGCGTGACCAGCCTTTCGTGGAAGAAGGGCAGCCAGTGTTCGAATCCCTGATGCTTGCGCTCGGCGCTGATCGCCTCGTAGAGCGGATCGTCCAGCCCCACCGCGCCGAAGGTCTCGCGATAGCTCTGGCGGAAGCGGGCGATCGCGGCCGCGTCCAGGATCACCTCGGACACCGGCGCCAGCTCGACCCGGTCGATCTTCTCGATGGTGCGCTGGGTGGCGGCGTCGAACCGCCGCGCGCCGTCCAGCACGTCACCGAACAGGTCCAGCCGCACCGGGTGTTCCACCCCCGGCGGGAAAATGTCGATGATGCCGCCGCGGATGGCGTAATCGCCGGGCTCGGTGACCGTGGCCGCGCGGTTGAAGCCCATCCGGCCCAGATAGGCCAGAAGCTGGTCGAGATCCACGCGCCCGCCGACCCGCGCGGCGAAGGAGGCGCCCGCGACGACATCGGGCGCGGGCACCCGCTGGGTGACGGCGTTCAGGGTGGTCAGGATCACCGCCTGGCGGTCGAATCCGCGCGCGAGCGCGGCCAGCGTCGCCATCCGCGCCGGCGCCACCGTGGCGTTGGGCGAGATGCGGTCATAGGGCAGGCAGTCCCAGGCCGGGAAATGCAGCACCGGCAGGCCCGGGGCGAAGACGGCCAGCGCCTCGGCCAGCGCCGCCACCCTGGCATCGTCGCGCGCGACATGGATCACCGGCCCGCCCGCCCGGGCGGCCAGTTCCGCCAGAAGCCGGGCGTCGAAGCCTTCCGGCGCGCCGCCCACCAGCACGCGGCCGGGCTGGAGCGGCGAGTTGCGGCGCTGGGTCACGAATCCTCCTTCCTGCTGCGGGGCGCGGCACCGGGTTCAGCCCAGGCCGAACAGCCGTGGCAGGATATGCAGCAGCCCCAGCGCCGCGGCAACCGTCGCCGCCGCGCTCCACACCAGCTGGTCCCAGATCCGCTGGCGCGACAGCGCGCGGTGCAGCGCCGAACCTTCCAGCGGCGCGCGTTCCAGCCGGAAGGCGAGCCGGACATGCAGCGCGGTCACCGCAAGCTGCGGCAGCACGATCAGGCACAGCCCCTGGGCGAAGTCGCTGCCGCCCCAGAAGCCGGCCGTGGCCAGCAGCCCGGCCACGAAGCCGCCCAGTGCCGCCAGCGCCACGCCGGCGGGGCGCATGATCGCCGACAGGCGCGCCACCTCGGCACGGACCAGCGCCTCGACATGCGCCGCCATCGCGCCGCCGCGCCGCGCGGCGATGACCATCACCTCGTGCGGCACGCCCATCGTGCGGTGCCCGCTCCACCACCAGGCCAGAAGCAGCAGCAGCCAGTACCACGCGCTGTCGAAGGTTCCCGTATCGATGATGTCGATCAGGGGCACGGGTCTGCTGGCCATGCGGCGACGCTCCGACGGTTCACGAGGGGGCCGGTCCCGGGACTTGCCGCGCCGCGGCGGCCATGGCAAGGGGTAACCGAACCGGCCTGGGAGGCACCATGGACCCGTCGCTGCACGCGCCCTTCCCCGCCCACCGCCCCCGCCGTCTGCGGCGGAGCGGGTGGATCCGCGACATGGTGCGCGAGACGCGGCTGTCCCCGGCCGATCTGATCTGGCCGGTCTTCGTGCGCGAGGGGCGGGGGATCGAGGAGCCGATCCCGTCGATGCCCGGGGTGTCGCGGGTCAGCGTCGACCTTCTGCCGCGTCTTGCCGAGGAGGCCCTGGCGCTGGGAATCCCCTGCCTGGCGCTGTTTCCCCAGACCGACCCGGCGCTGAAGACGCCCGATGCGGCCGAGGCGCTGAACCCCGACAATCTGGTCTGCCGGGCGACGCGGGCGGTGAAGACCGCCGTGCCCGGCATCGGGGTGATGCTGGACGTGGCGCTCGATCCCTACAATTCCGACGGCCATGACGGGATCCTGCGCGACGGGGTGATCGTGAATGACGAGACGGTCGCGCTGCTGTGCCGCCAGGCGGTGGTGCAGGCCGGCGCGGGGGCCGACATCCTCGGCCCATCGGACATGATGGATGGCCGCGTCGCGGCGATCCGCCGGGCGCTGGACGAAGCCGGTCATGCCGATGTGGCGATCCTGAGCTATGCGGCCAAGTATGCCTCGGCCTTCTACGGGCCGTTTCGCGACGCGATCGGATCGGCGGGCGCGCTGAAGGGCGACAAGAAGACCTATCAGATGGATCCCGCCAATTCCGACGAGGCGCTGCGCGAGGTGGCGATCGATCTTTCCGAGGGCGCCGACATGGTGATGGTCAAGCCCGGGCTGCCCTATCTCGACATCTGCCGCAGGGTGAAGGACGCCTTCGGGGTGCCGACCTTCGCCTATCAGGTCTCGGGCGAATACGCGATGATCGAGGCGGCGGCGCGCAATGGCTGGCTGGATGGCGAGCGGGCGATGATGGAAAGCCTGATCGCCTTCCGTCGCGCGGGCTGCGACGGGATCCTGACCTATTTCGCCCCGCGGGCGGCGCGGCTGCTGCGCGATGCCGCCTAGGCGGGCGGTGCTGGGCGGCCTGGCCGCCGCGGCGCTGGTCGCGCCGATGCGCGGTCCGGGCGCCGAGACGGTGGCCGCCGCGGGGCTGCGCCTGAGGCTGGAACCGGTTGCCGACCGGCTGCGCGCGCCGGTCGCGCTGGCCTTCGACGGCGCGGGGGGCATGCTGGTGGCCGAGGCGGCCGGCGCGCTGGCATGGATCCGCCCGGGCCGGCGGATCGAGCGCCTGTCCGGCCTGCCTCCGGTCCTGCGCGGCCCCGGGGCGGGGCTGTTCGACGTCCTGCCCGCGCCGGGCGGGGGGGCCACGCCGCGGCTGCTGATCTCGGCCGCGCGCAGCTACGCCCTCAGCCAGTCGCGGCTGATGGTCAGCCGCCATGCCTGGGACCGGCTGTCGCGCCGGCTGATCGGCGCCGAGACGGTGTGGCGCGAGGAGCCGCCCCGCGATGCCGCGCGCCGCTTCGGCGGGCGGATGGCGGCGATGCCCGATGGCGGCTTCGTGATCGCGGCGGGCGACCGGGGCGACCGCGACGCGGCCGCCGACCCGGCGCAGGCGGCGGGGAAGATCCACAGGCTGGACTTCTCGGGCGCGCCCTGGCCGCTGGGGCCGCGGCTGGCGCCCGATGCGCCGCCCGGCCGGTGGTCGGCGGGGCACCGGAATCCGGTGGCGCTGGCGCTGCGGCCCGCCGATGGCAGCCTGTGGGCGGCCGATGCCGGCGGGGGCGAGCCGGACTTCCTGATCCGGGTGCTGGGCGGAATGCGCCACCTGACCCCGGCCGAGACCGCCGCCGCCGAAGCCGGCGCGGCGGTGCGCCCGGCCCATGTCTGGGATCCGCCGATCGGGGTGGGCGGGATGTGCTTCCTGTCGGGCGCGCGCTTCGCGCCCTGGGCGGGGCGGCTGGTGGTGGGCGCGCGCCGGGGGCTCAGGCTCCTCAGCCTGTCGGGCGACCGGGTGACCGCCGAGGCGGAGCTCCTCGCCGGGCGTCTCGGCCCAGTCCGCGACCTGCGCATCGACGCCTCGGGCATGCTCTGGGCGCTCACCGGCGGCCATGACGGCGCGCTGTGGCGCATCTACCCCGGCTGAAGCGCCGGTGCTATACTGCCGCCGCCGCGCGGGAACGGGGCAGGACCCCGCGGCGGCAAGGCAGCCATCGAGGACCAGACAGATGAACGCAATCAACCGACGCGCGGTGCTCGCCGGCGCCGCGGCCTTCTGCGGCATCGGCATCGGTCGGGCGGCACGCGCCGCCAGCCGCGCCGAGATCGACCGCAATGTCGCCGAGGCCATCGCCCAGATGCGCGCCCGCATCCGGGGCGTGGACGAGCTGATGCAGCGGGCCAAGGGCTATCTGATCATGGCCGGGGTCACCAAGGCCGGGTTCCTGGTCGGCGGCGAGTATGGCGAGGGCGTGCTGTTCGTGAACGGCGTGCCGGTGGAATACTACTCGGTCGCCGCCGCCTCGATCGGGCTGCAGGCCGGGGTGCAGCGCTCCAACCAGGCGCTGTTCTTCATGACCGAGGACGCGCTGCGCGCCTTCCGCACCGCCGATGGCTGGACCGCCTCGGCCGATGTCGAGATCGCCATCGTCGATGACGGGCTGGGCCTGCAGCTCGACAGCCAGACCCTGAACCGCCCGGTGATCGGCTTCGTCTTCGGGCGCGAGGGGCTTCTGGCCGGCGCCTCGCTGGAAGGGGCGAAATACAGCCGCATCCACCGATAGGGCCGGGCGCTCGATCCTCGCCCGCAACCCGGCCGGGCGCACCAGGACCACGACCGGGACGGGCGGGGCCCGCGCGCGGCGCCCGGGTCCGCGGGACCCGGGCGGCCGCGAAGCGGCGGGCGGGGCGTGGCCCCGCCCGCGCGCGGGCCCGGCGGCGGCCGGCGCCCGATCAGGCCAGCCGGCGCAGCCGCGCGATCAGGCTGGAGGTGTCCCAGCGCCCGCCGCCCATCGCCTGGACATCCTTGTAGAACTGGTCCACGAGGGCGGTGACCGGCAGCGGGGTGCCGTTCCGGTCGGCCTCATCGAGGCAGATGCCCAGATCCTTGCGCATCCAGTCCACCGCGAAGCCGAAATCGAAGCGACCCTCCAGCATCGTGCCGCCGCGATTGTCCATCTGCCACGATCCCGCGGCGCCCTTCGAGATCACCTCGAGGACCGCCTTGCCGTCGAGCCCGGCCCGCTCGGCGAACAAGAGCCCCTCCGACAGCCCCTGCAGCAGACCCGCGATGCAGATCTGGTTGACCATCTTGGTCAGCTGTCCCGCCCCGGCAGGCCCCATCAGCCGGCACGAACGCGCATAGGCGGCGATCACCGGCTCGACCCGGGCATAGTCCTCGGCCTCGCCGCCGCACATCACCGTCAGGACGCCGTTCTCGGCGCCCGACTGGCCACCCGAGACCGGGGCATCGACGAAGCCGATGCCCCGCGCGCGCCCCTCGGCGTGCAGCTCGCGCGCCACCTGCGCCGAAGCCGTGGTGTGATCGACCAGCACCGTGCCCCGCGCCATCCCGGCGAAGGCGCCGGCCTCGCCCAGGACCACGCTGCGCAGATCGTCGTCATTGCCCACGCAGCAGAAGACGAACTCCGCATCCTCCGCCGCCGCCGCGGGGCTGGGCGCGCGGCGGCCGCCATGACGCGCCACCCAGGCCTCGGCCCGCGACTGGGTGCGGTTGTAGACCGTGACGACATGCCCCTTCGCCGCCAGATGCCCGGCCATGGGAAAGCCCATCACCCCGAGCCCGATGAACGCAACCCTCGCCATCTCCCGCCTCCCTCGTCGCACGGTTTGCCGATCCGTTGATGGCCTGCTAGAGAGTGGGGGTCAAGCGGACCCGGCCTGGGACGGCGCATGGAACTGATCTTCAAGTGGCTGGTCCGGCTGGCGATCGGGCTCGTCATCCTGGTCATCGGCCTGACCGCGCTGGGCCTGCACCTGGTCACCGGCTCGCTGCCCGATCCCGATGCGCGCCATCGGGTCGAGGGGCTCTCGGGCCCGGTCGAGATCCTGCGCGATGCCCATGCCGTGCCGCACATCCTGGCCGAGAGCGCGGACGACGCCTTCTTCGCGCTGGGATTCGTCCATGCCCAGGATCGCCTGTGGCAGATGGAGATCGCCCGGCGCACCGCCCAGGGCCGGCTGTCGGAATTCTTCGGCGCGCGCAGCTTCGACATCGACCATCTGATGCGCGCACTCGACATATACAATCTCTCGGTCAAGGCGGTGGCGCATCTGTCGCCCGGGACGCGCGCCGCGCTCGAGGCCTATGCCGCCGGCGTCAATGCCTGGCTCAGGATCGTGGCGCGCGATGCGCTGGGGCGCGGGGCGCCGGAATTCCTGCTGTTCGCCGACCGCATCGCGCCCTGGACGCCGGCCGACAGCGTCGCGCTGACCAAGCTGATGGCGCTGCGGCTGACCTCCCATGCCGCCGAGGAAAGCCGGCGCGCGGCGCTGACGCTGGCGCTGCGCGACCGGCCCGGGCGTCTGGCCGACATCCTGCCCGATGCGCCCGGCGGGGCGGTGATCGACCTGCCCGAGCAGGCGGGCCTGGTGCCACCACGCCGCCTGGCCCTGACCGGGCACGCCCGCGACCCCTTCGGCATCCTGCCCCCGCCCGGCCTTGCCGGCGCGTCCAACGCCGTCGCCATCGCCGCCAGCCGCAGCGCCACCGGCCATCCGCTGCTGGCCACCGATCCGCATCTCGGCCTCAGCGCGCCGGTGCTGTGGTATCTCGCCCGCATCCGCTTTCCCGAAGGCGACGCGATCGGCGCCACCATCCCCGGCATTCCCGCGATCGTCATCGGGCGCAACGCCGATTTCGGCTGGGGCCTGACCACCGCCTATGTCGACGACCAAGACCTGCGGGTGGAACGGATCGATCCCGGGAATCCCGAACGCTACCTTACCCCGGACGGCTGGGCCCCCTTCGTCACCCGCGACGTCACCATCGAGGTGGCGGGCGAGGCGCCGCGCCGGGTCCGCCTGCGCTGGACGCGCAACGGCCCGGTGCTGCCCCCCTGGTTCCACGATGTGGGCGCGATCACCGGACCGGGGCATGTGATGAGCCTGTCCTGGACCGCGCTGACCGCCGAGGACCGCTCGATCGAGAGCCTGATGGGCCTGATGCGGGCCCATTCCATCGCCGAGGCGCTGCCGGTCCTGGCGCTGGCCGTCGCCCCGGCGCAGAACGTGGTCATGGCCGACCGCAACGGCATCGCCATGCAGGTCGCCGGCGTGGCGCCGCTGCGCGACCCGGCCCACCGCACCCGCGGCAGGCTGCCCAGCCCCGGCTGGGAGGCCGAGAATGACTGGACCGGCCGCGTGCCCTTCGAGGAGATGCCCCGCGTGATCGATCCCCCCGGCGGCATCATCGTCAATACCAACAACCGCACCACCGATGCGCCCTTTCCGTTGCACCTCACCCATGACTGGGGCGATTCCCAGCGCATCCGCCGCGCCCGCCGCCTGCTGGAGGGGCGGGAGTTCCACAGCCGCGACAGCCTGATCGAGTTCCAGACCGACACCGTGTCCGAGGCCGCGCGCACCCTGGTGCCGCTGATGGCCCGCGATCTGTGGTGGGCCGGCCAGCCGCTGCCCGGCGACGAGGCCGGCCGCCTGCGCCAGCGCGCGCTGGCGCGGCTTGCGGAATGGAACGGGGCAATGTCGCCCGGCACGCCCGAGCCGCTGATCTATGCGGCCTGGGTGCGCGCGTTGCAGCGCCGGCTGACCCAGGACGAGCTGGGCCCGTTGCAGGCCTGGGTCCAGCGGGTCGATCCGGTGTTCATCGAACGGGTCCTGCGCGATGTGGACGGGGCATCGATCTGGTGCGACATCGGCCCCACCGTGGCGGTGGAGAGCTGCACCGAGATCGCCCGGCTCGCGCTCGACGACGCGCTGGCCGAGATCACCGCCATGCAGGGCCCGCGCATCGACAGCTGGCGCTGGGGCGACGCCCATGTCGCGCTGCAGCGCCATCCGGTTCTGGGGCAGGAATTCCCCTTCTCGCTGTTCGTCAATGTCGAGCTGCCGACCCCCGGGGGCGACTTCACGCTGATGCGCGGCCAGCTGGCCGCCACCGGCCCGCAGCCCTACGCCAATGTCCATGCGGCGGGATTCCGCGCGGTCTATGACTTCTCCGACCCCAACGGATCGGTGTGGATCATCTCCACCGGCCAGTCCGGGCACCCGCTTTCGCGCCATTATGACGACCTTGCCGGGCTGTGGCAGCGCGGCGAGTATCTGCCCATGACGCTCGATCTCGACGCGGCGCGGGGGGGCGCCATCGGATCCACCTTCCTCGCCCCGCCCGGACCCTGACGATGCCCCTGCCCGATAGCGCGACGCTGGCCGCCTTCCTCGCCGCGTCGGTGATGCTCAACCTCACCCCCGGCCCGGACATGATGTTCTGCCTGGGCCAGGGTCTGGCCGGCGGGCCGGCCCGGGCCTGGGCGGCCAGCGCCGGGGTCTCGGTCGGGGGCATGCTGCATGTGCTCGCCGCGGGGCTGGGCCTCGCCGCGCTGATCGCCGCCCAGCCCATGGCCTTCTCGGTCCTGCGATGGATCGGGGTCGGCTATCTCGCCTGGGTCGGCGGCGCAACCATCCTCGCGGCCCTGCGCGGCCGAGAGCGGGCCCACCCCGCGCGCGGCGGGCCGGCCGGCCCCGGGCGAACCTTCCTCGCCGGCCTGGCGGTCAATCTCTCCAACCCGAAATACGCCCTCTTCGTCCTCGCCTTCCTGCCGCAGTTCATCGACCCCGCCGGGCCGGTGCTGGCCCAGTTCCTGGGCTTCGGCGCGGTGATGTCGCTGGGGGGATTCGTGGTCAACGGGGCGCTCGGCGCCGCCGCCGGCGGCATCGGGCGCGGGCTCGGGCGTTCGCGCCGCGCCGGCAGGGCGGTCGGGCTCGGAACGGGGCTGCTCTTCCTGGGCCTCGCCGCGGCACTGGCCACCCGGCGCATCTGATCCCCCGCCCCGGCGGGACC
>RFGB01000008.1 GCA_003697125.1 Alphaproteobacteria bacterium
CTTGGCCGCCGACCAGTCGCGCACCTGCGGATAGTGCCGCCGCCGCCAGGCGCGCACCCGGGGGTTCATCATCCGCCGCCACAGCGGCGGGATGGTGGCGATCAGGCACATCAGCGGATAGCCGGCCGGAAGCTGCGGGGCGGTCTCCTCGGGATGATGCTGCAGCAGCGGAAAGCTGCGGTCGGGTCTGCCATGATGGTCGGAATGGCGCTGCAGGTTGATCAGGAACCAGTTCGACGCCCGGCGCGAGACGTTCCAGCTGTGCTGCGGCCCGACCGGCTCGAAGCGGCCGTCGGGCAGGCGCAGGCGGGTCAGACCGTAATGCTGGACGTAATTGACCAGCTCCAGATGAAACACCGCCACCAGGGCCTGCAGCGCCACCAGCCCGACGCCGGCCGGGCCGCCGATCGCGAAGCCGAGCGCGAGAAATCCGGCCGCCCCCGCGCCGTATTGCCAGAAGGGATTGCGCCGATGCCAGGGGGGCAGGCCGCGACGGGCGAGCCGGCCGCGCTCGGCCCTCCAGGCCTCGGCAAGCGATCCCCACAGCACCCGCGGGAAGAAGCGCCAGAACCCCTCGTTGTAGCGCGCCGTCACCGGATCGCGGGGCGTGGCGACATGGACATGGTGGACCAGCAGGTGACCGGTCTCGAAATGACCATACAGCACGCTGGCCAGCAGCAGCCGCCCCGCGCGCCTTTCCCAGCGGTTGTGCCGGTGGATCAGCTCATGGGCGAAGGTGATGCCGATCGGGCCGGTCACCGCGCCGATCGCCGCCATCAGCGCGATGCCCTCGCCGGTCGAGAGGTGCCCGCCCCGGCAAGCCGCCCACAGCCCCCCCGCGATCAGCGCCAGCTGCAGCGCGGGCCAGGTCCAGAGGATGCGCCGGTGCCAGACCAGCCGCGCCTGCGGGGTGGCGGGGGAAAGGCCGGTCTCCCCATCGCCCAGCGCACGGTCGAGCAGCGATACCGCAAACCCCGCCCAGGCCGGGGCCAGGGCGATCCACCAGCCGCCCATGAGCGCGCCGGGCAGCGCCGACAGCGCCGACATCAGCGTCATGACCGCGAAGGGAAGGGCATGCCCGGGCATCGGCGCGTCTCCGTCCGGTAAGGATTGCCCCGCGCGCTCAGCCGGTCAAGGCCGCAAGGCCAAGCCGCAGCGCCTTGCGCATCACGCTGGGCAGCGCCGCGGGGTCGGGCCGCAGGAACAGCCCCGGCCCGTCGGTCACCGCCGCGACCTCGACCGAGAGCGTCAGGGCGAAATGGGTGAACACATGCCGCACGCTGCCGGCCGGGCGCCAGTCGGCGGCCAGCGGCGGGGCGGGGCGCGGCGGCGCCTCGGTCCAGTCCGTGCCCGGCAGGCCCAGCATCCCCCCCAGCAGGCCCCGGGCGGGCCGGCGTTCGAACAGGACCGCCCCGTCACCGCGCCGCGCGACATAGGCGATGCCCCGCCTTTCGGGACGCCGGGCGCGGGGGGCGCGGGCGGGCAGTGTCTCGGCAATGCCCTGCGCGCGGGCGGCGCAGAGGCCCGCAACCGGACAGGCCCCGCAGGCCGGGCGGCGCGGGGTGCAGATCGTGGCCCCCAGATCCATCATCGCCTGGGCATGGTCGCCGGGCCGCGCCCGGGGGGTCAGCGCCGCGGCGCGGGCGCGCAGGCCGGCCTTTGCCCCCGGCAGGGGATCGGTCAGCGCGAACAGCCGCGCCACCACCCGTTCCACATTGCCATCCACCACCACCGCCGGGCGGTCGAAGGCGATCGCCGCGATCGCCGCGGCGGTGTAGGGGCCGATGCCCGGCAGCGCCCGCAGCGCCTCCTCGCGGTCGGGAAATCCGCCCGACGCCGCCAGGATCCGGGCGCAGGCAAGCATGTTGCGCGCCCGGGCGTAATAGCCAAGGCCGGCCCATTCGGCCATCACCTCCGCATCCGCGGCCGCGGCCAGCGCGGCGATGTCGGGCCAGCGCGCGGTGAAGCGCAGGAAATAGGGGATCGCGGCGGCCACGGTGGTCTGCTGCAGCATGATCTCGGACAGCCACACCCGATAGGGATCGGGGCGGATGTCGGCGGCGCGGTCGGCGGGACCCACCCGCCAGGGCAGCACGCGGGCGTGGCGGTCATACCAGCCGAGCAGCGCGGCCGAGACCGCCTCGCCGGAAGGTGAACCCGCACCCGCGCGATTGCCGCTTCCATGCGCGGGGCCAGCGGCTATCATGCGCGGCGATGGGGCGGGGCGTGGCATGACCGGGGATCCTGTGACGGCTTCGGCTGGACATCGGCGCGGGCGGGGCGGGTTTTCGCATGCCGGGGCGCTGATCGGCAACAGTCTCGGCAGGCTTGCCCAGCGCCGGGGGCTGGGCGAGGCGCGCATCCTCTCGGCCTGGGCCGAGATCGTCGGCCCCGAGGCCGCCGCGCTGTGCAGCCCGCGGCGCATCCTGCGCCGCGGCAGCCAGGGCGGCACGCTGGTGGTGGCGGTGGCCGCCGGGCGCGGGCCGGAACTGTCGATGCTGGCGCCGACCATCGTCGAGCGGGTCAATGCCTGTCTGGGCTGGAAGGCCGTGGCGCGGCTCAGGCTGGAACAGACCATGCCCGGCGGGCTGGCCGAGGCGGCCGCGCCCTTCGACCGCGCCGGCGCGCCGC
Source organism: Alphaproteobacteria bacterium (assembly GCA_003697125.1). Classification (GTDB taxonomy): domain Bacteria; phylum Pseudomonadota; class Alphaproteobacteria; order Rhodobacterales; family Rhodobacteraceae; genus J013. The sequence goes on from RFGB01000008.1 coordinate 2,632, forward strand.
CCGCCGACGCGCTCGACCCCGCGGCGCGCGCCCGCATCGCCGAGGCCGTGGCGCCGGTGGAGGATGCCGCGCTGCGCGCCGCGCTGGAAAGACTGGGGCGCGCAATCCTGGCGCGCAACCCGCGACGACACGGAAAGGACCGCAACCGATGACCCTTGCCATTTCGCGACGTGCCCTGCTGGCGACGGCCGGCGCAGCCTTCCTTGCCCGGCCCCTCGCCGCGCAGTCCGCCGATCCGCGGCTGGAGGAGATGGTGCTGGGCAGCCCCGATGCGCCGGTCGAGATCATCGAATATGCCTCGATGACCTGCCCGCACTGCGCGCGCTTCCATGTCGAGGTGCTGCCGAAGCTGAAGGCCGAATACATCGAGCCCGGCAAGGTGCGGCTCGTGCTGCGCGAGGTGTATTTCGACCGCTTCGGCCTGTGGGCGACGATGGTCGCGCGCTGCGGCGGCGCGACGCGCTATTTCGGCATCGTCGACGAGATCTTCCGCACCCAGAAGCACTGGGCGCGGGCGGGCGACGATGCCGCGGTGGCGCGGGAGCTGCGGCGGATCGGCCGGCTGGCCAATCTGACCGAGGAGGAGCTGAACGCCTGCCTGTCCGATCAGGAATTCGCCAACGCCCTCGTCCGCCGCTATCAGGAACAGGCGCGCCGCGACGGCATCGATTCCACCCCGACCTTCCTGATCAACGGGCAGAAGACCCCCAATCTTCCCTGGGAGGATCTGAAGTCGCGGATCGACGCGGCGCTGGGCTGAGGGGGCGCCGCCCCCTCAGACCGAGCGCAGATAGACGTCGTAATCGACATCGGTCACGCGCAGGTTCAGCCGGGCCATCTCCTGCTCCTTCATCAGGGCATAGCAGCGGGCGAACTCCGCCCCCAGCGCGCGGGCCGGGAAGGGGTCTTCCTGGAAGGCGATGACCGCCCGTCCCCAGCCCAGCGGCAGCAGGGGCCCGTCGCCGGGGCCGGCCTCACCCCGGGTGGGGGGGCCGGGATCGGTCGCCTCGTCCATCCCCTCCAGCATCGCCTGCAGGATCGCCGCCAGCGCCAGATAGGCGTTGGCGTCGGCCCCGGCGAGGCGGTGCTCGATCCGCGCCGCGGCCCCGGTCGTCGCCGGGACCCGGATCGCGGTGGAGCGGTTGTCGAGCCCCCAGGCCGCGACGAAGGGCGCATAGGTGCCCGGCCCGAAGCGGCGGAAGGAATTGAGATGGGGGGCGAACAGCAGCATCGAGGCGGCCATGTGCCGCTTCAGCCCGCCGATCGCGCCCGCCAGCGCCCTGTTGGGCCGGTCGGGGGCGTCGCCGGCAAAGATGTTGTGCCCCTGCGCGTCCAGCACCGAGACGTGGAAATGCAGCCCCGAGCCCGCGCAGTCGCCATAGGTCTTGGCCATGAAGCTCGCCTCCATCCCGTGGCGGCGGGCGGTCTCGCGGATCGCAAGGCGCAGAAGGAAGGCCTGGTCGGCAGCCTCCAGCGCGCCGGCGACATGGGTCAGGTTGATCTCGAACTGGCCGGGGCCGAATTCGGCCAGCGCCACATCCGCCCCGCAGCCCAGATCGCGGGCGGCGAGGATCATCTCCTCGATGATCCCGGCGAAGGGGTTCTGGATCGACAGCCGGTAGATCTGCGCCTCGGACAGCCGTTCATTGCCCAGCGGCGAAAGCGGCGGCTGCGCCCGGCCCGAGGCATCGCGCGCCGCGTCCACCAGATAGAATTCCAGCTCGGGCGCGATCACCGGCACCAGCCCGCGGGCGCGGAAACGCGCCTCGACCTGCGCCAGCGCCTGGCGGGGATCATAGGGGCAGGGGCTGCCGTCCGCCTCGGTCATCGTCATCAGCGCCACCGCGCGTCGCCCCCCCGACCAGCGCGCCGGACCCAGGCGCACGGCATGGCAGAACCCGTCCGGATCGCCGCGCGAGAGCGCGATGCCCGCCTTCTCGACATCGGCCGACAGGATGTCGAGATTGTAGAGCGAGGCGGGCATCCGCACCTTGCCGAACAGCTTGTCGATCTGGTCGGCGGGCAGATGCTTGCCCCGCGCGACGCCGTTCATGTCGGGAAACACCAGTTCGATCGTCGCCACCGACGGATGGGCGGCCAGGAATGCGCGCGCGGCCTCGGGGGTCAGCATGCGGGGGCCTCGGCGAACAGGCACAGAAGCTGCAGCGCCACGGTCGCCCCGGCCAGCGCGGTGATCTCGGCCACGTCATAGGGGGGCGAGACCTCGACGACATCGGCGCCGCGAATGTCCAGCCCGGCCAGCCCGCGCAGGATCGCCAGCGCCTGATGGGTGCTGAGCCCGCCCACCACCGGCGTGCCGGTGCCGGGGGCGAAGGCGGGATCGAGACAGTCGATGTCGAAGCTCAGATAGCACGGCCCCGCCGCCCGGGCGCGGATCGCGGCGACGGTCTCGGCCAGCGGGGTCTCGTGCACCGTGATCGCGTCGCGGATCTCGATGCCCATCGGTTCGTCATTGGTGGTGCGGATGCCGATCTGGATCGACCGCGCCGGGTCGATCAGCCCCTCGCGCACCGCATGGTGGAACATGGTGCCGTGGTCGATGTCCCCCTCGCCCGGCCAGGTATCGGTATGGGCGTCGAACTGGATCAGGCCCAGCGGTCCGTGGCGCGCGGCATGGGCGCGCAGCGCCGGGTAGGAGACGAAGTGATCCCCGCCCAGGATCAGCGCCCGCGCCCCCGCCTGCAGCACCGCGGCGATGGCCCGCTCGATCCGGAGGGGATTGCGGTCGGGATGGCCCGGCAGCAGCGCCACGTCGCCCCAGTCCACCACCGCCAGCCGCTGGAACGGGTCGAAGGCCGATGGCCAGGCCCGCGACCAGGCGAGATTGGTCGACGCGGCGCGGATCGCGCGCGGGCCGAAACGCGCGCCGGGGCGGTTGGTCACCGCGGTGTCATGGGGCACCCCGATCACCGCCACGTCGGCGCCGGCGAGGTCGCGCGCATAGCGCCGGCGGCAGAAGGACAGCGCGCCGGAGAAGAAGGGCTCGTCATGGGTCACCGCATGCGGCCCGTCGGCCAGAAACGCGTAATCCCTGCGCAGATCGTCCATGTCCGCCCCCCCTGCCCGGCGCCGCTGCCCGGGCCGCCATACTCGGCGACGCGGCCGGCCCCTTGTCAAGCGCCCCGCAAGCGCCGATAGCTGACCCATGACCGACCGACCGGCCGCGGCGCCCGCCTCCGGCGAGGGCGGGGGCCCCGCGCATGAGCGGGTCTACCGCGCGCTTCGAAACCGCATCATGTGGGGCGAGCTGCCGCCCGGCGCGGCGCTGACCTTGCGCGGGCTGGCCGCCGAGATGGGCGTCAGCATGATGCCCGCGCGCGAGGCGGTGCGGCGCCTGTCGGCCGAGGGGGCGCTGACGGTCTCGGCCTCGGGGCGCATCTCGACGCCCGAGCTGGGCGCGGAGCGGCTGGAGGAGCTGGCCTCGATCCGCGCGCTCCTGGAACCCGAACTGGCCGCGCGCGCCCTGCCGCGGGCGCACATGGCGCTGATCGAGCGGCTGGACCTGATCAACCACCGCATCGGCGAGACCATCGTCAAGGGCGACGCCACCGGCTATGTCCGCACCAATCTGGAATTCCACCGCACCCTGTATCTGCGCGCGCAGGCCCCGGCGATGCTGGCGCTGACCGAGAGTGTCTGGCTTCAGGCCGGCCCGACCATGCGCGCGCTCTATGCCCGCCGGCAGCGCTCCGACGCCACCGCCCATCACCGCAAGATCCTGGCGGCGCTGCGCGCGGGCGACGAGCCCGGCCTGCGCCTGGCGGTGCGCGCCGATGTCACCCAGGGCCTGCGCATGCTGTCGGGCTGACCGGCCCCCCCCCCGGGGATTACGCAGCGGAAGGCGCAGATGACTGTTGCGAAACGCGCGAAATCCGGCTGAATTCGGAAAAAACATCACACCGACGGGGAGAGCATGGCGTGACGCCGCCGACGGACAATGCGCCGGTGCTGGAGGTATCCGGCCTGCGCACGGTGTTCCACACCCGCGACGGCGATGTCCATGCCGTCAACGGGGTCAGCTTCTCGGTCGGGGCCGGAGAGCTTCTGGGCGTCGTCGGCGAATCGGGCTCGGGCAAGTCGGTGACGATGATGTCGCTGCTGCGGCTTCTGCCGATGCCGCCGGCGCGCATCGCGGGGGGCGAGGCGCGGCTGATGGGGCGCGACCTGCTGCGCCTGCCCGACGCCGAACTGCGCGCCGTGCGCGGCGGCGCGGTGGGTTTCGTCTTCCAGGATCCGATGACCAGCCTGAACCCGGTGCTGACGGTGGGCTTCCAGCTGGCCGAGCCGCTGCGGGTGCATCTGGGGCTGTCGCGGCAGGCGGCGCGCCGGCGCGCGGCCGAGCTTCTGGCCATGGTCGGCATCCCCCAGCCCGCCGCGCGGCTTGACGATTATCCCCACCAGTTCTCGGGCGGAATGCGCCAGCGGGTGATGATCGCCATGGCGCTGGCCTGCGACCCCAAGCTGCTGATCGCCGACGAGCCCACCACCGCGCTGGACGTCACCATCCAGGCGCAGATCCTCGATCTCGTGCGGGATCTGCGGCGCGAGCTGGGCATGGCGATCATCTGGGTGACCCATGATCTGGGCGTCGTCGCCGGCATCGCCGACCGGGTGATGGTGATGTATGGCGGCCAGGTGGTCGAGACCGCGCCGGTGGATGCGCTGTTCGCCACGCCGCGCCACCCCTACACGCGCGCGCTGCTCGAGACGATGCCGTCGGTGGGCGAGGATCGCCCGGGCCGGCTGCGCTCGATCCCGGGCCAGCCGCCGCATCTGGGCGCGCCGCCCGCCGCCTGCCCCTTCGCGCCGCGCTGCCGCGAGGTGCGGGACCGCTGCCGCCGGGCCAACCCGGCGCTGGTCGAGACCGCGCCGGGCCATCGCGTGGCCTGCTGGCTGGTCAGCCCCGCCGAGGCCGCCCATGGCTGAGCCCGCCGCCGCCACCGCCCCGGCCGGGGCGCTCCTGCGCATCGAGGGGCTGACCAAGCATTTCCCGGTCGTCGCGGGGCTCCTGCGCCGGCAGGTGGGGGTGATCTCGGCCGTGGACGGGCTGAGCTTCGAGATCATGCGCGGCGAGACGCTGGGGCTGGTGGGCGAATCGGGCTGCGGCAAGTCCACCGCGGGGCGCACCATCCTCAGGCTCTATGAACCCACCGCCGGGCGGGTCCTGTTCGAAGGCACCGACATCACCGCCCTGTCGGGCGAGGCGCTGCGCCGGATGCGCCCGCGGATGCAGATGATCTTCCAGGACCCCCAGGCCTGCCTGAACCCGCGCATGACCGTGGGATCGATCATCGCCGAGCCGCTGGACGAGCAGGCGCGGATGAGCGCGGCCGAGAAGCGCGCCCGGGTGCAGGAGCTGCTGGAGGCGGTCGGGCTCAACCCCGCCTTCGCCAACCGCTATCCGCACGAATTCTCCGGCGGGCAGCGCCAGCGCATCGGCATCGCCCGGGCGATCGCGCTCAACCCGGCCTTCATCGTCTGCGACGAGCCGATCGCGGCGCTGGACGTCTCGATCCAGGCGCAGGTGGTCAATCTGCTGGAGGATCTGCAGGAGCGCTTCGGCCTGACCTATCTGTTCATCAGCCACGACCTGTCGATGGTGCGCCACATCGCCGACCGGGTCGCGGTGATGTATCTCGGCAAGGCGGTCGAGCTGGGCCCGCGCGAGGCGATCTATCGCGCGCCGCTGCACCCCTATACCCGCGCGCTGCTCTCCGCGGTGCCGATCCCCGATCCGAAGGTGGAACGGACCCGCAGCCGGATCATCCTGAAGGGTGACGTGCCCAGCCCCGCGAACCCGCCGACGGGATGCCGGTTCCGCACCCGCTGCCCGATCGCGGAAAGGCGCTGCGCCGAGGAGGTGCCGGCATGGCGGGCGATGGGCGGGGGCAGATGGGTGGCCTGCCACCTCGCCGGCTAGGGGGGCGAAGTTCCGGCGGGGCCGCGGGCCCCGCCCATATCTGGGGCTGCGGCCTGGGCCGCATCCCCGCAACAGGGAGAAGACGGATGCGACTTGTGCGAAACCTGATGCTGGGCTCGGCCGCCGCGCTGGCGCTGGGCGCCGGGGCCGCCGAGGCCCGGCGCGGCCAGGACGGCCAGCTCAACATCCTCTACTGGCAGGCGGTGTCGATCCTGAACCCGTTCCTGTCGGGGGGAACCAAGGATGTCGAGGGCGCGAGCCTCGTCCTCGAGCCGCTGGCGCGCTATGACCAGGACGGCAACATGGTGCCTTGGCTGGCCGAGGACATCCCGACGGTCGAGAATGGCGGCGTCTCGGCCGACCTGAAGACCATCACCTGGAAGCTGAAGCCGGGGCTGAAATGGTCGGACGGCAGCGACGTGACCGCCGATGACGTGGTCTTCACCTGGGCCTACTGCACCGCCGAGGGCGGCGGCTGCCAGCAGGCCACGGCCTTCGAGAATGTCGCCAATGTCGAGGCGCTGGACGCGCTGACGGTGCGGGTGACCTTCGACATCGCCAAGCCATTCCCCTATGGCCCCTTCGTCGGCGCCACCTCGCCGATCATCCAGAAGGCCCAGTTCAAGGACTGCCTCGGCCCCGCCGCCCCGCAATGCACCCAGGCGAACTTCTACCCGATCGGCACCGGGCCCTTCGTGGTGAAGGACTTCAAGGCCAATGACGTGGTGGTCTACGAGGCCAACCCCCATTACCGCGATCCCGACAAGCCGGCCTTCCAGACCGTGGTGTTGAAGGGCGGCGGCGACGCCGCGGCCGCGGCGCGCTCGGTGATGGAGACCGGCGAATTCGACTATGCCTGGAACATGCAGGTCCAGCCCGAGATCCTGGCGGCGATGGAGGCGAAGGGAATCGGCAAGGTGGTCTCGGCCTTCGGCACCTCGGTCGAAAGGCTGATGGTCAACTTCACCAATCCCGATCCCGCGCTGGGCGAGAAGCGTTCCACCCGCGAGGGCGGGCCGCATCCCTTCCTGACCGACCGGCGCGTGACCCGGGCGCTGAGCCTGGCGATCGACCGGCAGGTGCTGGTCGATGTCGGCTATGGCCCCGCCGGGCAGGTGACCTGCAACGTGCTGCCCGCGCCGGCCATCTACAATTCCACCAACAATGACTGGTGCAAGAAGGGCGGCACGCCCGAGGCGGTCGCCGAGGCCAAGCGGCTGCTGGAGGAGGCGGGCTTCAAGCCCGGCCCCGACGGCGTGCGGGTGCGCGAATCCGACGGCAGGCGGCTGTCGATCCTCTACCAGACCTCGACCAACGCCGTGCGCCAGGAAACCCAGGCGCTGATCAAGCAGATGTGGGCCGAGATCGGGGTCGAGACCGAGCTGCGCAACATCTCGGCCAGCGTGTTCTTCGGCGGCGACCCGTCCAGCCCGGACACCTTCCAGAAGTTCTATGCCGACATCGAAATGTATACCAACAATTTCGATGGCACGGATCCGCAGAACTACATGGGCAACTGGCTGTGCAAGGAAGCGCCCTCGCCCGAGAACAACTGGCTCGGCAACAACATGCCGCGCTATTGCGATCCGGAATATGATGCGCTGTTCCTGAAGCTGAGCCAGACCGCCGGGCTGGAGGCGCGGGCCGAGATCGCCAAGAAGCTGAACGACATGCTGATTGAGGCGGGCGCGATCATCCCGCTGATCCATCGCGGGCGGGTGTCGGCGAAGAAGAACGACCTGGGGGGGCACATCATGAACCCCTGGGATTCGGAGCTGTGGAACATCGCCGACTGGTACCGGATCAAGTGATCCGGGCCTGAATGCGGGCCGCCCCGCGCGGGCGGCCCGCCGCCAAGGGACCAGCGGTCATGTTCACCTATACCATCCGGCGGCTGATCTATGCGGTGCCGACGCTGATCGCGATCAGCTTCATCATCTTCTCGATCCTGGAGCTGTCGCCCGGCGATCCGATGGCGCAGGTGCCGCTGACGGTTCCGGCCGAGGAGCGGGCGAAGATCGCCGAGGCGATGGGGCTGAACGAGCCCTTCATCGTGCGCTACGGCCTGTGGCTGCGGCAGTTCTTCATCAACGAGCCGCTGAATCTGATCGAGCAGTGGACGGGCTGGACGATCGGCGACGGCGAACGCCTGCGCGTGCGCTCGTGGATCACCCGGGCGCCGGTCACCGACCTGATCGCGGAAAGGCTGCCGCAGACGCTGTGGGTGGTGGGGCTTGCCTATCTGTTCGGGGTGATGATCGCCGTGCCGATCGGGGTCATTTCGGCCTACCGGCAGTATTCCTGGTTCGACCAGCTTGGGACCCTGTTCTCGATGGTCGGATTCTCGGTGCCCACCTTCCTGACCGGAACCCTGTTCATCCTGATCTTCTCGGTCTGGCTCGGCTGGTTCCCCGACAGCTATGACACCACGCTGGTGGTGCGCGACTGGCCCAGCTTCCTCGCACAGGTCAGGCAGATGATCATGCCGGTCACCGTGCTGGCGCTGTTCAACGCCGCCCAGATCAGCCGCTTCATGCGCGCCTCGATGCTCGAAAACCTCAACCAGGACTATGTGCGCACCGCCCGCGCCAAGGGGCTGCGCGAAAGGGCGGTGGTGCTGGTGCATGTGCTGCGCAACTCGATGATCCCTGTGGTCACGGTGATCGCGCTGGGCGTGCCGCAGATCTTCGCCGGCGCGATCATCACCGAGCAGATCTTCCGCGTGAACGGGCTGGGCGCGCTGCTGATCGTGGGGATCGAGGGCGCCGACTATCCGCTGGTGCAGACGCTGACCTTCATCTTCGCCGTGCTGATCGTGCTGTTCAACCTGATCGCCGACATCCTCTATGGCATCCTGGACCCGAGGATCCGGTATGACTGACGCCGCCCGCGCCGAGGCCGAAGCCGTCCTCTCCGCCCCGCCGCGCACGCTGTGGCGCGACGTCTGGCGCCAGTTCCGCCGCCACCGCGGCGCGATGGCCGGGGCGGTGATCTTCATCGCCATCGGCCTTCTGGTGACACTGGGGCCGCAGCTGCACGACATCGACCCCACCGCGCCCAATTTCCGCGCCCGCAATCTGGGCCCGACCTGGGCGCATCCGCTGGGCACGGACAATATCGGCCGCGACAGCTTCGCCCAGCTCTTGCATGGCGGCAGGGTCAGCCTTGCCGTCGGACTGTCGGCGATGACGCTGTCGATCCTGCTGGGCACGCTGATCGGGATCCTGGCCGGCTATTTCCGCCGGCTGGACGGGCCGCTGATGCGGCTCACCGACCTGTTCCTCGCCCTGCCGCTGCTGCCGCTGCTCTTGGTGGTCATCATGCTGTTCCGTGATCCGCTGCGCACCGCCTTCGGGCCCGAGACCGGGATCTTCCTGCTGATCGTCTTCGTCATCGGCATCACCAGCTGGATGCAGACCGCGCGCATCGTGCGCGGCGAGGTTCTGGCGCTGCGCGAACGCGAATTCGTGCTGGCGGCGCGCTCGATCGGCACCCGCCAGCACCGCATCCTGATCCGCCACATCCTGCCCAATGTCGTCTCGCCGATCATGGTCGCGGCGACGCTGGGCATCGCCAGCGCCATCATCACCGAATCGGCGCTGTCCTTTCTCGGCCTCGGCTTCCCCCCCGACTTCCCCACCTGGGGGCGGCTGATCTATGACAACAAGGATTTCATCCAGAGCGCCCCCGAAAGGGTGCTGTGGCCGGGCCTCGCCCTTGCGCTGACCGTTCTTTCGGTCAACTTCATGGGCGACGGGCTGCGCGATGCGCTGGACCCGAGAGGCAGGGGACGCTGAACGGATGACCGACAATCTGGCCGAACGCCTGCGCGCCGCGATCGAGGCGCGGCGCGCGGCGCTGATCGCGCTGACGCAGGACCTGATCCGGATTCCCACCCTGAACCCGCCGGGCGAGGATTATCTGGCGATCTGCGAATATCTGCGCGACCGCCTGCGCCGCTCGGGCTTCGACTGCCGGCTGATGCGCGCCCGCGGCACCCCCGGCGACAGCGACCGCTATCCGCGCTGGAACATCCTGGCCCGGCGCGAGGGGCGCGGCCCCGGCCAGTGCGTCCATTTCAACAGCCATGTCGATGTGGTCGAGGTCGGTCAGGGCTGGACGACCGATCCCTTCGGCGGCGCGCTGATCGACGGGCGCATCTATGGCCGCGGCGCCTGCGACATGAAGGGGGGGCTCGCCGCCTCGATCATCGCGGTCGAGGCCTTTCTGGAGGTCTGCCCGGATTACGACGGGGCGATCGAGATCTCGGGCACGGCGGACGAGGAATCGGGCGGCTATGGCGGGGTGGCCTGGCTGGCCGAGCGGGGCTTCTTCTCGCCCGACCGGGTGCAGCATGTCATCATTCCCGAACCGCTGCAGAAGGACCGGGTCTGCCTGGGCCATCGCGGCGTGTGGTGGGCCGAGATCGAGACGCTGGGGCGCATCGCCCACGGCTCGATGCCCTTCCTGGGCGTCTGCGCGGTGCGCCACATGGGCGCGGTGCTGCACGAGATCGAGACCCGCCTGATCCCGGCGCTGTCGAACAAGACCACCGCCATGCCGGTGGTGCCCGAGATGGCGCGCCAGTCGACGATCAACATCAACTCGATCCATGGCGGGCTGGAGGAGATCCCCCCGGGCAGCACCGCCTTTCCCTCGGCATGCGTTCCCCACATCGCCCGCATGGTGATCGACCGGCGCTTCATCGCCGAGGAGACGGCCGAGGGCGTGCGCGCCGAGATCGAGGAGATCCTGGAGCGGCTGAAGCGCACCCGGCCCGATTTCGACTATCGCCTGCGCGAATTGTGGAGCGTGGCGCCCAGCTGGACCGAGGAGACCGCCCCGGTGCCCCGCGCCCTGGCCGCGGCGATCGAGGAGGCGCTGGGCACCCGCGCCACCTGGGTCGCCTCGCCGGGAACCTATGACCAGAAGCACATCGACCGCATCGGGCGGCTGAAGAACTGCGTCGCCTACGGACCCGGGATCCTGGAACTCGCCCACCAGCCCGACGAATGGGTGGGGGTCGACGACATGACCGATTCGGCCACCGTGATGGCGCTGGCCCTGCACCGGCTGCTGACCGGGGCGGTCTGAGGCGCCGCGCAGGCCGCGCCGGCGCGGCAGGCGCAGCCTCGTCGAACGCCCGCGCCGGCGGGGCACCGGCCGGCCGCCCGCGGCGCCAATCCGCGCCTTCGCCATTGCGCATCGCGCGCCGTTTGCCAATAACCTTGGCGATCGGCCGTTCCCGGGGCGGCCGCAAATGGCGAGGCGCCGACAAGGCGCGCCGGCGACAGAGGAGATGTGACATGAGACCACCCCTTCGCGCGATGGTCCTGGCGGGTGCGCTTGCGCTGACCGCCGGGATGGCCAACGCGCAGTCCAGCGTCAGGATCGGCATGCAGCTGGAGCCGCCGGGCCTCGACCCCACCGCGGGCGCGGCGCAGGCGATCGACAGCGTGGTCTACGGCAACATCTTCCAGGGGCTGACCCGCTTCACCGAGACCGGGGCGGTCGTTCCCGCCCTGGCCGAGAGCTGGACGATCAGCGACGACGGCAGGACCTATGTCTTCAAGCTGCGCGAGGGGGTGACCTTCTCGGACGGCACGACGCTCGATGCCGGCGACGTGGTCTTCAGCTTCACCCGTGCGGTAGCCCCCGATTCCCAGAACGCCCAGAAGGGGCTGTTCGCCCAGATCGAGAAGGTCGAGGCGACCGGCCCGCTGGAGGTCACGATCACGCTGAAGCAGCCCCAGGGCAGCTTCCTGTTCAACATGGCCTGGGGCGACGCCTCGATCGTCGCCCCCGAGAGCGCGGCCACCAACGCCACCAATCCGGTGGGCACCGGGCCCTATGTGCTGAAGGACTGGATCAAGGGCGACCGCATCATCCTGACCGCCCGCGACGATTTCTGGGGCGAGAAGCCGGCGATCACCGAGGCGACCTTCCAGTTCATCTCGGACCCCACCGCCGCCTTCGCCGCCATGATGGCCGAGGACATCGATGCCTTCATCGGCTATCCCGCGCCCGAGAACATCCCCCAGTTCCAGGCCGACCCCCGCTTTCAGGTGCTGATCGGCAACACCGAGGGCGAGACCATCCTGGCGATCAACAACCGCCAGCCGCCGCTTGACGATGTGCGGGTGCGCGAGGCGATCGCCCATGCCATCGACCGCAAGGCGGTGATCGAGGGCGCCTATTACGGCTATGGCACGCCGATCGGCACCCATTTCGCCCCCCACAACCCGGCCTATGTCGACCTGACGCATCTGTCCGCCTACGACCCGGAACGCTCGCGCCAGCTTCTGGCCGAGGCGGGCTATCCGCAGGGCTTCACCACCACGCTGAAGCTGCCGCCCCCCTCCTATGCCCGCCGCGGGGGCGAGATCATCGCCGCGCAGCTGGCCGCGGTGGGGATCAAGGTCGAGATCACCAACCTGGAATGGGCGCAGTGGCTGGACGAGGTGTTCAAGCAGCGCAATTACGGCCTGACGATCGTCAGCCATACCGAGCCCTTCGACATCGGCATCTACGGGCGGACGGACTATTACTTCAACTATGACAGCCCGGAATTCCGGGCCATCATGGCCGAGCTCGACGCCACCTCGGACCCCGAGAAGCGCAAGGCGCTGCTGGCCCGGGCGCAGGAGCACATCGCGCGCGACTATGTGAACGCCTATCTGTTCCAGCTGCCGCTGCTGACCGTGGCCCGCAAGGGGCTGAAGGGGCTGTGGGCGAACGCGCCGGCCGCGGCGACGATCCTGGCCGAACTGTCCTGGGAGTGAGCCGCGCGGGCGGCGCGGGGGGTCCGCGCCGCCGCCACCGCCCGACAGATGCTGCGCTACAGCCTGACCCGCCTCGCCTCGCTGACCGCCAGCCTGCTGGTCGCCTCGCTGGTCATCTTCCTCGTGCTCGAGGTGGTGCCCGGCGATCCCGCGGCCTTCATGCTGGGGCTTGAGGCGGACCCCGAGACGGTGGCCGCGCTGCGCCGCGCGCTGGGGCTCGATGCCCCCGCGCCGGTGCGCTATCTCGACTGGCTGGGCGGCATGCTCAGGGGCGAATTCGGGCTGTCCTACACCTACAAGGTGCCGGTGGCGGAACTGATCGCCGACCGGCTGTGGATCTCGCTGCCGCTGGCGCTGTATGCGCTGGCGCTGTCGACGCTGATCGCCTTTCCGGCCGGCATCGTCGCCGCGGCGCGGCGGGGCGGGCCGGCGGATCTGGCGGTCATGGGCACGACACAGCTCGGCATCGCGATCCCCAATTTCTGGTTCGCGATGATCCTGGTGCTGATCTTCGCGATCAAGCTCCGGCTGTTCTCGGCCGGCGGCTTTCCCGGCTGGGGCGATCCGCTGGCGGCGATGAAGGCGCTGACGCTGCCGGCGATCGCGCTGGCGCTGCCGCAGGCCTCGATCCTGGCGCGGATCATGCGCTCCTCGCTGATCGAGACCCTGCAGGAGGACTATATCCGCACCGCCCGGGCCAAGGGGCTGACCCCGGCGCAGGCGCTGTGGCGCCATGCGCTGCGCAACGCGCTGATCCCGGTGCTGACCATCATCGGCATGCAGTTCAGCTTCCTGATCGCCGGGGCGATCATCATCGAGAACGTGTTCTTCCTGCCCGGGCTGGGGCGGCTGGTGTTCCAGGCGATCACCCAGCGCGACCTGATGGTGGTGAAGAACGTGGCGATGCTTCTGGTCCTGGCGATCACGCTGGTGACCTTCGCGGTGGATCTGGCCTATGCGGCGGTCGATCCCAGGCTGAGGCGGCGATGATGCGCCGGGCGAATCTGCTGGCCGGGGCGCTGCTGTCGGGGCTGTTCGTCCTCGCGGCGCTGGCAAGCTTCCTGTGGACGCCCCATGACGTGACCCAGATCGCGGTGCCGATGAAGCTGCGCCCGCCCTCGGCCGAACACTGGTTCGGGACCGACCAGCTGGGGCGGGACATCTTCTCGATGGTGATGGTGGGGGCGCGGATCTCGATCGCGGTGGCGATCGTGGCGGTGGGTCTTGGCATGATCGCCGGCGTGCCGCTGGGGCTTGCGGCGGCCGCGCGCCGGGGCGGCTGGCTGGACGAGCTGATCATGCGCGGCAACGACCTGGTGTTCGCCTTTCCGGCGATCCTGGTCGCGATCCTGATCACCGCGGTGTTCGGCCCCGGCGCGGTCAACGCGATCCTGGCGATCGGCATCTTCAACATCCCGGTCTTCGCGCGGCTGACGCGGGGGGCGGCGCTGGGGTTGTGGACGCGCGAGTTCTGCATGGCCGCGCGCGTGGCGGGCAAGGGCGCGGCGCGGATCTCGGTCGAACATATCCTGCCCAACATCGCCAGCCTGCTGATCGTGCAGGGCACGATCCAGTTCAGCCTCGGCATCCTGGCCGAGGCGGGGCTGGCCTATGTGGGACTGGGCGCCCAGCCGCCCACCCCCAGCTGGGGGCGCATGCTGGCCGAGGCGCAGACGCTGACCGCGATCGCGCCGCATATCGCGATCTTCCCGGGCCTCGCGATCGTGGCGATGGTGCTGGGGCTCAATCTGCTCGGCGACGGATTGCGCGATCTGCTGGATCCGCGGCTCAGCAGGGTGGCGGCATGAGCCTGCTGTCGGTCGAGGCGCTGTCGCTTTCGATCGGCGGAACGCCGATCCTGCATGATGTCTCGCTGGCGGTCGGGCCGGGCGAGATCCTGGGGGTGATCGGCGAATCGGGCTCGGGAAAGTCGATGACCGCGCTGGCGATCATGGGCCTGCTGCCCCGGGGCAGCCGCGCGCGGGGCCGCATCCTGCTGTCGGGGCGCGACCTGATGCCGCTCTCGGACCGCGAGATGTGCCGCATCCGCGGGGCGGAGATCGGCATGGTCTTCCAGGAGCCGATGACCGCGCTGAATCCGCTGAGGACCATCGGCGACCAGGTGGCCGAGACGGTGTTGCAGCACCGCGCCGCCGGTCGCGGCGAGGCGATGGCGATCGCGCGCGCGGCGCTGGAGCGGGTGGAGCTGCCGCCCGACCGCTTTCCCCCGGGGCGCTATCCCCACGAGCTTTCGGGCGGCCAGCGCCAGCGGGTGGTGATCGCCATGGCGATCGCGCTGCGCCCGAAGCTCCTGATCTGCGACGAACCGACCACGGCGCTGGATGTCACCACCCAGGCACAGATCCTGAAGCTGCTGAAGGGGCTGGTGGCCGAACAGGGAATGGGGATGATGTTCATCACCCATGATCTGGCGGTGGTGGCGGGGCTGGCCGACCGCATCGCGGTGATGCGCGATGGCCGGGTGGTGGAGGACGGCCCCACCCGCCAGCTGTTCGCCGCCATGCGCCATCCCTATACCCGCGCGCTGCGCGATGCCTCGGCCCACCGGCCGCAGCGCAGCCGCCGCAGCCCGGGCACGCCGCTTCTGGAGGTCAGGGGCGCGGTGCGCGACTATCGCCTGCCGCGGCGTTCGCTGCTGGGCCCGGTGCCGGTCTTCCGCGCGGTCGATCACGTCAGCCTGACGATCCGGCGGGGCGAGAATCTGGGTCTGGTCGGGGAATCGGGCTGCGGGAAATCGACCCTGACCCGGGCGATCCTGGGGCTGGAACCGCTCCAGGGCGGGGTGATCGAGCTGGACGGGCAGCGCATCGACGCCGCCGCCGGCGTGCCGCCCGCGCTGCGCCGGCGCATGCAGGTGGTCTTTCAGGATCCCTATGGCAGCTTCGATCCGCGCTGGCGGGTCGGGCGGCTGGTCGCCGAACCATTCCATCTGGTCCGGCCGCGGCCCGGCGCGGCCGAGATCGAGCGCGCGGTGGCCGAGGCGCTGGAGGCGGTGGGCCTTTCGGCCGCCGACCGGCGCCGCTTCCCGCACGAATTCTCGGGCGGCCAGCGCCAGCGGATCGCCATTGCCCGGGCGCTGGTGACCCGGCCCGAGCTGATCCTGCTTGACGAGGCGGTCTCGGCGCTGGACGTGCGGGTGCGGGCGCAGATCCTCGACCTGCTGGCGGAACTCTCCGAACGGTTCGGGCTGTCCTACCTGTTCATCAGCCATGATCTGTCGGTGGTGCGGGCGATCACCGACCGGGTGCTGGTGATGAAGGCGGGGCGGATCGTGGAGGAGGGCGAGACCGAGCAGGTCTTCGCCGCGCCGCGCCATGCCTATACCCGCGAACTTCTGGCCGCGACGCCGCGGCTGGAGGATGCGCTGGCCGCGCCGGCGGATGGCTGAACCGGCGCCGGCGCGGTCCGGGGCCTGGGGGGCGACATGAACGGCCGTGCCGGGAAC
>RFGB01000074.1 GCA_003697125.1 Alphaproteobacteria bacterium
GGGGCCGGCCTGGCGGGGGCGGCGGTGAGCGATCGCGCGCTTGAGATCGAGCATCTGTCGAAGCGCTTCGGCGGGGCCGTCGCGCTCGACGGCGTGTCGCTGGCCGTCGGGCGCGGCGAGGTGCACGGGCTGCTCGGCTCGAACGGCTCGGGAAAGTCGACGCTGATCAAGATCCTCGCCGGATTCCATGCGCCCGAGCCCGGCGCGCGCATCCGCCTCTATGGCCGGGATCTGCCGCTTCCGGTCGCCGGTGCCCATGCCCGCGCGCTGGGCCTGGCCTTCGTGCACCAGAATCTCGGCCTGATCCCCAGGCTGAGCGTCACCGAGAACCTGCGCCTGGGCGCGCTTGCCGCCCGCGACGCCTGGGCGATCGACTGGCGGCGCGAACATCGCGACGCGGCGGCGGTGTTCGCGCGCTACGGCCTGGATCTCGACCCGCGCGCCGCGCTGGAGACGCTGTCGCCGGTCCAGCAGGCGCTTCTGGCCATCGTGCGCGCGATGGAGGATCTGCGCGCCCATTCGGGCGAGCCCGGGGTCCTGGTGCTGGACGAGCCCACCCCCTTCCTGCCGCGCACCGGGGTCGAGCAGCTGTTCCGGCTGATCCGCCAGACGGTCGCCGAGGGGGCTTCGGTGCTGTTCGTCAGCCATGACATCGACGAGGTGCGCGAGATCACCGACCGCGCCACCATCCTGCGCGACGGCCGGGTGATCGATACCGTGGTCACCGCGCGCACCTCCCACGACGGATTCGTGGAACGGATCGTCGGCCGGAGGGTCGAGACCCGGGCCGGGGCGGGGCGGATGCCGCCCGCCGCGGCACGGAGCATCCGCGTCGAGGGGCTGTCGGGGCCGGGCCTGGCCGGGCCGGTCGATCTCGCCCTGGCGCCGGGCGAGATCCTGGGCGTGACCGGGCTGATCGGGTCCGGTGCCGAGACGCTGCCCGCCCTGATCCATGGCGCCCGTGCCGCCGCGTCGGGTCGCCTCGATCTGGACGGGCGCGTCTTCGCCCTGCCCGCGATCACCCCCGCCCGGGCCCTGGCCGCCGGCATCGTGCATCTGCCCGCCGACCGGCTGGGCGCCGCCGGCGTCGGCACCCTGTCGGTGGGCGAGAATGTGGCCCTTCCGGTGCTGGACCGGCTGCGCGGCCGGCTGACCCTGCGCGCGCGCGACATCATGGCCCATGCCCGGGAACTGGGGCGCCGGGCCGGGGTGAAGCCGAACCGTCCGGAGCTGCCGCTGGAGGCGCTGTCGGGGGGCAATGCCCAGAAGGCGCTGGTTGCCAAGTGGCTGCAGCTCTCGCCGCGCCTGATGCTGCTGGACGAGCCCACCCAGGGGGTCGATGTCGGTGCGCGCGAGGATATCTGGGAGGCGATTGCCCATGCCGCGGGGCAGGGCAGCGCGGTGCTGATCGGCTCGACCGACTACGAGCAGCTGGCGCGGCTGTGTCACCGGGTGCTGATCCTTTCCCGGGGGCGGGTGGTGGCGGAGCTGACCGGTGCGGAACTGACCAAGGAGAGCATTGCCGGGCACTGCTTCAGCCCGGCGGCAGCGGAGGCGGGTGTCGATGGCGGCTGAGATGCGCGGGCAGGAGGGGCCGGAGGCGGCCGAGCGGCGCTGGGAGGCCCGTCTGGCCGAGCTCGAGGCGCGGGTGCGGGCCTTCGAGGCGGCGATGGCCGCCCCCCCGCGCCGCAGCGTGGACTGGGCCGGGCTCGCCGAACGCTACGGCCTCGTGATCGCCTGGATCGGGCTGATCGCGGTGATCGCCATGATCCGGCCCGAACAGATGCTGCGCTGGAACAGCTACAGCTCGATGTTCGGATCCAACGCCATGATCGTGGTCCTGACCCTGGGCCTGATGATCCCGCTGACCACGGGCGATTACGACCTGTCGGTGGCCTCGGTGATGGGGCTGTCCTCGATGCTGGTGGCGGTATTGACCGTGCGCATGGGCTGGTCGCTGCCCGGGGCGGTGGTCTTCGCCATCCTGGCCGGGGCGGCGATCGGGGCGGTGAACGCCTTCTTCATCCTGTGGTTCGGCATCCATTCGCTGATCGTGACGCTGGGCACCGGCTATTTCCTGAACGGCGTGATCCTGTGGATCTCGAACTCGAACACCATCACCGGGGTGCCGATCGCGCTGGGCCGGGCGGTGATCATGACCCGCGATCCGTTCCTGGGCGTGCCGCTGTCGTTCTGGTATGCGGTGCTGCTGACCCTGGTGATCTGGTATCTGTTCGAACATACCGCGCTGGGCCGGCGGCTGCTGTTCACCGGCCGCGGGCGCGAGGTGGCGCGGCTGTCGGGCGTCAATGTCAACCGCATGCGGGCCGGGGCGCTGATCGCCTCGGGCAGCATCGCCGCGCTGGCCGGCGTGCTGTATACCGGCATGCGGCTCGGGGCCGATCCGACCTCGGCGCTGGGCTTCCTGCTGCCCGCCTTCGCGGCGGCCTTCCTCGGTTCGACCACCATCTATCCCGGGCGCTTCAACGCCATCGGCGCCTTCGTCGCGGTGTATTTCCTCTCGACCGGGATCATGGGGCTCACCTTCCTGGGTGCCGACAGCTTCGTGCAGAACCTGTTCTATGGCGGCGGCCTGGTGGTGGCAGTCTCGATCAGCCAGCTGATCCGCGGGCGCCGGCCGATGGGGTGATCCCCGTTCACCTTCCGGGAACCACGTGCGCCTAACCTGCGCGGGAAATCTTGGGGGGGCGACCCATGGAGCTCGAGGACATCGTCCGCCAGCTCGGGCAGATGACCGGCGAGGCGATCGCGATTGCCCGCTTCGAGGGGGGTGACCGCAGCCCGCTGATCCTGTGGTGCAACGACGCGCTGTGCGCGATGACCGGCTATGCGCGCGAGGAGCTGATCGGCCACCGCACGGCCAAGCTGCGCAGGCTGGCCGACCTGACGCCGATCGATCCGGGTCTTCTTGCCGCCTGGCAGCGGGGCGAGGAGACGGTGACCGAGATGCCGATCTGGCGTCGCGACGGCACGGAGCTGTGGGTCGAGCATCGCGTCCGGCCGGTGCTGGCGGACGGGCGGCTGCGCTTCCTGGTCGGATTTCGCCATGATGTCACCGAGCGGGTGCGCTGGCGGCGCGCGCTGGAGGCGGAGGCGGCGCGGCTGCGCGCCGAGCGGGCGCGGCTGAGTGCCGAGGCGGCCCGGCTGGAGCGGCTGTCGCTGGTGGCCACCCACACCAATGACGGCGTGCTGTTCCTCGACCGAGAGGGGCGGATCGAATGGGCCAACCGCGCCTATCTGCGCCGCACCGGGCAGAGGCTCGAGGATGTCGTCGGCCGCAAGGCGCGCAACCTGATCTCGAACGAGGGGCTGACCGCGGAGGAGATCGCGGCGGTGGACGCGCGGCTTGCCGCGGGCGAGACCCTGCGGCTGGAACGGCAATACCGTGCCGCGGACGGCAGGCCCTACTGGGTGGATCTCACCGTGCAGCCGATCCAGGGGCCCGACGGCGCCATCGTCAGCACCGTCGCCATCGGCCGCGACATCACCGCGCGCAAGGAGGGCGAGGCGAAGATGGCCGCGGCGACCGCCCGCGCCGAAGCTGCCGAGCGGCGGCTCTGGTCGGCGATAGAGGCGATTCCCGACGGCTTCGTCATCTATGATTCCTACGACCGCCTGGTGGTCTGCAACCAGCGCTATCGCGAACTCTATGCGCTGAGCGCGGACGCGATCCGGGTGGGCGCGAGCTTCGAGGAGATCCTGCGCGCCGGGCTTGCCCGCGGGCAGTATCCGGCGGCCGAGGGGCGCGAGGAGGAATGGCTGGCCGAGCGGCTGGCCGCGCACCGGCGTGCCGAGGGCACGATCGAGCAGCGCCTGGCCGACGGGCGCTGGGTGAAGATCGTCGAGCGGCGGACCTCGATCGGGGACATCGTCGGCTTCCGCGTCGACATCACCGACCTGAAGCGCCAGCAGGAACAGCTGGAGGCCTATGCGGCCCAGCTCGAACAGGTGAATCTCGAGATCGCCGAGAAGCATGCCATGCTGGAGCTGAGCCAGGAGGCGATCCGCCACAACGCGCTGCATGACGCGCTGACCGGCCTGCCGAACCGCCGCTATCTGGACGAGCGGCTGCGCGAATGCCTGTCCGATCCCGCCGCCGACGTGGCGCTGTTCCATCTCGATCTCGACCGTTTCAAGCAGATCAACGACACGCTGGGCCATGCCGCGGGCGACGCGGTGCTGGTCGCGGTGGCCGAGCGGCTGCGCAAGTCGGTCCGGGCGGGGGATTTCGTCGCCCGGATCGGCGGGGACGAATTCATCGTGCTGTGTCCGCAGGCGACCTCGCGCGAGGAGCTGGCGCGGCTGGCCGACCGGCTGGTGGCGCAGATGCGCGAACCGGTGCGCTTCGAGAAGCATGTCTGCCATTTCGGCTGCAGCATCGGCATCGCGGTGCGCCGGGCGGGCGAGCCCGGCGGGGACCTGATGGTGAACGCGGATGTGGCGCTCTACCGGGCGAAGAACCGGGGGCGCAACAGGTGGGAATTCTACTCCGACCAGCTGCATGCCGAGATCATCGCCCGCAAGCGGCTTTCCGACGAGATCGTCGCCGGCATCGACCGCAACGCCTTCCTTCCCGTCTATCAGCCTCAAGTCTGCCTTCTGACCGGCCGCGTGCTGGGGGTGGAGGCGCTGGCCCGCTGGCGGCGCGCGGACGGGCGCATGGCGACACCGGCGGAATTCCTGGATGTGGCCGAGGATCTCGACCTGATCGCCCGTCTGGACCGGATGATCCTGGAAAAGGCGCTGGATGATCTGGCGCGCTGGCGCGCGGCGGGGCTGGAGGTGCCGCGGGTCTCGGTCAATGTCTCGGCCCGGCGGCTGCACGACCCGCGGCTGGTCGAGGATGTGCGCGCGCTGGGCATCCAGCCGGGCACCGTCGCCTTCGAACTCTTGGAATCGATCTATCTCGACCAGCCGGACGGGCAGCTGATGTGGACGCTGGATGCGCTGCGCGATCTGGGCATCGCGATCGAGCTCGACGATTTCGGCACCGGCTATGCCTCGGTGGTCAGCCTCGTGCGCCTGCGGCCGGACGCGATCAAGATCGACCAGGAGCTGATCGCCCCGATTGCCGAGCGGAGCGAGGCCTTCGATCTCGTCTGCGCGCTGGTCAGCATCGGCGGAACCCTTGGCGTGAAGGTCCTGGCCGAGGGGGTGGAAACCCCTGCGCAGCTGGAGCTTCTGGGCCGCACGCGGTGCCATGCCGTGCAGGGGCACATCTTCGGCAGGCCGATGCCGGCCGAGGAGCTGGCCGCGCTGCTGGACCAAGTGGGCGGGCGCTTCGCGCTGGGCGCGCTGGCGGCGGGCGATCTGGCCACGGGGGCGGGGATCTGAACCCCCGGCCCGGCGCCGCCCGCCGCGGGGCTAGAGCAGCGCCACCCGCTCGGCCCGTTCGGGATCGGGGAAGGGGCGGTAGAGCGCGAAGTTCGACGCCGCGATCATCGGCGTGATCTGCCGGTAGAGCCGCTCGACATCCTCCGACTGGCTGGACACCAGCCGGAAGGCGCGGTCGAGCTGGGCGAGATCGTCGACCTCGATCTCCAGCATGAAGTCGCGATGGGCGTCGCTGGCCAGGTTCAGCTTGCGCCGCAGCAGCCGCCAGGACCGGATCACCCCCTTCTCCTGCAGGAAGGTCATCCACTGATCCAGCGCATGGGCGAAGGCCAGCGCCTTGGCGTCATCCTTCAGGTCGATGAAGCAATGATAGAGATTCATCCGCGCCTCCCGCTTCGCGCCAGCCTGCCCCGCATGCCGTTTTGAAACCGTTACCGGTCCGGCCGCGGCATGGTTGACCGCCGTTAAGGTTGATGCAGTGCAGTCTAACAATTCCCTGCCGGGAAGTTTCCTTCCTATTAAGCGCCCCCCGCGACCCTGTCCCCGGGTGTAGGGTAGCGTGGGGGTCCGGCCGTGGGTGCGGGGACCGTGTTGCGTGTCGGCGTGACTCTGGGCGTGCAGGCGTCCGATCCGGTGCCGACGGAATTCTTCGGGGTCAACATGCTGGCCGGGCGCGATTCGCCCACCGGCAGTTTCCGCGACAAGATCGTGACGCTGGGCGCCACGCATCTGCGCTGGCCCGGCGGCGGCATCGCCGAGACGGGGTTCGACCTGACCCGCCCCGAGGCGATCGAGGTCGACGGCGTGGCCGAGCGCACGCTGGCGGGCTATCTCGACCTGTGCGCGCGGCTGGACATGCGCCCGGTGATCGTGCTGCCGACCAAGCGCTATGCCGGCGACCCCGACGGCGCCGCCGCCGATCTCGCGGCCTTTCTCGATCGCCTGAAGGCCGGCGAATTCGGCGATGCCCGCGACGCGGTCTTCGAGATCGGCAACGAATACTACGCCGCCAGCGGACCCTATGGGCCGATGTCGGCCGCCGATTACGGCGAGATCGCCGCCCGATTCGCCACCATGATCGAACAGGCGCTGCCGCGCGCCGAGATCGCCGTCCAGGCGGGCAAGTGGCCCGCGCACAACCGCGCCATCCTCGCCGCCTTCGATCAGCCCGCCGAACGCGCCGCGGTCGATGCCCTGGTGTTCCACGAATATCCCTGGACGCTGGAGGCCGTGCCCGACCGGATCGCCGCCAAGGCCGCGCTGGCGGCCGAATGGACCGCGGCGGGGATCAGCGCCGATCTCTACATGTCCGAATGGAATGTCGGCAGCCATCCCGACAAGGCGCTCGACCCCCGCCACGACTATGGCCACGCCCAGCCCTCGACGCTGCTGGAGATCGCCACCGAGGCGCTGCGCGCGGGCGTCGATCGCGCCTCGATCTGGGGGGTGCAGCAGCGCAACAAGACATCGCTGACCGCCGACGAGGGCGACGGGCGAATCTTCGCAGCCGGGCTGCTGTTCGGGATGATGGCCGAAAGTCTGCCGGGCAAGCGGCTGGTGGATCTCGACATGCCGGACGACCCCGCGCTGCGCGTCCACGCCTTCGAAAGCCGCACCGAGATCACGGTCTTCATCGCCGCGCGCGACCTTGCCGAGGACGAGGTCACCGTGCGGCTGGATCTGAGGGGCCTGACCACCAGCCTTGCGCATCTGCGCGGCGAGCGGCTGAGCATGAGCGGCGATCCGCTGGCCTACCGGCCGGAAGGGACGGTGGAGACGATCCTGCCCGGAATCGGCGAGGACGGCACCGTGTCGGTCACGCTGGATGCCGACTGGCAGATCCTCCGCCTGACCTTCGCCCGGGCGGTCGACGATCTGATCGGCCAGCTGCGCCCGCGCGACCCCCTGTCCGGGGGCGGTGCGGCCCAGTCCGGGCCGATCGCGGTCGAGGCGCGGATCGGCGAGGCCGGCAACGACCTGCTGCGCGGCGCGCCAGGGCGCGACCGCCTGACCGGCGGCCGGGGCAATGACGTGCTGCAGGGGCTGGACGGGAACGACTGGCAGTCGGGCGGGTCGGGGAACGATGTGCTCGACGGCGGCATGGGCCGCGACCGGCTGGCGGGCAACAGCGGCAATGACCGCCTGTCGGGCGGCTGGGGCGCGGACCGGCTGAGCGGCGGCGACGGGACCGACTGGCTGGATGGCGGCGCGGGCGACGACATCCTGCGCGGGGGCGCGGGGGCGGATGTCTTCGTGCTGGCGCCGGGGACGGGCACCGATGCGGTGCTCGACTTCACCCCGGGCGAGGACCTGATCGACCTGTCGGCCACCGCCATCGGCGATTTCGCCGCGCTGTCGGAACATCACCTGTTCGCGCGCGAGGCCGGCACGCTGATCCTGTGCGACGAGGGCCGGCTGTTCCTGCGCGGCATCGCGCCCGGCGATCTCTCCGACGGCGATTTCCTGTTCTGATCGCGCGATTGCGGGGGCTGCAATCCGCCGCCGCCGCCGCTATCGTGACCGGGCGAAAGGCAGGGGAGGCCAGGCATGCCCGCGCTACTGCATCTCGTCTTCGGCGGCGAGCTCGTCGATCCGCAGGGAACCGAGTTCCGCGACGTGAGCAAGATCGACATCGTCGGGATTTATCCCGACTATGCCAGCGCCTTCGCCGCCTGGAAGGAGGCCGCCCAGCGCAGCGTGGACGACGCGCATACCCGCTATTTCATCGCCCATCTGCACCGGCTGCTGGACGAGGAGCGGCCCGACAGCGCCTCGCGCCAGCCCGCGGCAAGCGGCGGCTGAGCGCCCGCGGCCTCAGCCCGTCATCAGAAGCGCCATCCCCGCCAGCACCACGAAGGACCAGCCCAGCCGGCGGCGCAGCTGGCCCTCGCCCAGAAGCAGGCTGCCGGCGAGCACCGAGAGGATCACGCTGACCTCGCGCAGCGGCGCGACATAGGCCACCGGGGTGAAGGTCAGCGCCTCCAGCACCAGGATGTAGGCCAGCGGCGCCAGCACCGCCACGCCGATCACCGCCGCCCGATGCGCGCGCCACAGCCCGATGACGCGATCGCGCCGGCGCAGCGCCAGCGGCGCCAGCACCACCACCCGGCCCAGCCCCGAGACATAGTCGATCAAGAGCGGCGGCACCATCAGCGCCGCCACGGCATGGGCGTCCCAGACCGTGTAGCAGCCGATCAGCACCCCGATCGCCAGCCCGAAGGGCACCGAGGCCGCCGCCCGCCCCGCCCCGCCCCGCGGACCGGTCAGCATCAGGA
>RFGB01000075.1 GCA_003697125.1 Alphaproteobacteria bacterium
CCTGCCGCCGCTGACGCCGGAAATGCGGCAGTTCCTCGACCGCGCCGCCGACTATACGCTGAATCCCCCGGGCACGATGCTGCGCCTGGCCACCCGCGCCCCGGGGCTGGCCGATCCGCCCGCCCCCCGCCGGGTGCTGGGCCCCGGACCGGCCGCGCCCGAACCGCTGACCCCGGCGCGGGCGCGGGTGCTTCGGGTCCTTCGCGATCACGGTGGCATGCCCATGGCGCCGTCCGAGCTGGCGGCGGCGGCCGGGGTGTCCGCCTCGGTGCTGAAGGGGCTGGTGGCCCAGGGCGCGCTGGTCGAGCAGACCGCCCCGCGCGACCGGCCCTTCCCCGCGCTCGATCCCGCCCGGCCGGGCCATGACCTGTCGCCCGATCAGGCCCGGGCGGCCGGGGCGCTGCGCGGGCAGGTGCGCGCGCGGCGCTACGGCACCACCCTGCTGCGCGGGGTGACCGGATCGGGCAAGACCGAGGTCTATCTGGAGGCGGTGGCCGAATGCCTCGCCCAGGGGCGTCAGGCGCTGGTGCTGATGCCCGAGATCGCGCTGACCGTGGACTTCATCGCCCGGGTCGAGGCCCGCTTCGGCGCGCGCCCGGCGGAATGGCATTCCGGCCTGCCCCCGGCCGAACGGCGCCGGGTCTGGGTCGGGGTGGCGCGGGGCGATGCGCGGCTGGTGATCGGGGCGCGCTCGGCGCTGTTCCTGCCCTTCCCCGATCTGGGCCTGATCGTGGTGGATGAGGAGCACGACCCCTCCTACAAGCAGGAGGACGGCGCGCTCTACCACGCGCGCGACATGGCCGTGCTGCGCGCCAGCCTGTGCGGCGCCGCGGTGATCCTCTCCTCGGCGACCCCCAGCCTGGAAAGCTGGGTCAACGCCCAGGCGGGAAAATACGCCCGGATCGACCTGCCCGACCGCTTCGGGGCGGCGACGCTGCCGCGGATGCAGGCGGTGGACATGCGCGCGGCCGGCCTTCCCGCCGGGCGCTGGCTGTCGGACATGGTGCTGGACGCGCTGGACCGGCGCCTGGCGGCGGGCGAACAGTCGCTTCTGTTCCTGAACCGGCGCGGCTACGCGCCGCTGACCCTGTGCCGCGCCTGCGGCCACCAGATCGGCTGCCGCGACTGCGACGCGCGGATGGTGGAACACCGCTTCCGCCGGATCCTGATGTGCCACCAGTGCGGCGCGACCATGCCGGTGCCGGCGCATTGCCCCTCTTGCGGGGCCGAGGACCGGCTGACCCCGGTCGGCCCCGGGGTGGAGCGGCTGGCCGAGGAGGTGGCCGCGCGCTTTCCCGCCGCGCGGGTGGCGATCCTGTCCTCGGACATGGCCACCACCCCGCGCGAGATCCGCGCCCGCATCGACGAGATCGCCCGCGGCGGGGCCGACATCATCATCGGCACCCAGATGGCCGCCAAGGGGCACAACTTCCCGCTGCTGACCCTGGTGGCGGTGGTCGATGCCGATCTGGGTCTGCAGGGGGGCGACCTGCGGGCGGCCGAGCGCAGCTTCCAGCTGGTCCGGCAGGTGGCCGGGCGCGCGGGGCGCGCCGACCGGCCCGGGCTGGCGCTGATCCAGACCCATCAGCCCGACCACCCGGTGATCCGGGCGATCCTGTCGGGTGATGACGAGGGCTTCTGGCGTGCCGAGGCCGCCGCCCGCCAGCTGGCCGGGGCCCCGCCCTTCGGCCGGATGGCGGGGGTGATCGTCTCGGGCCCCGACGAGACGCGCACGATGGAGGCCGCCCGGGCGCTGGCCCGCGCCGCCCGGCCGCTCGAGGCGATCGGCGCCCGCCTCTTCGGCCCGGCCCCGGCCCCGATCAGCCGCATCCGCGGCCTGACCCGGGTGCGGCTCCTGGTCAAGGCGCCGAAGGCCGCGCCGCTGCAGCCCGCCCTGCGCGCCTGGCGCGCCGCGGTGCCCATGCCGGCCCGGGTGCGCCTGGTCATCGACATCGACCCGCAGAGCTTCCTCTAGCCCCCCGGCGCGCCCCGCCCCGGCACCGGCGGGGCGGGCGGGCGGGATGCCGGTGCCGGGGCGGGCTTTCCAACCCCGCGCGGGGCGATTAAATGGGGGGCAGTCGCACCGAGGCAGGTCATGCACCAGACCCATCCAGAGATCCGGCCACGGCCGGGCCTGCTCGACATCCCCCTCTATGTCGGGGGCGAAAGCCGCCTGCCCGGCGCCGGGCCGGTCCTGAAACTGTCGTCGAACGAGAATCCCCATGGCCCCTCGCCGCGCGCCCTCGCCGCCTATCGCGAGGCCGCCGACCGGCTCGCCCTCTATCCCGACAGCAGCCACGAGACGCTGCGCCGCGCGATCGCCGAGATGCACGGTCTCGCCCCCGACCGGATCATCTGCGGCAACGGCTCGGACGAGATCCTGACCCTGCTCGCCCAGGCCTATGCCGGGCCGGGCGACGAGGTGATCCATACCGAGCATGGCTTCGCGATGTATCCGATCGCGGCGCGGGCGGCGGGCGCGACCCCCGTGGCGGTGCCCGAACGCGACCGGCGCACCGATGTCGATGCCATCCTCGCCGCCTGCACCGTGCGCACCCGGCTGGTCTATATCGCCAATCCCAACAACCCCACCGGCACGATGATCGGGTCCGACGAGGTGGCGCGGCTGGCCGCCGGCCTGCCGCCGGGCGCGATCCTGATGCTCGACGGCGCCTATGCCGAATATGTCGATGCGCCGGGCTTCGACGCCGGGCGCGCGCTGGTGGATGGCCGCGACAATGTGGTGATGACCCGCACCTTCTCGAAGATCCACGGCCTCGCCGGGCTCAGGGTCGGCTGGGGCTACGGGCCGGACCATATCATCGCCGCGCTCATGCGGCTGCGCGGCCCGTTCAACGTCTCGCTGCCCGCCCTGGCGGCCGCGACCGAGGCGATCCGCGACCGCGACTGGGTCGAACGCTGCGCCCGGCTGAACGCGCGGTGGCGCGACTGGCTGGCCGCGGAGCTGGCGCGCGCCGGGGTTCCCTCGGACCCCAGCCACGCCAATTTCATCCTCGCCCGCTTCCCCTCGCCCGAGATCGCGCGCGCCTGCGACGCCGCGCTGCGCGCCGATGGCATCATCGTGCGGCGGGTGGATGGCTACGGCTTTCCCGCCGCGCTGCGCATCACGATCGGCGACGAGGCCGCCTGCCGCCGTGTCGCCCATTCGGTCGCCCGCTTCATGGATCAGGCATGACCGCCCCCGCGCCGGAAGGCCGGGCGATTCCCTTCGCCCATGTCGCCCTGATCGGGCTGGGGCTGATCGCCTCCTCGATCAGCCATGCGCTGCGCCGGGCCGGCTTCGCCGGGCGCATCACCGGGACCGCGCGCTCGGCCGAGACCCGCCGCCGCGCCGCCGAGCTGGGGCTGTGCGAGGTGTTCGACACCCCCGCCGAGGCGGTGGCGGGCGCGGATCTGGTGATCCTGTGCGTGCCGGTGGGCGCGATGGGCGCGGTGGCGCAGGAGATCGCACCGGCGCTGGCCGAGGGGGCGGTGGTCTCCGATGTCGGCTCGGTCAAGGGGGCGGTGGTGGCCGCGGTGGCGCCGCATCTGCCGCCCGGGGTGCATTTCGTGCCCGCGCACCCGCTTGCCGGAACCGAGCATTCCGGCCCCGATGCCGGCTTCGCCGCGCTGTTCGACAACCGCTGGTGCATCCTGACGCCGCTGCCCGATTTCGACCCCGACGCGGTGGCGCGCCTCACCGCCTTCTGGACCGCGCTGGGCGCCCATGTCGACGAGATGGAGGTCGCCCGCCACGACCTGGTGCTGGCGGTCACCAGCCACGCCCCGCACCTGATCGCCTATACCATGGTCGGCGTGGCAGACCACATGCGCCGGGTCACCAAGAACGAAGTCATCAAATATTCCGCCGCGGGATTTCGCGACTTCACCAGGATTGCGGCCTCCGATCCCACAATGTGGCGGGACGTGTTCCTGAACAACAAGGAGGCGACGCTGGAAATCCTCGGCCGGTTCACCGAGGAGCTGTTCATGCTGCAGCGCGCGATCCGGATGGAAGACGGCCCCTTCCTGCATGAATACTTCACGCGCACCCGGGCGATCCGCCGCGGGATCATCGAGGCCGGGCAGGACACCGCGGCGCCCGACTTCGGCCGGGTGGTGGCCGAGGGGCGGAAGTGACCGCCCGCCTCGCCCTCGCCCTGGCGCTGGCCGCATGGGCGGGAGAGGCCGGCGCGATCGATGTCGCGCCGCTGCCGCCGGTTCCGCCCCCCGGGGAGTCGGCCCCGGCCACGCCAGCCGCC
>RFGB01000009.1 GCA_003697125.1 Alphaproteobacteria bacterium
CCCCCCCGCCTGAGCGGGGGGCGGGGGCGCGACCTGTTGCCGCTGTCGCATGGCGGGAATGCAGGCTGCGCAGGGCTGCACGGGGCCCCGTCCCGCGATGCGGGCGCCGGGCAAAGGCAAATCAGCCCTTTACGGGTGGACGAAACCCATGCAGATTTGGGGCCAAAGAGCCGCGAGAGGCGGCCGCCCGGCCTGGTCCGGGCAAGCGACAGGGGGGTGCCGGCCGTGACTGGCGCAAGCGATTCGGGCATGCGGCTTGACAGCTTTCCGCGGCTGCTGCGGCGCAACGCGACCCGGTTCGGGTCCTCGCCATCCTATCGCGAGAAGGAATTCGGCATCTGGCAGACCGAGACCTGGGCCGAGACCCATGCGAGGGTGCGCGACCTTGCGGTGGGGCTGGCGGCGATGGGGCTGGCGCGGGGCGAGCACGCCGCGATCATCGGCACGAACCGGCCCGACCTCTATCGCGCCATGGTCGCGATCCAGAGCGTGGGCGCGATCCCGGTGCCGCTCTATCAGGATTCGGTGGCCGAGGAGATGGCCTATGTCCTCGATCATTGCGGGGCGACCTTCGTCATCGCCGAGGATCAGGAACAGGTGGACAAGGTGCTGGAGGTCGCCGACCGCCTGCCGGCGCTGCGCAAGATCCTGTATCTGGACCCGCGCGGGCTGCGCAAATACGACCATACCAACCTGCACCCGCTGCGCGAGGTGATGGAGGCGGGCCGGCGCGCCGATCCCCGCTTCGCCGCGATGGTGGACGAGGCGATCGAGGCGGCCACCGGCAGCGACACCTGCGTGATGCTCTATACCTCGGGCACCACCGGCCGCCCGAAGGGCGTGGTGCTGACCAATGACAACATCATCTTCGCCGCGCGGGCATCGTCCGAATTCGACCGCCTGACCCGCGACGAGGTGGTGCTGGCCTATCTGCCGATGGCCTGGGTGGGGGATTTCATCTTCTCGATGGGGCAGGCCTACTGGTGCGGCTTCTGCGTCTGCTGTCCCGAGAGCCCCGAGACGATGCAGTCGGACATGCGCGAGATCGGGCCGACCTATTTCTTCGCGCCGCCAAGGGTGTTCGAACAGATGCTGACCTCGGTGATGATCCGCATGGAGGATGCGGGCCCGGTCAAGCGCTGGCTGTTCGACCGCTGCATGGCGGTGGCGCGCCGGGTCGGGCCGCGGCTGCTGGATGGCCGGCCGGTCGCGCTGATCGACCGCATCGCCTATGCGATCGGCGACGTGCTGATCTACGGGCCGCTCAAGAATGTGCTCGGACTGAGCCGCGTGCGGGTCGGCTATACCGCGGGCGAGGCGATCGGGCCCGAGATCTTCGAATTCTACCGCAGCCTCGGAATCAACCTCAAGCAGCTCTACGGCCAGACCGAGGCCAGCGTCTTCATCACCCAGCAGCCCGATGGCGAGGTGCGCGCCGACACGGTGGGGGTCGCCTCGCCCGGCGTGGAGATCCGGATCGGCGAGAATGGCGAGGTCTACTACCGCTCGCCGGGCGTGTTCCGCGAATATTTCCGCAGCCCCGAGGCGACCGCGGCGGCCAAGGATGCCGAGGGCTGGGTCGCCACCGGCGATGCCGGCTTCATCGACCGGGAATCGGGCCATCTGCGCATCATCGACCGCGCCAAGGATGTCGGACGACTGGCCGATGGCAGCCTGTTCGCCCCGAAATATGTCGAGAACAAGCTGAAGTTCTATCCCAACATCCTGGAGGCGGTCGTCTTCGGCGCCGGCCGGGACCACTGCGTGGCGATCATCAACATCGACCTGGCCGCGGTCGGCAACTGGGCCGAGCGCAACAACATCGCCTATGCCAGCTATCAGGAGCTGAGCCAGCACCCGAAGGTGCTGGACATGATCCAGGCCCATGTCGAGGCGGTCAACGAGAGCCTCGCCGGCGACGAGATGCTCTCGGGCTGCCAGATCCACCGCTTCCTGGTCCTGCACAAGGAGCTGGATGCCGACGATGGCGAACTGACCCGCACCCGCAAGGTGCGCCGGCGGATCATCGAGCAGAAATACGCGCCGCTGATCGCCGCACTCTATTCGGATGCCGCCTCGGTCCTGGCCGAGACCGAGGTCACCTATGAGGACGGGCGCAAGGGGGTGATCCGCGGCGAGCTTGCGATCCGCAATGCGCGGCACTGGCCGCGCCGTGGCGAGAGGGCGGCGGCATGAAGGATGGCGGCATCGCCCCGGGCGAGGTGATCCTGGACGTGCGCAACATCACCCTGCGCTTCGGCGGCGTCGAGGCCCTGCGCGACATCAGCTTCGACATCCGCAAGGGCGAGGTGCGCGCGATCATCGGACCGAACGGGGCCGGCAAGTCGTCGATGCTGAACGTCATCAACGGATTCTACCATCCCCAGGAAGGCGAGATCTGGTTTCACGGGGCCAGGCGCGGAGCGCTGCCGCCCTACGAGATCGCGCGGCAGGGCATCGCCCGCACCTTCCAGAACATCGCGCTGTTCAAGGGGATGACGGTGCTCGACAACATCATGACCGGCCGGCTGACCCACACCCGCACCGGCATGCTGGAACAGATCCTGTGGTGGGGTCGCGCCGAGCGCGAGGAGACCGCCCATCGGCGCCGGGTCGAGGAGATCATCGACTTCCTCGAGATCCAGAAGGTGCGCAAGGTGCCCGTGGGCCGGCTGCCCTATGGCCTGCAGAAGCGCGTCGAGCTGGCCCGGGCCCTGGCCGCGGAGCCCGAGCTTCTGCTGCTCGACGAGCCGATGGCGGGCATGAATGTCGAGGAGAAGGAGGACATGTGCCGGTTCATCCTCGACGTGAACGAGGAATTCGGCACCACCATCGCGCTGATCGAACATGACATGGGCGTGGTGATGGACATTTCCGACCGGGTGGTGGTGCTCGACTACGGCCGCAAGATCGGCGACGGCACCCCGGCCGAGGTTCGTTCCGATCCGAAGGTGATCGCGGCCTATCTGGGGGTTGCCCATGACTGAGCCGCGCCCCGCGCCCGCGCCCCGCCCCGGCAGCGCCGGGACCGGGGCCGGAGGGCAGGGCATGCCCACCCGCGCGGGCGCGGGGCGGGCGGCCGCGCGCGGGGACTCCGCCGCCCCCGGCGGCGTCGGGGTGGGCGCAGGCTGCGGCCGCGGCCGGGGG
>RFGB01000076.1 GCA_003697125.1 Alphaproteobacteria bacterium
CCATCAGGTCGAGTGCCATGGGCCCCAGCCTGGGGTCGGTCACGTTCTGCGAGGCCACCGCCCCGACCCTTGCCCGCGCATGGGCACAGCGCGCCGCCACTGCCGGCGAGGATGACGAGATCGCCACCCCGAACATCCCCGTCTCCGCGCATCGCGCCACAAGTGAAAATGTCATCGCGCCCGTCCCTCCCTGCTCAGCTCCGGCGCTGTTTTCCCGCCTCGGACACCCTCGGGTGGAGCGCGAGAGGGCAGAGCGCCTCCTGCCCCCCTCGCCCCCGGCTCATTCCTCGTCCGGGATCACCGCCGTCGCATCTATCTCCACCAGCCATTCGGGCCGCGCCAGCGCCTGCACCACCAGCCCCGTCGAGACCGGATGCACGCCGCGGATGTATTCCCCCATGGTCCGATAGACCGCCTCGCGATGCCGGATGTCGGTGATGTAGACCACCAGCTTCACCAGATGCTCCATCCGCCCGCCTGCCTCCTCGATCAGCTGGCGGATGTTCTGCATCACCTTGTGGGTCTGCTCGGCGGGATCATGGCTGTCGATGTTCCTCGCGTCGTCGAGATTCTGCGGGCACTGCCCCCGCATCCAGACGATGCGCCCGCCCCGCGTCACCACCGCCTGCGCCAGATCGTTGTCGAGCCTCTGTTCGGGATAGGTGTCGCGTGTGTTGAACTTGCGGATCCGCTCATGCGCCATGTCCGGCCCCCTCCGTCGATCGTTTCCCCTCGCGCCCGCGCCCGGCGTCGATGCCCCCCATGAGAGACCGCGCGAACGCGTCATCCGGCTGCCCGAGACGGCCGGGATGCCCCGCCCTCGCCTTCGGCGCGCACAGGCCCCGGCAGACCGTCTCGGTGCAGGAAGCCGGCTTGCGGACGCCCTCGTTGAGCGTCATCGCCGGCGCCCCGCGCAAGCTTCGGTCGCGATTGCAGATCCAGGCGTGATCGGGGCGGCCCACGCCACGCCATTCCTTCGAGAAGACATGCGCGATCTCCTCGGCTGGAAACGCCTGCGGGGCATGGAGCAAGGGCGGCATCGCACGGGCGCGGCCGAGCGGCACCGCCCTGTTGCCTCGCGGCTCCCCGGCCGGGTTGACATGGTCGCTTGCCAAACTCTCCTCCGTGATCGCGCGGGCTCGTCCCGCCGCCTTCATTGCGCCACCGACCGCGCCCGCGCGCCCGCGCCAGCGCCCGCGCCACCGGGATAGGCGAGATAGGCGCTCTGGATGGCGATCTGGTCGGCGATGTATTTCGCGTCGTGCCACACCCCCCAGATGAAGCTCGACCCGCGCCGCGACTGCCACGGCAGGCCGAGGAAATAGAGATCGGGCACCACCGAGACGCCGCGGCTGTGGATCGGCGCGCCGCGCTCGTCGAAGGCATCGGCACGAATCCAGGAATAGTCCTGCCGGAAGCCGGTGGCCCAGATCACCGTGCGCACGCCCCGCCCGGCGAGATCGAGCGCGCGGATCGGATGCACCAGGCTCTCGGGATCGGGCCAGCCGCGGCGCGCCTCGGGCTCCTCGGGCAGCGCGATGCCCGTGCGCTCCACATAGGCATCGGCCTGATCGAGGAGCCTGAGATAGCTCTCGTCGCCGCGGGCGATGTTGTCGCGCAGATCGTCGCGGAACAAGAGCCGCCCGCCCTCGAAGCGGTCGGTCATGCCCAGAAGCGTCACCCCCTCGGCCGCCAGCCGGCGGAAATCCATCGTCTGCCCGCCATAGGCGCCGCTCACCGCGATGGTGACATGCTCGGTGCCGGGTCTGGGCGCGGCCATGTCCCACAGCCCCAGAACCCCCAGCCACCAGACGAAATCGCGCTCGCGATAGCGCCGGGGCGGGCGCTCATGCGGCCCGATGGAAAGATAGACCTCGCGCCCCGCCCGGTTGAGTTCATCGGCGATCTGCGCCCCCGAGGAGCCGCCGCCCACCACCAGCACCGCGCCGGGGGCGAGCTGTTCGGGGTTGCGGTAGTGGTAGGAGTGGATCTGCGCGACCCCGGCTTGCTCGGGCAGGACGGGCGGAATGACGGGGATCTGGAAGGCGCCGGTGGCGGCGACAAGCCGGCGGGCGTGGAACTCGCCCTCGCTGGTCTCGACGTGAAAGCCCCCGCGGCCGAACCACGGCTCGGCGGCGCGCACCTCGACGCCGGTGCGGATCGGCGCGCCGACCATCCTTGCATAGTCCTCCAGATACTCCGCCACCGCGTCCTTGGGCACGAAGTCGTCGGGATGAAAGTCCCTGAATTCCATGTTGGGGAAGCGGTCGTGCCAGGCCGGGCCATTGGCCACGAGGCTGTCCCACCGTCCGCTGCGCCACGCCTCGGCGATGCGGTTCTTCTCGAGGATGAGATGCGGGATCTTGCGACGCCCGAGATGTTCGCTCAGCGCAATCCCCGCCTGGCCGCCGCCCACGATCAGCGTGTCGATTGTCTCGGTCGGCATCCCGCCCTCCTGTCCGGCATCCTCGCCCTCCCGCGAAGCTTCCTGCGGCTGCGCCCTCCCCGCCGATGGCCCCAGCCGGGCATGTGGGCGCGCGCGATCCTCGCGCGGATCCTTTCACGACTTGCGGCGACGAAAACGAACTGTTTGCCTCACCCTTGCTTCGGAAGCGCCTAAGCAAGCCCCGCCGGCGCCGGCGGTCGGCCTTCGGCATCGGTGGACCACGGCCCGGGCGCCGCCCGGAAGGCGAGCCCGGCGGCAAGCATCGCCTCCTCGTGATAGGGGCGGCCGACGATCCGCACCCCCCGTCGCCACACCCCGGGACGCACGCCCCGAGGGCACCGGGCAGCGGCTCAGCCTGATGAACATCAGCGTCATCTCCCAGCCCCGTTCGCCCATGCGCCGGCACTCGCCGTCGGAGACCACCCAGTCGTTGGGCGGGCCGAACGCCACCGGCGGCGGGCAGAGCAGGATGTCGGCGGTCTGCAAGAGGTCCGAAGGTTCGCGGAACTCTCCACCGCGATCTCGTCGGCGCGCAGGCAGTCCTCGGCGGTGATGGCAAGGCGCGCCTCGATGAAGGCCGGCGAGCAGTCGCAAGGCTCGTCGCGGTGCTCGGGCAGAAGCCGCGCGATCCCCGCGCCCCACAGATGCGCCTCCGCCACCCGTGGCCAGCCGAGCGAGGAGCCGCCGGGGCTGAACGCTGTATTCCGCGGGTTGCGCGTCACCCGGTGCAGGCGCGAATGGGCCGAGCCCAGCAAGACGATTCCGGCGGCGCGGCCTCGAGCACCGCCGCCATCAGCCGCACCGGCGAGAGCGCGCCGCTCCCGAATGCCGACGGGGCCTCCCGGCCCGAGGGCCACGCCGGACCGCCCCTGCCCGTCGCGCCTCTCCCCCGTGCGTCGCGCCCCGCACGCCGCGGCGCGCGGGGGCGGCTGTCGCGGCGCGCGGCCGCGGCTATTGCAGCAGCTGCGTCCAGACCCGCTCGATCAGCTTCTGCGCCTCGGCCGAGCACGCCTCGCCGAACTTGACCGGCACGTCCGCCGGCGGGTTGAGCTCGGGCGCGGTGCGCAGCGCCTCGTCCATGTATTTCTCCGACCCCATGATGCCGTTGGAATAGGCGGCAAAGTTCGACTGAAGCGCGATGTTCTCGGGATCCATGACGAAGTTCATGAACTTCCTGGCCGCCTCGACATTGCTTGCCCCCACCGGCACGACGAGGGAATCGAACCAGCCCACGATGCCCTCCTTGGGATAGGCATAGATGATGTTGGGGTTGGCCTCGCGGCGCCCGACGAGCGAATAGCCGTTCCAGTGGGTGGCCATGATCACCTCGCCGGTGGCGAGACGGTCGTTCATCCCCTCGGAGCTGTAGGTGAGGACATGGGGCTTCTGCGCCTGAAAGAGCGCCAGCACCTTCTTGGCGTCCTCGGGATCCTCCGAGCAGAACGGCAGGCCGAGATAGAGATTGGCCATGTTGTAGACCTCATCGGGCGAGGCGAAGACCTGCAGCCGGCCGCTCACCTCCTCGGAAGGCTCGAAGAATTCCTTTAGCGACTCGCCCTTGCCGGAATAGAGATCCGCGCGATAGGAGAATGACGCCGAGCCCCATTGCCACGGCACCGAGTATTCCTGGTTCGGATCCCAGGGCGGATTCTTCCAGCGCGGATCGACATTGGCATAGTTTGGCATGCTCTTGATGTCGATCTTCTGCAGCAGCCCCTCCTGGATCATGATCTTCACGAAGTGCTGGCTCGGCACCACGATGTCATAGCCGGTGGCGCCCGACTTGAGCTTGGCCAGCAGCGTCTCGTTGGTGTCGTAGGTGTCCACGATCACGTCGATGCCGGTCTCGGCCTCGAACTTCTCGATCAGCTCGGGCGCGGTGTAGTCGGTCCAGTTGTAGATGTGGAGCTCCTCGGCCGTCGCCGCGCCGGCAAGCGCCGCGAGCGCCGCTCCCGCGGCCAGGATCCTGACTGTCATGGTCTCCCTCCTCTGCTGGTCATGGAACCGGTTTTCTTCGGCAGGTGAATCACGCCTCGTCCTTCTTCGGTCGCGAGGCCAGCCAGTAGATCGAGACCAGCACCAGCGAGACGCTGAAGAGGATGGTCGAGACGGCGTTCACCTCGGGCGTCACCCCGCGACGGATCATGCTGAAGATGTAGACGGGCAGCGTGGTGGTGCCGGCATCCGAGATCATCAGCGAGATGATGAAATCATCGAGCGAGATGACGAAGGCCAGCACCGCGCCGGCAAAGATGCCTGGCGCCAGCAGCGGCAGGGTGACGAGGCGGAAGGCCTCCCACCGGCTGGCGTAGAGATCGGCCGCCGCCTGTTCCAGCGTCTCGTCCATGCCCTGAAGCCGCGCCCGGAT
Source organism: Alphaproteobacteria bacterium (assembly GCA_003697125.1). Lineage (GTDB taxonomy): Bacteria > Pseudomonadota > Alphaproteobacteria > Rhodobacterales > Rhodobacteraceae > J013. Next base: position 4,815 of record RFGB01000076.1, read on the forward strand.
CGGCATGAAGGCGAAGGGGATACAGAAGACGGTATGGGCGATGATCAGGTTGCCGAGCCCCAGCGACAGGCCGATGGCGGAAAAGAACATCAGGGTCGCCACCGCGGTGACGATCTCCGGCACCACGATGGGCAGCGCGATCAGCCCCATCGACAGCGTCTTGCCGCGAAACGCGCCGCCGCGCGCCAGCGCCAGCGCCGCCACCGTGGCGATGCTCACCGAGATCGCCGTCGCCGCGGTGGCGACGACCAGCGAGTTGAGCGCGGCGGTCTGAATGTCGCCGTTCTCCAGCACCGTGGCATACCACTTCAGCGAGAACCCCTGCCAGATCATCGCGAAGCGGCTGTCGTTGAAGGAATAGGCGATCAGCACCACGATCGGGGAATAGAGGAATGCGTAGAAGGCGAGCGCCAGCGGCCCCAGCCAGCCGAAATGCGCGATGCGCCCGGCGCCGCTGTGGGTCTCGGCTTGGGTCTCGGCGCGGCGGCGCGTGCGGGCGCTCATGGCTGGCCTGCCTTTCCGGCCTTGCGGGTGAGCCGGACATAGAGCGCGAGGCTCGCCATCACGAAGACCAGCAGGATCACCGCCACCGCCGCCCCGAAGGGCCAGTTGCGCGCGGTGGCGAACTGGAACTGCACCAGGCTGCCCAGCGTCAGCCGCTTGGCGCCGCCGAGCAGGTTGGGCGAGATGAAATCGCCGAGCGCCGGCACGAAGACCAGGATCGCCCCCGCGATCACCCCCGGCGCGGCCAGCGGCAGCACCACCTGCCGCATGGTCCACCACTTGTCGGCGTAAAGGTCGCTCGCCGCCTCGACGAGGCGGAAATCGAGCTTCTCGAGGCTGGCATAGATCGGCAGCACCATCAGCGGCAGATAGGTATAGGTGAGCCCGATCAGGATCGCGGTGTTGGTATAGAGCAGCCCCAGCGTGCCGTCGGGCCCCAGCAGACCGAGCGCCCGGAAGGGGCTGTCGATCACCCCGCCGCGGCCGAGGATGATGACCCAGGCATAGGCGCGCACCAGAAGGTTGGTCCAGAACGGGATGGTGATGAGAAAGACCAGCAGGTTGCGCCGGCGCGGCGGCTGGCGGACGATGAACCACGCCACCGAAAAGCCGACCGCCACGCAGATCGCCGTCGCCGCCGCCGCCAGCGCCACCGAGCGGCCGAGGATGACCAGATAGGCGGGGTTGAAGACCAGGTTGCCGTCGAAATCGCGCTGAAAGAGGAACTGCGTGTAGGCGTCGGTGGAGAACACCCGGAAGACGCCGCCATAGACGTTCTGCTCCATGAAGGAGATCGCCACCATGATCATCAGCGGGATGACCATGAACACCCCGATCACCAGATAGGCCGGGGCCAGCGCCAGCCAGCGCCGCCGCGCATCGATGACCGCGACCTCGCTCATGACCTCAGCACCGCGATGGCGTCCTCGGCAAAGCGCAGGCCGACGCTCTCGCCGGGGCCGAGCCCCTGCCCGCCGCCGCTCTGGTTGGAGCGCCGCCAGTGCAGCCGCGTCCCGCCGGGCAGTTCGAGCGTCACCAGGCTGTTGGGGCCGAGGAAGGTCTGCGCGAGCACCCGCGCCTCAGCCAGCCCCTCGCCCGGCGCGGTGATGACGATGTTCTCGGGCCGCAGGCTGAGCGTCACCGCCTCGCCGGGCGCGACCCGGTGGGAGAGCCGCGCGCGCACCCGGATGCCGCCGTCGATGATCAGCTCGGCAGCGCCCTCGAGCACCCGCTCCACCCGCGCCTCGATGAAGTTGGTGTCGCCGATGAAATCCGCCACGAAACGGTTTTCGGGGCGCAGATAGATGTCCTCGGGCGTGCCCACCTGCTGCACCTCGCCGGCCCGCAGCACGGCGATGCGGTCGCTCATCGCCAGCGCCTCTTCCTGGTCATGGGTGACGAAGACGAAGGTTATGCCGGTGTCGCGCTGCAGCCGTTGCAGCTCGCCGCGCATCGCCTGCCGCAGCTTGAGATCGAGCGCCGAGAGCGGCTCGTCGAGCAGCAGCACTTGGGGATGGGGCGCCAGCGCGCGCGCCAGCGCCACGCGCTGCTGCTGCCCGCCCGAGAGCTGCCCGGGAAGACGGTCGGCAAAGTCCTGCAGATGCACCAGGGCGAGCATCTCGCGCACCGTGCGCTCGACCTCGCCGGGCGGCTTGCGCAGCCGCCGCAGCCCGAAGGCCACATTGTCGAAGACGCTCATGTGCGGGAACAGCGCGTAATGCTGAAAGACGGTGTTGACGGGGCGCTTGTCGGGGGGCAGATGCGCGATCCGCTCGCCATAGAGCACGATCTCGCCCTCGCTTACCGCCTCGAAGCCGGCGATCATCCGCAGAAGCGTCGTCTTGCCGCAGCCCGACGGCCCCAGCAGGGTAAAGAACTCGTTGTCGGCGATCGAAAGCGTGACGCCCTTGAGCGCGGTGAAATCCCCATAGCGCTTGACGGCGTTCCTGATCCCGATCGCTTCGGTTCCGGCAATGCTTTCAGACAAGAACCGCTACTCCGCTGAGCGTTTTCGAAAAAAGCTTACAGACGGGAACGGGCCCCGCTAAGTCGGGACTTCCTCAGCACTGGTTAGGCGCTGCCTAACCAGTGCCGGCCGACCCCCGCGCCACACGCTGCCGCGCCCGGCCCGCTCACTCATCCCAAAGCTCCGTGATCTCGCGGCGGAAGGGCAGCGCGTCGCCGATCTCGGGGGTGTCGAGCTCGCGCGCATAGCGGTGCCCGGCATAGGTCGCCCAGGCGATCGGCCCCGGCGCCTCGGCGTCGCCGATGATCCTCACCGATTTGATCCCGGCATCGGCCCAGTCGCCCTCGCGCGCCCTGAGGTCGCGGTAGAGCGCGTCATTGCCGAGCCGCGAGGCGACCATCACCACCGCGTCGCAACCGATCTCGCGCGTCGCCCCGGTGTAGACGCAGTCGGAGACCACATGCCCGCGCCCGATCGCGACCACGCCGCGATTGAGCACCAGCTCGACGCCAAGCTCCAGCAGGCGCTTCTGGATCGCGTGCTGCTCCAGCGTGTTGAAGGTCCAGTCGCTGACCCGCGCCGCGGGCGTCACCAGCACCACCTCGCAGCCCGCCGCGACCAGATGCTCGGCCAGCACCCCGCCCATGTAGTAATGGTCGTCGTCATAGAGCACCACCCGCCCCGAGGGCAGGCGGCCGTCCATGATATCGTCCGGGGTGAAGAGCGGCATCGCCTCGTCGATGGCAAACGGCACCACATGCTGACGGCTGACCCCGTCGCGGCGCCAGCGCGCGCCGGTGGCGATGCAGACATGCTCGAAGCCGAATTCGAGGATCGCCTCGGCCTCGAGCGGGCTGTCGAAATAGATCTCGACATTGGGCTTCTGCGAAAGCTGGTAGGCGCGGTAATCGGCCACCCGCCCCCAGGCCGAGAGCCCCGGCAGCCGGCGCTCGCGCGCCACCCGCCCGCCAAGTTCGCGCCCGGCCTCGGCCAGCGCCACGTCATAGCCGCGCTCGGCCAGCGCGCGCGCCGCCTCGAGCCCCGCCGGCCCTGCCCCCACCACCAGCACATTGGCGCTCTCGCCCTTGGGGTTCATCCGCTCGGGATGCCAGCCCTTGCGCCATTCCTCCATGAAGGTGGGGTTCTGGGTGCAGCGGCTGAGCGACATGGTCATGTCGCCCGAGATGCAGATGTTGCAGCCGATGCATTCGCGGATGTCCTCGATCCGCCCCTCCTCGATCTTCCTGGGCAGGAACGGGTCGGCGATCGAGGGCCGCGCGCAGCCGATCATGTCGAGCACGCCGGACCTGATCTGCCGCACCATCACGTCGGGCGAGGTGAAGCGCCCCACCCCCACCACCGGGCGGTCGGTCAGCTCGCGGATGCCGCGCACCAGCGCCTCCTGCGCCGCCTCCTCCTTGAAGCGCGAAGGCCCCGAGCAATCCTCCCACGTGCCGCGCGCCAGATCCCAGATGTCGGGCAGGTTGCGGTTCATCTCCACGAAGTCGCGCAGCTCGGCATTGGAAAACCCCAGATCGCCGATGGTCTCGTCGAGCGAGACCCGCAGCGCGATGGCCATGACATCGCCCACCGCCTCGCGGATGTCGGCGATCACCTCGCGCACGAAGCGCGAGCGGTTCTCGAGGCTGCCGCCATACTCGTCCGACCGCTGGTTGGTGGCGCGGCTGAGAAAATGCTGGAAGATGCCGAAGCCATGCGCGCCATAGAGGTTGATGAGGTCGAAGCCCGCCGCGCGCGCGCGCCGCGCCGCAATGACGAACCAGCGCCGCAGATTGCGGATGTCGCTGCGGTCGAGCGCGCGGGCCTGAACCGGGTCGTTGGTGAAGGTGCGGATCGGCATCGCCGAGACCGCGAGCGGCACCTCGCGGGTATAGAGGTTGGGTCCGTTGACCCCGGAATAGGCAAGCTGGATGCCGGCCAGCGCGCCGTGCGACTTCATCGCCTCGGCCATGCGGCGCAGGGCGGGAATGTCGCGATCCTCCCACAGGCGCAGCTCGATGAAGGGGGTGATCTCGGAGCTGTGATGCATCTCGCACTGCTCGGTGAAGATCACCCCCCAGCCGCCCTCGGCCTTGATCGCGCGCATCGCGGCGGCGGCCGAGGGATCACGATAGCCGCCGCCATTGCAATGCGGCACCTGGTAGAAGCGGTTCTTGGCGGTGAGCGGCCCGATCCGGACCGGCTCGAACAGGATGTCGTAACGCGGATCGCGCATGTCCGTCTCCTTCCCTCGGTCGGGACGATAGGGGCACAGGCGCGCGCGCCAAAGTCGGGCTTGCCAAAGCAAGGCTTAGGCCCTGTCTAATCGCCGTCCAGTCGCCGGGGCATGCCCTGCGCGCCCGTCGGGTGCCCTGTCTCCGAGATCCCCGGCACCTCGCCCGCCGCCAGCATGCCCCTCAGATGCGCCGCGAAGGCGCGGATCGTCACCAGGCTCTCCGCCTCCGGCGCCATCAGCAGGCCGAAACGCATCGGGCGCAGATCGCCCACCATGGGGATGACCCGCAGCCTCTTGCCGTCGGGCGACAGGTCGCTCACCGGGCGGATATTGGCGATGGAGTAGCCATAGCCGTTGGCCACCAGGCTGCGCATCACCCCCATGTCGCGGGTGCGCTCGGCGACCCGCGGCCGCGACCCGTGGCGGGCGAAGAAGGACATGAAATACTCGGCGCTGAACGGAAGATCGAGGAGCACCATGGGATATTCCCGCAGGTCGTCGACCGAGACCTCGGCCCGCGCCGCCAGCGGATGGCTCTCGTTCACCAGCGCATAGGGCGGCAGCTCGGCCAGCGCGACGAAGCGCAGATCGGCGGGGATGTCGAGATTGTAGGTCAGCGCGAGGTCGATCTCGGCCCGGCGGACGGCACTGAAGATCTCGGCCTGATCGAGCTCGACCTGGGTGATGCGCACCTCCGGGTAGGCGGTCTCGAAACTGCGCCGCACGCTCGGCAGCACGATCTGCGCGAAGGTCAGCAGACATCCCACCGAGAGCGGCCCGCGCGCCACCCCGGTGATGTCGCCGGCGATGTCGGCCAGCCGGTCGGCCTCGCGCAGGACGACCCGCGCCTGGTCGAGCATCACCCGCCCCGCCGGGGTCAGCGACAGGCCATGCGCATGCTGGCGGACAAAGAGCGGCAGGCCGAACTCCCTCTCCAGCTGCGCGATGCTGGCCGAGATCGAGGGGGAGGAGATGTTGAGCTTCTCCGAGGCCTGCGCAATGGACCCGGCCTCGCCGACCGCCACGAAGTACTCGAGCTGGCGCAGCGTGTATCTGAAGGGCACGGCCTTTCTCCGGCAGTCACCGCAACTCTTGACCGCTTTGCGCCGAGCTTTCAATGCCGCCTCCCCTGCCGGTCTGCATTGCCTGGTCCCCGAGCGACCGGTCCGGCATGCCGGCATCCCCGGGGCTTGCCCCCGCGCCAGAGGCCCGCGCCCGCGGGTTGGCTCAGTCCAGGTTTCGGCCCTTGTCCGGGCATCGCCAGACGAATGCGAGCCCGTCTCTGCAGGGGCGGGATGGCTGGCCCGCATCCAGCGAAATGAGCGCACCACTCGGCCGGCGCGGCGGCGCGGCTGGCCCTGAAACGAGGTCCGCGCGAAAGGCTGCGCTCCTGGTCGAAGCGGTTCGGGGCGGAGCCATGGACGGCGGCGATTTTCCGCAGGCCCTGCATCCACCGGAACCGGAGCATGGCCCGCTCCGGGCGTCGGAACGGCAAGCGCGATTTCTCGGCCCGGTTGTTGAGTCGCCGTCCGGCTTCCTGGCGATGAGGGGCGCCGGCGACGCGCCGAAGCCGGAGGCCCCGCAAGACGCTCCCGCCGCGGCGGATCCCGCGCCCAGGGCGCGCAGGCTCACACGGCGAGCGGCGCCATGTCCGGCGCGCTGAAGATGAAGTTGGGCCTGACGATCACCCGCGGGAAGGTCGAGGGGCGCGGCGGGGTTTCCATGCTAAGCAAGTAAGCGACTGCATTCCTTGCACCCTTTGACTATGCTGCTTTGCGGAGGACCACATGGATTTCGTGAGCCCGCAACGCAGCACGGTCATTTTCGGTTTCGATTCGGCCTGGACCGATTCGCCGAAAGCGCCGGGCGCAATCTGCGCCGTGGCGTTTGATGATCACGGCCAAGTGCAGTTCCACGAACCGCAACTGGTCTCGTTCGCACAGGCTCGCAGGTTTATCGACGAGCTCCGC
>RFGB01000077.1 GCA_003697125.1 Alphaproteobacteria bacterium
ATCTGGGCCCGGAGGCTGGGCTTCGGGGTGACCGTCGTGCCGCTGCTGAGCATCGACGGGCTCGAGATCAGCTCGACCGCCATCCGCCGCGCCCTCTCCGAGGGCCGGCCCGAGGATGCCGCGCGCATGCTGGGCCACCGCCATCGCATCGAGGGGCGCGTCATGCGCGGCGACCGCCGCGGGCGCGAACTGGGCTTTCCCACCGCGAACATCTCCCTCGACGATCTGCACCTGCCCCGATTCGGCGTCTATGCCGTCGAGGTCGAGATCCTCGACGGCCCGCATCGCGGCCGCCATGGCGGGGCGGCCTCGATCGGCACCCGGCCGACCTTCGGCGAGAACCGCCCGAATCTGGAGGTGCACATCTTCGACTTCGCGGGCGATCTCTACGGGGCCGAGATCTCGGTGGCGCTGGTCGCCTTCCTGCGGCCGGAACTGGCCTTTCCCGACGCGGAATCCCTCGTGCGCCAGATGCACGAGGATTGCGCGCGCGCCCGCGCGCTGCTGGCCGCCCACGCCGGCGCCTGATCCATGGGCGCCGCGCCCCGGGCTCCCGAACCGAACGGCGGCGTCCCGGCGCCGGTCAGCCAGCTCGGGCTTCTGCGCAGCCGGCGCTTCTGGCCGCTGTTCACCGTGCAGTTCCTGGGCGCCTTCAACGATCAGGCGTTCAAGACCGGTTTCGTCGCCCTGCTCACCTGGCGGCTGGCCGCCGACAAGGGCCTCGGAGGCGCGCTCGACATGCTCAACCAGCTGGCGGCGGCGCTGTTCATCCTGCCCTTCGCGCTCATCTCGCCCACCGCGGGCATGATCGCGGACGGCATCGACAAGGCGGTGATGATGCGCTGGGTCAAGGCGGCCGAGATCGGCCTGATGCTGCTGGCCGCGGCGGCGTTCCGCGCCGAGAGCGTCACCGCGTTGTTCCTGCTGCTGCTGCTGATGGGGGCGCAATCGGCCTTCTTCGCGCCGATCAAGTATGCGGTGCTTCCGCGCTATCTGCGCCCCGAGGAGCTGGTCGCGGGCAACGGGCTGGTCGCGGCGGCGACCTTCATCGCCATCATCTGCGGCCAGATCGTCGGGGCCAAGCTGGCGCTGATCGGGGGGATTGGCCCCTTCGGTGGCGCGCTGGGGATCGAGACCGTCTCGGGGCTGGTGATCGTGGTGGCGATCATCGGCTGGCTGGCCGCGCTGTGCGCGCCGCCGGTGCCGCCGGTGGGCCCCCGGCCCGGGGTGGACTGGCTCTTGCCGCGCGCCATGATCCGGGTGCTGCGCGAATGCGCGCGCTGGCGCGAACCCTGGTTCGCGGTGCTCGCCTTCGCCTGGTTCTGGCTGGCGGGGGCGGCGGTGCTGGCCTTCGTGCCGCCGATGGCGCGCGAGACGCTGCACGGCACCGAGGATGTGGCGCTGATCCTGCTGGTCACCTTCACGCTGGGCGTGTCGCTGGGGGCGATGCTGTGCAACCGGGTCCTGCGCGGGCGGGCGAGCTATCGCCCGGTGCCGTGGGGGGCGCTGGGGATGATGGCGGGGCTTCTTCTGCTGCACCCGGCGCTGGCCGCCTATGGCGGCGACATCCCCGCGGGCGCGCCGCTTCTGTCGGGGGCGGCGTTTCTCTCGCGCGCCGATGCCTGGCCGGTGCTGGGCTGCTTCCTGCTGATGTCGAGCTTCGCCGGCCTCTATGTCGTGCCGCTGTCGGTGATCTACCAGACCACCAGCCCCGAGCCGCTGCGCGCGCGCATCGTCGCGGCATCGAACGTGATCGATTCGCTGGCAATGGTGGTCTCGGCGCTCTTGGCCACCGCTCTGCTGCTCGCCGGCCTCGACCGCGCCCAGGTGCTGGTGGCCTTCGCGCTGACCGGCCTGCCGGTGGCGCTGGTGATCGCGCTGCATCACCGCCGCGGGCCCGATCTTTCCCCGCCCGCGGCCGCCGCCCCGCCTGCGGCCTGACCGCGGCGGGGGCGGCCGGTCAGTGCCGTTCGAACAGCGGGCCGTGACCGGGGAAGCGATCCTCGATCCCCATGGCGCGCAGCGCGTGCCAGTAGGTGGCCGAATTGATCGCGATCACCGGCTTGCCCAGACGGTCCCACATCTCGACGGCGAGCCGGCACATCGACAGGTTGGTTCCCACCTGGACGATGGCGTCGATGCCGTCATTGTCCATCTCCAGGATGTGGCGGCGCAGCTCCTCCTCCTGCACATGGGCGATCAGCACCGGGCTGGCGCATTTCAGGCCGCGGAAATCCCTCACCTCGAAGCCGCAATCGGTGAAGAAGCGGGTCACGTTGCGGTCCGAGACCGGGAAGTAGGGAGAGATCACCGCGATGCGCTTCGCCCCGAACAGGTTCAGCGCCGCCTCGCAGGCGAAGGAGCCCGCCGAGACGCCCACCCCGCAATGGTCGGCAAGCTGCCGCATGCGCCGTTCCGAGGCATCGCGCCCGTCCCAGAACATCAGCGCCGACATGCCCATGATCAGATAGTCGGGCTCGCAGGTCATGCAGCGGTCCACGGCCTCGTAGAGGGTGCGCCCGATCGCCTCGACCAGCGCGACGAAGCTCTCGTCATCGGTGACCTTCATGTTCGGCACATGGATGCGCCCGAAATGGTTGGTCACCCCCTCCACCCGCAGATCGTCCATGTCGGGCTGCACGATGGTGTTGGTCGATGGCGCCACCACCGCGAACTTGCACCGCCAGCCCCGCGCGTCATTGGACCGCCTCTGCAACACCCCCTGCATCGTCCCCCTCCCCGTCATGCAAGTCCCGGCCGAGCATGTGCCTCAGGCCCGGCGCTGTCAAGAATTTGTCCGGACATCTGGCCGCGATTTCCCCTTGACCGCGGCCCCGCCCTGGCCGTTACCTGTCCGGACAAATCCGGGGGGCGACGGACATGGCCGATGCTGGGCTGAAGCGGGCGGTTCTGGCGCGGGAGATGATGGTCGCGCCCGGGGTGTTCGACATGATCTCGGCGAGGATCGCCGATGCCATGGGCTTCCGCGCGCTCTACATGACCGGCCATGGCGTCGCCGCCGCGCATCTGGGCCTGCCCGATGCCGGGCTGGCCAGCTATGCCGAGATGGTCGAGCGCGTCGCCTGCATCGCCGCGGGCACCGTGACCCCGCTGATCGCCGATGCCGACACCGGCTATGGCGGCCTTCTGAACCTGCGCCGGACGGTGCGCGGCTACGAGGATGCCGGGGCCGCGGCGATCCAGATCGAGGATCAGGAGTTCCCCAAGAAATGCGGCCATACCGATGGCCGCCGCGTCGTCCCCACCGGGGTGATGCTGCGCCGCATCGGCGTTGCGCTGGAGGCGCGGCGCAGCGACGACTTCCTGATCATCGCCCGCACCGATTCCCGCCAGCAGCTGGGGCTTGAGGAGGCGATCGCCCGCGGCCGGGCCTATGCCGCGGCCGGGGCCGATCTCGTCTTCGTCGAAAGCCCCGAGAGCGAGGCCGAGCTTGCCCGCATCGCCGCCGAGATCGACGCGCCCCTGGTCGCCAACATGGCCACCGGCGGACGCACCCCGATCCTGCCCGCGGATCGTCTTGCCGCGATGGGCTACACGCTGGCCATCCACCCCGCGATCGGATTCCTGGCCGCGGCCGAGGCGCTGCGCCGCGCCTATGCCGAGCTGGCCGAGCGGGGCGCGGCGACCGCGACCCCGATGCATGATTTCGGCGCCTTCTGCCGGCTGATGGGGTTCGAGGAGGTGTGGGACTTCGACCGCCGCTGGCCCGAGACCGGAGAGACGCCGCATGGAGTATGATTTCACCCCCCTGCCCCACCGCCCCCGCCTGCGCTGGCCCGACGGACGGCGGCTGGCGGTCATCCTGACCACCAATCTGGAATATTGGGATCGGGTGAAGGACACCGACCGGGTGATCTATCCCGGCGGCCCGGGCATCGTCGGCGGCAACCTGCCGGGGCGGATCTACGACAATCCGAACTGGACCTGGCGCGAATATGGCCAGCGGGTCGGCGTCTGGCGGGTGTTCGAGGCCTTCGAGCAGGCCGGCCTGCCGACCTCGTGCACGATGAACGCCCGGATGGGCCAGGAAAGGCGGGCGGTGATCGACCATGCCGTGGCCCGGGGCTGGGAGATCGTTGCCCACAACTGGGAACAGCAGGAGCTTCTGAGCGACTATCAGGATGACGAGGAGCGGGAGCGCCAGGTGATCCGCGACACGCTGCGGGTGGTGCAGGAAGCGACCGGCCGCCCGGCGCGCGGCTGGCTGTCATCCTCGCTGCGCTGCACGCCGCGGACGGTGGACCTTCTGGCCGAGGAGGGTCTGATCTTCACCTGCGACCTGCTCAATGACGACCAGCCCTACCCAGTGCGCACCCGGTCGGGACGGACCATCATCTCGATCCCCTACACCTCCGAGGTGAACGACTTCACCGTCTTCATGCGCCAGGGGAAGGATGCCGACGGGGCCTTCGCGGTGTTCCGCGAACAGTTCGACAGGCTCTACAGGGAATCCGCCCGCACGGCGCTGCACATGAACATCGGGCTGCATCCCCATGTCATCGGCCAGCCCTTCCGGATCCGGGCGCTGGAGATGTTCCTCGATCACGCCCGCCGGTTCGACGATGTCTGGTGGCCCAGCCGCGAGGAGATCGCCACGTGGATGCTGTCGGGCGATTGCTGGGACTGACCCCGGCGGTCGGGTTCAGCCGCCGCCGGTCAGGCGCAGATGGGTGCGATGGATGAAGCGATCGCCCCCGTGGTGCCAGTTGAACGAGGCGATCAGCGTGCCGCGGCCGGTCGTGTAGCGGCGCAGGAGCCGCAGCGCCACCGCCCCCGCCGCGGCGCCCAGCACCGCCGCCACATGGCCCGGCATCGCCAGCGCCTCGGTCTCCTGCACCACATCGGTGATCACCTCGCCCGATTCCTCCTCAAGAACCCGATAGAAGGGCGGACGCCCCCGGGCCAGCCGCGGGGCCAGATGGGCAAGGCGCGGGGGGATCCAGCTTTCCACCAGCGCGACCGGCCGGGCCTCGGGGCCCTCCAGCCTCAGCCCCCTGAGCCGCGCCCAGCATTCGCCGGGCGCCGCGCCGATGCGCGGGGCGATGTCGGGGGGCGGGGCGAGATGGCGCAGCGAGATGCGCCGGAAACCGGTGTCGCGGGCCAGCTGCAGCAATTCGGTGAGCGAGCCATAGGCCTGCACGTAGCGCCCCGCCGGGGTGCGGCGCAGCACGCGGCTGCCCGCCCCCTGCTGGCGGCTGACCAGCCCCTCGGCCTGCAGGCGGCGCAGCGCCTCGCGCACGGTGAAGCGGCTCGACCCGAACTCGGCGCAGAACTCCGCCTCGCTGGGCAGATTGCCGCCCACGGGATAGGCGCCCGCACGGATGCGCCCGCGGATGATCTCCAGGATCTCGCGATAGCGCGGCGGCCTGCGCGGTGCGCCGGTGTCGTCCTCGGGCATCGGGCTGCATCCCCCCGGCCGGCCCGCCCGCTCCAGGCGCCGGCGCGGGCAGGCTAGCGCGCCCGCCCGCGATCTGTCCAGACGGGCCGGGCGGGGTGTTCCGCGGCGCGCCTAGTCCACCGCCTCGAGATCGCGCAGCGACTGGATCATGGCGCTGCGCATGAGATGGGCCTTGTGCCGGGCGGGGTCGGCGACGATGGCGCGCAGCTCGTCATGATAGGCACGGCGGCGTTCGGGATCGGCGGCGTTCAGCATCTCGCGATTGCGCAGAGCCTGGGCCTGCACCGTCTCCAGCGCCACCTTGCGCCGCTGGCGTTCGTAGCGGCCCATCAGCGCGAGCGGCGCGCCGCGCCAGACCTCGGCCAGCTTCCCGGTCAGGTTCACCGCGTCATGGATGCCGCCATTCATCCCCATCCCGCCCAGCGGATTGTTGATGTGGGCGGCGTCGCCGGCCAGGAAGATCCGCCCCCAGACATAGCGGTCGGCCACGCGTTCATGCACCCGGTAGGCGGTCCGGTGGACCACCTCATAGGGCCTGCCGGTGGCCACCACCCCCTGAAGCCGGGCCTCGACCCGGTCCGGCGCGACGATCTCCTCGTCCGACAGCGCCGGATCGGTGGGCAGCAGTACGCGCCACAGGCTGGGGGTGCGCAGCAGCACCAGCCATTCCGCGGGATCGGAGATATAGGCGATGTTGGCCAGATCCTCCATCACCTCGTGGAACGGAAACGGCGTGGACAGGGTGAGATAGATCTCGGGGATCGTCAGCCCGTCGAAGCGCGCGCCCACGCATCGCCGCACGGTGGAGCGGGCGCCGTCCGCGCCGATCAGGAAGCGGCCGCGGAAGCTGTCGCGGCTGCCGTCGGGGCGGCGGGCGACCGCGGTCACGCCGCTGTCGTCCTGGGTGACCTCCTCGACCCGGGCATCGGTCACCAGCTCGGCATCGGGATGGGCATCCACCAGCGCGCGCAGCGCCTCGGTCAGCTTCCACTGCTCGCATTGCAGCCGGTAGGGGTGGCGCGTCTCGCCTTCCAGAAGCGCCATGTCGAAGGTGGCGACCACCCCCTCGCGCCGGTCGCGAAACTGCCAGTGCCGGCAGACCAGCCCGCGGGCGACCAGCTGGTCGCTGATCCCGAAGCGGTCGAGCATGTCGAGGGTGGGCGGATGGAAGGTCGAGGCGCGCAGATCCTCGGCCAGATCCGGGGTGGCCTCCAGCGTGGTGACGGGAATTCCCTCGGCAACCAGCGCGGCGGTGGCCACCAGCCCCACCGGCCCCGCACCGACGACGATCACCCTGTCCGCGCCGTCCGCCATCTCCAGACCTCCCGATCCCAGCCCCGCGGCGGGCCGAGGTTAGGCGCCGGGGCGCGGCTGTCAAAGGAAAAATTGTCTGGACAAGTCAGGCGGTCTGGAGAACCATGCCCCTTGCGCCGCCCGGCCGCCGCGCGGGGGCCGCGACGGGGCGGGCGCGGTGCGGGCAGGGGGTGCCGCGGCGATGCTTCTGATCCAGCAGCTGATCAACGGGGTCATGCTGGGGGGGATCTATGTCGCGGTGGCGGTGGCGTTCACGCTGACCATCGGCATCCTCAACTTCCTCAACTTCACCATCCCCGCGCTGTTCATGCTGACCGGGATGGTGGGCTGGTCGCTGAGCGTGCATGGCCTGCCCTTCGGCCTGTCGGGGCCGGTCAACTGGCTGCCGGCGCTGGCCGTCGGGGTCGCTGTCTCGGTGGTCGCGTCGCTGGTGGTGGAACGCTTCACCTACCGCTATCTGAAGGCCCGCCACGGCGATGCGACGGAACATGCGCTGCCGCTGGTCTCCTCGCTGGGCTTCCTGCTGATCTTCGAATATCTGGTCCTGCTCGCGCATGGCTCGGACCCCAGGCGCTTCGCCACACCCTTCGCCGATCTGAACTGGCGCGTCGCGGGTCTGGTGATCTCGGTGCCGCAGATGGTCGGGCTGGCGGTGTCGCTGGCGATCGTCGCCGGGCTGTGGCTGGTGCTGACGCGCACGCGCACCGGCCGGGCGCTGCGCGCCACGGCCGAGAATCCCGACGCCGCGGTGCTGATGGGCATCGAGGTTGGGCGCATCGTGCCGGTGGTCTTCGTGATGACCGGGCTTCTGTGCGGGCTGGCGGGGGCGCTGTTCGCGGTGAATTACGGCGAGGTCAGCCCCTACATGGGCGACACCATCGGCACAATGGCGATCGCGGGGATGGTGCTGG
>RFGB01000078.1 GCA_003697125.1 Alphaproteobacteria bacterium
CCCCGTCGCCCGCGGCGACCCGCAGGCGTCCCCCCCCGCCGCCATCCCAGATCGCGGCGTCGAAATGCTGCCCCGGCCCGAGATGGATCGCCACGTCGCCGCCATTGTTGACATAGGCCCGGTCCACGGGCAGGCCGGCGACCATGGCGGCCAGGATCTCGTCGGCGATGGCGCCGGCCACCGCGGCCATCGGGGTGACGAACACCCCGGCATGGGGCAGGCAGGCATCGCGCATCCGCCGCGCCACCGGGTCGGCCAGCGGCGCGGCGGCGTCGACCGGCCGGCGCAGCGCGGGCAGGTCGCGCACCAGCCCCGCCAGCAGCCCCCGGAAGCGGGCGATCGCGCGGGCATGGGCGCGCATGCGCACGGCATCGGCAGCGAAGACCTCGATGATCAGGTCCGTCGGTCCATGCTGCAGATGCAGCCGCCGCCCGTCGGGCAGGAAGGCCCAGGCCGGCCCGGTCATGGCGGGGCGATGCCGCGGCTGTCCGCGCCGTATTCGCCGCCATGGGCGAGGATGTCGGCAAGTTCCCGGATCGCGGCGACATGGCCGCCCAGCCGCTCGTAGGCCGCGCGCGGCAGGGTGAATTCCAGCGGCGCGACCAGCGCGGGTGTGGGCACATGGCCGAAGGCCCGTTCCGGCAGGGCCAGCACGTCGACCATCACCGTGATGCCGCCCCCCGGCCAGACCCATGCCGGCGCGCCGCCCAGGGTGACGCGGGTCTCTCCGGCATGTACCGAGCGGGTGAGCCGGACCGGGTTCCGGGTGACCCCGGCGCGCAGGCTGCCGCCCGCCCCGCCCATGAACAGCACCGAGCACAGCGCGGGTTCGCAGTTCTCGTCGATCAGGCGCACGGTCTCGGCCAGCGCCTCGGGCATCGGCGCCGGGCGCGGCACCAGATCCTGGTCGAGGACGTAGTAGGCGGCATGCTCGCCGGTGGTCGAGACCATCAGCAGCCGCAGCCCCGGCC
Source organism: Alphaproteobacteria bacterium (assembly GCA_003697125.1). Lineage (GTDB taxonomy): Bacteria > Pseudomonadota > Alphaproteobacteria > Rhodobacterales > Rhodobacteraceae > J013. The sequence continues at coordinate 972 of RFGB01000078.1, forward strand.
GCGCCCCCTTCTTCGGCTGGAAGGGGTCGAGGATCGCCAGCGGATCGTCGAGATCGGTGCCGCCCCAGCCCTTGCCCGGCCCGGCCACGCGGAAATAGCGCCCCGGTGTCGAGCGTCTTCCGCGGATGCGGATGCCGGTGTCGGGCCAGCCGATCACCTTGCCGGCCTGATGCTCGCTGATCACCCCGGTGATGTGATCGTCGACCACCACCACCTCGTCCACCAGCCCCTGCCACTGGGTGGCGAACATCCCGATCGTCGCCGATCCGCAGCCCACCCGCATGCGCGTCTCGGGCATGCCGTCGACGATGGGGGCGGCGCCGGCCTGCACCACCACGGTCGAACCGCCCTCGATGCTCAGCTCCACCGCCTCGCGGTTGCACAGCGCCAGCAGCGTCTCGCAGGTCACGCGGCCCTCCTGCTTGGTGCCGCCGGTCAGGTGGCGCACACCGCCCAGCGAGAGCATCTGGCTGCCGTATTCGGCGGTGGTGACATGGCCCACCGGTTCGCCGCGCGCGGTGACGGTGGCCTGTTCGGGGCCCAGATGCCGGTCGGTGTCGATCTTCACCTTGACGCCGCAATAGGAGAAGATCGCCTCGGTCACCACGGTGACGAAATCGGCCCCCTCGACCTTGCTGGCGACGATGAAGGGCGCGGGCTTGTAGTCGGGATAGGTGGTGCCCGCGCCGATGCCGGTGATGCGCGCGGGGGTCAGGTCGTCCGACCAGCCGGCGGCGAGGAAGGGGCGGATCTCGTCGCCATTGGCGATGCGGGCATCGAGGATGGTCAGCGGGTCGACGCGCACGATGCGCCCGCCCTTGTTGGCATAGCGGTCGCAGGCGCCCGCCCTGCCCGGGGCGATGTAGCACATGACCGGGCAGGCGTCGCAGCGGATCTTGTCGGCCAGCCGTGCCGGGCCGGCGGCGTCGCCCTCGCGCTCGGGGATCGGGGCGGCGTTGGTCTCGCTCATCGCAGGGCCTCGCGCAGGCGGTGGGGCAGCAGCGGCACCCGGTCGGGCCGCACCCCGGTGGCGTGGCGCACCGCGTTCAGGATCGCGGGCGCGGTCGGGATCAGGGCATGCTCGCCCAGCCCCTTGGCGCCGAAGGGCCCCTCCGGATCGGGCACCTCGATCAGGATCGGCACGATGTCCGGCATGTCCCCGATGGTCGGGATCAGATAGTCGTGCAGGTTCTCGGTGCGGTCGGGAAGGTATTCCTCCATCAGCGCCAGACCCAGCCCCTGGGCGATGCCGCCCTCGATCTGCCCCTCGGCCAGAAGCGGGTTGACCACGCGCCCCAGGTCATGGGCGGCGGTGATGCGCAGCACCCGCACCGTGCCCAGCGCTGTGTCGACCTCGACCTCGGCCATCTGCGCCCCCCAGCCATAGACGGCGTAGGGCGTGCCCTGGCCGTCGGCATCCAGCGCGGTGGTGGGCGGGTCATAGCTTTCCTCGGCCCGCAGCGCATAGCCGTCCGGGCCGGCCGGGCCCAGCGGCACCGGCCGGGTCCCGGCGGCGTCGGTCACGCACAGCCCGCCCTCGCCCAGGCTCAGCCGCGCCTCGTCCCCGGCATTCGCCAGCCGCAGGATCTGGGCGCGCAGCGCGCGGGCCGCGGCGGCCGCCGCCCGCCCGGTGACATAGGTCTGACGCGAGGCGGATGTCTTGCCGCAATCCGGGGTGAGCAGGGTGTCGGGCCCGACAAGGGTGAAGGCGTCCACCGGCAGGCCCAGCGCCTCGGCCGCGATCTGGGTGATCACCGTGTCCGATCCCTGGCCGATATCGGTCGCGCCCTGGTGCAGCACCGGCCGGCCCTCGGGCGTGATGCCGATCCGCACCGTCGAGGGGTTGGGCAGCGAGGTGTTCCCGCAGCCATACCAGCATGAGGCCACCCCCACCCCGCGGCGCAGCGGGCCGCGGGCGGTGGCATTGGCGGCCTCGGCCTCGGCCAGCGCATCGGCCCAGTGCGGGCGCAGCGCGCGCAGGCATTCCCCGATGCCGACCCCGCGCAGGACCTGCCCGGTGGCGGTGGCGTCGCCGTCGCGCAGGGCGTTCAGGATGCGGAATTCCAGCCGGTCGAGCCCGCAGGCCTCGGCCAGCGGGTCGAGCAGGGTCTCCAGACACAGCGCCCCCTGCGGAACCCCGAAGCCGCGGAAGGCCCCGGCCACGGGGTTGTTGGTGTGCCGCGCCCGCGCCTCGGCCCGCACCGCGGCGAAGCGATACGGGCCGGTGGCATGCACCGGCACGCGGTTGGCCACGGTGGGTCCCCAGCTGGCATAGGCGCCGGTGTCGAATTCCGCGTCGAAGTCCAGCGCCACCAGCCGCCCCGCCTGATCCGCGCCGATGCGGGCGCGCAGCCGGCCCGGGTGACGCTTGGTGGTGGCCTGCATCGATTCGGTGCGGGTATAGACCATGCGGCAGGGCCGCCCGGTCCGGAGCGCGGCCAGCCCGATCAGCGGCTGCACCGACAGGTCCAGCTTGGTGCCGAAGCCCCCTCCGCAGGCCGAGGGGATGGTGCGCACCCGTTCGGGGGGCAGGCCCAGCACCGCGGCGGTATCGTCGCGGTCCATCGCCGGCGCCTGGGTCGAGGCGCGGATCACCAGCATGTCGCCGTCAAGCCAGGCAACGCCCGCCTCGGGCTCGATCGGGCTGTGCTCGACGAAGGCGGTGCGCATCGTCCCCTCGACCACATGCGCCGCGCCGGCCATCGCCGCCGCCACATCGCCCCGGCGCACCCGGCCCGCGGTCAGCAGGTTTTGCGGCCGGTCGGGGTGCAGCGGTTCGGCCGCGGCCGCGGCCGCGGGATCGGTGATCGCGGGCAGCGGCGTCCAGCGCACGGGAAAGTCGGACAGATCGGCCATTTCGGTCGGGCCGGGTTCGCCCACCACGATCGCCACCGCCTCGCCGCGAAAGCGCGCCCGCCCCTCGGCCAGCGCCGGCTGGTCGGCGAAGGGCGGGATGACGCCGAAGCGGTTGCGGCCGGGGATGTCGGCCGCGGTCAGCACCGCCGCCACCCAGGGGCGGGCCGCCGCCCAGGCGGCCAGGTCGCCGAAGGCGAAATCCGCATGGGGGTGGGGCGAGCGGATCGCGCGCACCGTCAGGCAGCTGGGCGGGATCTCGTCGGCGCCATAGCGGGCGCGGCCGGTCACCCGGGGCGGGCCGTCGAGCCGGGCGATGCGGGCGCCCAGCGCCCGGCTGCCGGGCGGCTCGGCCGGGCGGCCGGCATCCAGCACGGCATCGATGATCTTGGCATAGCCCGTGCAGCGGCACAGCACGCCCGCCAGCGCGGTTTCCACCTGGGCGCGGTCGGGGTGCGGTTCGCGCGCGAGCAGCGCCGCCGCGGCCATCAGCATGCCCGGGGTGCAGATCCCGCATTGCGTGGCGCCATGGCGCAGGAAGGCATCCTGCAGGCGGGCCATCCCGGCCCGGTCCAGCCCCTCGACCGTGGTCACCGAACGCCCGGCCGCCTGGCCCAGCGGGGTCAGGCAGGCGCAGACCGGCGCCCCGTCCAGCAGCACGGTGCAGGCGCCGCAATCGCCGGCGTCGCAGCCGGTCTTGGTGCCGGTCAGCCCCAGCTCGTGGCGCAGCCAGTCCGACAGGCGCCGCGCCCGCGCCGCATCGCCCAGCGCCACGGTCAGGCCGTTGACGGTGATTGCTGCCGTTCCGGCATCCGCTGCCGCATCAAGGCTCATGCCGCCTCCCGTTCCGGTCCGATGGCCATGGCCAGCGCGCGGCCGATCAGCTCGGCCGCGGCCAGGCTGCGATATTCCGCCGAGGCGCGCGCATCGTCGATCGGCGCCAGCGCCGCGGCCACCGCGGCGGGGTCGATGACCGGCGCTTCCAGCGGCTGGCCGGCCAGCGCCGCCTCGACCGCGGGCAGCCGGCGGGCCACCGCGCTGCAGGCGCCCACCGCGATCGCGGCCCGGCCGATGCGCCCGCCGGCGCATTCGACCCGCACCGCGACCATGGCAATGGAGATCACCAGATGCCGCCGCGCCCCCAGCTTCAGGAAGGCCGACCGCCCGGCCAGCCCCGCGCGGGGCAGGATCACGGCGGTCATGATCTCGTCGGGGGCAAGCGCGGTGCGCCGCGGTCCGGTGATGAACGCCGCCAGCGGCAGCCGCCGCCGGCCGCGCAGGCTGGCCAGCTCCACCTCGGCCCCGCAGGCCAGAAGCGGCGGCACCCCGTCCGCCGCGGGCGAGGCGTTGCACAGGTTGCCGCCGATCGTGCCGGCGTTCTGGATCTGCACCGCCCCCACCTCGCGCGCCGCCTGGCGCAGCGCCTCCAGCGCCGCGGGCAGCGGGGCGCCGGCGATCGCGCTCCAGCGCGTGGCCGCGCCGATCCGCATGCCCCCGTCGGTCTCGGCGATGCCCGACAGCCCGGCAATGGCGGTGATGTCCAGCACCGGGCCGGTCAGCGCCGGGCGCTGGGTGGCGGGAAACAGATCGGTGCCCCCGGCCAGGACCGTCGGGCGCAGCGCCGCCATCAGGCGCAGCGCGGCATCCAGATCGCCCGGGCGGTGATATGCGGCCTGCGGGTCCAGGGTCTGCGGGTCCATGCGCGCCTTCGCCCCCGATCATTTGTATGCAAACGGAGTGTGCGTCCCCCGCCGCCCGCTGTCAATTGCCGCTTGCATCGCGCGCGGGCAGCGGCAAGTCTGGCGCGGAAGGGACCGCCACCGATGACCTTTGCCGCCCGAAGACCCGCTGCCGGAACCCGCGACGCGGCCGACGGCTACCGGCTGGATGACCAGGTGGGCTATCTGCTGCGCCGGGCCAGCCAGCGGCATCTGGCGATCTTCGCCGCCCGCATTCCCGAACTGACCCCGACCCAGTTCGCCGCGCTGGCCCGGCTGAATCAGATGGGGCCGCTGTCGCAGAACCTGCTGGGGCGCGAGACGTCGATGGATGCCTCGACCATCAAGGGGGTGATCGACCGGCTGGCCGCGCGCGGGCTTGTGGCCACCGATCCCGACCCCGAGGACCGCCGGCGGCTGGTCGTCAGCCTGACCGAGGCCGGCCGCGCCCTGTTCGCCGGGCTGGCCGCCGAGGCGCTGGCGATCAGCGAAGAGACGCTGGCCCCCCTGACCGCGGCCGAGCGGCGGCAGTTCCTGTCCCTTCTGCGGAAGCTTGCCTGACAGCCGGAGACGCGGCCATGAGCCCCGACGCTGCCCCCGACACCGCCCCCGACACCGCGCTGGTCCTGATCGACATCCAGAACGATTTCTGCCCCGGCGGCGCGCTGGCCGTGCCCGATGGCGACGCCATCGTCGCAGGGGTCAACGCGCTGCAGGACCGTTTCGCCGTGCGGATCCTGACCCAGGACTGGCACCCCGCCGATCACCTCAGCTTCGCCGCCAGCCATCCCGGCGCGGAACCCTTCTCGGAAACCCTCATGCCCTATGGCCGGCAGGTGCTGTGGCCGGTCCATTGCGTGCAGGGCAGCCGCGGCGCCGATTTCCACCCCGGCCTGCGCACCGATGCCGAGCTGATCCTGCGCAAGGGCTTCCGCCGCGAGATCGACAGCTATTCCGCCTTCTTCGAGAATGACCGCGTCACGCCGACCGGGCTTGCCGGCTATCTGCGCGAGCGGGGAATCGCGACCCTGGTCCTGGCCGGACTCGCCACCGATTTCTGCGTGCGCTTCTCGGCGCTGGATGCGCGCAAGCTGGGCTTCGACGTCACCGTCCGGCTGGATCTGTGCCGGGCGATCGACCTCGACGGCTCGCTGGCCGCAGCCATCGCCGAGATGCGCGCGGCGGGCGTGGTGCTGGAAGGCGCCGCGCCGGGCTGATCCGCGCCGCACCGCGCCCGCCGGGCGCCGGGAAGGCGCGGCCCTTGCGCGGCGCCGCCATGCCTGATGTAACGGTGGCCCGCAGCAAGGGGAACGCGCCCATGATCGACATCGCCAAGCGGGTCTGGGACCACACCTGGAAGATCGACCCGATCGTGCGGTCGGTGCTGGACACCGATTTCTACAAGCTGCTGATGGCGCAGCTGATCTTCTATACCCATCGCCAGACGCGGGTCACCTTCTCGCTGATCAACCGCTCGGACCATGTGCCGATGGCCCGTCTGGTGGATGAGGGCGCGCTGCGCGAGCAGCTCGACCATGTGCGCAGCCTGCGCCTGTCGCGCGGCGAGAGCACCTGGCTGCGCGGCAACACCTTCTACGGCAAGCGGTGGATGTTCACCCCGGACTTCCTCGCCTGGCTCGAGGGGTTCCGGTTTCCCGAATATCACCTGGAGCGCAAGGGCGACCAGTACGAGCTGACCTTCGAGGGTCCCTGGATCGAGACCACGATGTGGGAGATCCCCGCCCTGGCGATCCTGATGGAGCTGCGCTCGCGCGCCGTGCTGCAGAAGATGGGCAAGCTCGACCTGCAGGTGCTCTATGCCCGCGCCATGACCCGGCTGTGGGAGAAGATCGAGCGGCTGCGGCCCCTCGCGCCCCTGTCGGTGGCCGATTTCGGCACCCGGCGCCGCCACGGCTTCCTGTGGCAGGACTGGTGCGTGCAGGCGATGGCGGAAGGGCTGGGCGAGAAGTTCACCGGCACCTCGAACTGCCTGCTGGCGATGCGCCACGAGCTGGAGGCGGTGGGCACCAATGCCCATGAGCTGCAGATGGTCTATGCCGCCCTGTCGCCCGATGACGATGCGCTGCGCGATGCGCCCTATCGGGTGTGCGAGGACTGGATGCGCGCCTATGAGGGCAATCTGCGCATCATCCTGCCCGACACCTATGGCAGCCGCGGCTTCTTCGACCGCGCCCCGGAATGGCTGGCCGGCTGGACCGGGGTGCGGGTCGATTCGGGCGATCCGGCCACGGGGGCCGAGATCGCGATGGATTTCTGGCGCCGGCATGGGCAGGACCCGCGCGAGAAGCTGGTGATCTTCTCGGACGGGCTGGACGTGGACCGGATCCTCGACCTGCACCGGCGCTTCGCCGGCCGGGTGCGGGTCGCCTTTGGCTGGGGAACGCTGCTGACCAACGATTTCCGCGGGCTGGTGCCCGGCGACGCGCTCGCACCCTTCAGCCTGGTCTGCAAGGCGGTCAGCGCCGACGGCCGGCCCTGTGTCAAGCTGTCGGACAACCCCGAGAAGGCGGTCGGTCCGGCCGAGGAGGTGGCGCGTTACCGCCGCGTGTTCGGGGTGGGCGCGCAGGAGGCGATTCCGGTCGAGGTCTGACAGCCCCCGCCGCGGGCCGCACGCTCGGCCGCGGTCGCGGCGGCGTCCAGCCCCGCCGGCCCCACCACCACCCCGAACAGGGCGCGCGCCTCGTCGGGTGTGTAGTAGCCCAGGCGCACCTCCTCGGCCACCAGGGCCGGATCGCGCGCCAGCGGATCGCCATGCCCGCCCCCGCCCGGCGTGCGCACCCGCACCCGATCCCCGGGGCCGAGGGGTATGTCCTGTTCCTTGGACAGGTGCGGGGGCACATGCACCACGCCGCCGCGGATCACCCGCACCTCGTTCGGGGCGCCCGCGCCGCCGCCCAGCACCCCCGGCGGCCCGACCCGGCCGTGATCCATCACGAAGCTGGCCCGCGCGCTGCCGCGGCGCAGCTCGATCTCGTAATCCAGGCCGAAGCCGCCGCGATGGCGTCCCGCCCCGCCCGAGCCTTCGCGCAGCGCATAGCGGTGATAGAGCACGGGAAAGCGGCTCTCCATGATCTCCACCGGCGGCGCCTTCGAGATGCCGATGGTCGAACATCCGTTCGACAGCCCGTCGCCGCCCGCCCAGCCGCCATAGCCGCCGCCGGACAGCTGATACATGACATAGCCGCGCCCGGTCTCGGGATCCTCGCCGCCCAGGGCGAAATTGCCCGAGGTGCCCGCCGGCGCCGCGGTCACCCGGTCCGGCAGCGCGGGGGCGAGCGCGAGGAACACGGCCTCCGCGATGCGCTGGCTCACCTCGGCCGCGCAGCCCGAGACCGGGCGCGGATAGCGCGCATCCAGGAAGGTGCCCCGGTGCCCGGTCACCTTCAGCGGCCGGAAGGCGCCGGCGCTGATCGCGACATCGGGGAAGATGTGGCGCATGGCCAGATAGACCGATGACAGGGTCGTCGCCTCGACCGAATTCATCGGCCCCTGGCAGGGGGGCGAGGATCCGGCGAAGTCAAAGACCAGCCCGTCGCCCTGCCGGGTGACCGAAAGCCGGATCACCAGCGGCTCGTTCACCACGCCGTCGCTGTCCACGATCGCCTCGGCGCGCCAGGTCCCTTCGGGAATGGTGCGGATATGCGCGCGCATCTGCGCCTCGGCCCGGCGGGCCAGCTCGGCGATCGCCGCCTCGACCACCCCGTCGCCATAGCGGTCGAGCAGGGCGTTCAGCCGGTCGGCCCCGACCCGCAGCGCCGCGGCCTGGGCCTTGACGTCGCCGATGCGCTGGTCGGCCACGCGGATGTTCGAGGTGATGATGGCATAGATCTCGGGATCCATCCGGCCGCGCTTGAACAGCTTGACCGGCGGCAGGCGCAGCCCCTCCTGCTCGACCGCGGTGGCCGAGGCCGAGAATCCCCCCGGCACCGCGCCGCCGATGTCGGGCCAGTGTCCGGTGTTCGACAGCCAGCACCACAGCCGCCCGCCCCGCCAGAAGGGCATGGCGAAGCGCACATCCATCAGATGGGTGCCGCCCAGATAGGGGTCGTTGACGATGTAGATGTCATCGGGTTCCGGCGGCAGGGTCAGCCCGCGGCGGATCCGGTCGATCAGGATGCGGGTGCTTTCCTGCATGGCGCCGACGAAGACCGGCAGCCCCCCCGCGCCCTGGGCGATCAGCGCGCCGTCGCCGGCGGCGTAGATCCCGTCGGAGCGGTCATTGGCCTCGGCGATCACCGGGCTGAAGGCGGCGCGCGAGAAGGCGAGGTCCATCTCGTCGCAGATCTGCGCCAGCCCCGCCTCGATGACCGAAAGGGTGATCGGATCCAGCGTCATCGCCCCGCCTCCGCCCCCGCGCCCCCTGCGGCCAGGGTGATCAGAAGATTGCCGTCGCCATCGGTCTCGGCCAGATCGCCCGGCTCGATCAGGATGGTGGTGTCCATCTGCTCGACCACCGCCGGCCCCTCGATCCGCCCGGGCAGCGATTCGCGCCGGAAGACGGGGGTGTCGATCCAGTCGCGGCCGAAGCGCACCCGCCGCGATGCGGGCGGGGCGGGGGAGGCGCGGGGCATGAGCAGCGACAGGTCGATGTCCGGCCGCATCCCCACCACCGAGCTGGCGACATTGACCAGGACCGGGCGGATCTCGGTCAGCTCGACGCGGAATCGCGCGGCATAGGCCGATTCGAACAGCCTTTGCAGCATGTCGCGGTCGGGGCGCGGATCGTCGAGCGGCACGCGCAGGAGATGGGTCTGGCCCTGGAACTGCATGTCGAGCGCGTGGGTCTCGCGCAGGCCCGCCAGCGCCACCGATTCGGCGGCGATCAGGCGCCGGCCCTCCTCGGCATGGCGGGCGATCAGCGCATGCAGGGCGTCGATGTCGAGCCGGTCGAGCGGCTGGTTGACGCTGGTCACGAAGTCGTGGCGGAGATCCGCCACCACGCAGCCCAGCGCATTGGTCAGCCCCGGGCGCGCCGGGACCAGCACCCGGGGTATGCCCAGCTCGCGGGCAAGCTGGGTGGCGTGCAGCGGCCCCGCACCCCCGAAGGCGAACAGGACGAAATCGCGCGGATCGGCGCCCAGCGACAGCGAGACCATGCGCACCGCGCCCGCCATCACCGTGTTGGCCACCCGCAGCACCGCGGCGGCGGCATCCTCGGGCTCCAGCCCCAGCGGCGCGCCCAGCCGCGCGAAGGCCGCGCGCACGGCCGCGATCGGCGCCTCGCCCTCGACCGCGGTCAGCCCCGCCGGGTTCAGCCGGCCGAGCAGCAGGTTCGCATCGGTGATCGTGGGCTCGGTGCCACCGCGCCCATAACAGATCGGGCCCGGATCGGCGCCGGCGCTGTCGGGGCCCACGCGCAGCAGCCCCGAGGCATCGACCCGCGCGATCGAGCCGCCCCCCGCCCCCACCGTGCGCACATCGACCATCGGCAGGTGGATCGGCATCGCGTATTCGACCTCGATCTCGGAGGACACCGCCGGCTGTGCGCCGCGGATCAGCGCGACATCGGTCGATGTGCCGCCCATGTCATAGGTCAGCAGGTCGGCGAAGCCGGCGCGCCGGCCGACATGGGCGGCGGCCATCACGCCCGAGGCGGGGCCCGACATCACCGTCTTGGCCGCCTCGCGCGCCACCATCCGGGCCGAGACCATGCCGCCATTGCCGTTCATCACCAAGAGCTCGCCGGGATAGCCGCGACGGGCCAGCGCCTCGGTCAGCCGGGCGAGATAGCGCTCGAGCAAGGGCTGCACCGCGGCATTGACCGCCGCGGTCACCCCGCGTTCGAACTCGCGCGCCTCGGACAGAAGCTCGTGGCCCAGCGTGACATGGCCGTTCGGCCACATCGCGCGGGCGATCTCGCCGGCGCGGCGTTCATGGGCGGGGTTGGCGTAGCTGTGCAGGAAATGGATCACCAGGCTTTCGCAGCCCGCCGCCAGCAGCGCAGCGATCTCGGCGCGCAGGCCGTCCTCGTCCAGCGCCACCAGCACGCGCCCCTCCGCATCCATGCGCACGGTCACCTCGCGGCGCAGGTCGCGCGGGATCACCGGGCGGAAGCTGCCGGTCATGCCATAGGGGCGCGGCCGGGTGCGGCGGCCAAGCTCCAGCACGTCGCGAAAGCCCCGGGTGGTGATCAGGCCGGTGCGCGCGAGGCGGCGCTGCAGCACCGCATTGGTCGTGGTGGTGGTGCCATGCACGATCAGGCCAAGCGCCGCCGCATCCACCCCGGCCGCGTCCAGCGCCGCCAGCACCCCGTCGGCCTGATTGGCGGTGGTGGGCGTCTTGGCCAGCCGCACCCGCCCCGCCACGGGATCGACGAGGATCAGATCGGTGAAGGTGCCGCCGACATCGATTCCGGCGATCTGGAGGCGATCGGACGGCGTGGCGGTCATCGGGCGCTCCCTCGGCATGGCCTGATCATTGGTATGCAAACAAGCGTCCCGGCGTAAAGCCCGAAATCGGCGCCCGCCCGGCGCCGCGGCTTGATCCGGGCGCGCCGATCGCATTCCATCGCGCGGCGGGGAGGATGGCATGGCACGCATCGCGGTCTGGCTCGGGGTTCTCGGGGCGCTGGTTCCGGTTCAGGCCGCGGCGCATGTGTCGGAACGGGCGCTGGTGCTGCTGCTGCCCACGGGCGTCTGGATCCCGGCCGGGGTGGCGGCGGTGGCGGCCTCGGCGCTGATCCTGTTCGCGCTGCCGGGCCGCGTGGTGGCGGCGCTGTTCCGGCCGCTGCGGCTGGGATCCGCCCCCGCGCCACCGGGCCGGCTGGCGCGCGGGACCAGCGTCGCGGGCTGCGCGCTGCTCGCGGTGCTGGTGCTGGCGGGGCTGACCGGGCCGCGCGATCCGCTGGCCAATCCGCTGAGCCTTGCCGTCTGGACCGGGTTCTGGATCCTGCTGCCGCTGGCCCAGGCGGCGCTGGGCGATCTGTGGGGGGCGATCAATCCCTGGTCGGGGCCGGCGGCGCTGATCGGGGTGCGGCGGGGCCTGTGGCCGGG
>RFGB01000079.1 GCA_003697125.1 Alphaproteobacteria bacterium
AGATCGGGGCGCGGGCGCAGCGCCGACCAGGCCCCGCGCGGCAGGGCCGCCGCCGCCAGCGGCCCCGGCAGCCGCGCGCGCCATCCCTCCAGCCGCACCTCGACCGTCTCGATCTCGACCGCGACGATGCGCGCCAGCGCCTCGGCAAGACCCAGCGCCTGGGTCAGGTTCGCCGGCCGCCCATCGGTCAGCACCCGGACCAGCCGCGCCGTTTTCGGATCTTGCGCCATCGTGAAAGATTCTTGCCTTGGACGCGGCAAGCGTATAACGCTTCGCGTCAGGCCGCCACCGCCGCGCGGCTGAGTGACATCATGGCAGGCACCAAGCTAGATCCCATCGACCGCAAGATCCTGGCCGAGCTTCAGGCCGACGGACGCATCACCAATGTCGAGCTGTCGCGCCGCGTCGGCATCTCGGCGCCGCCCTGCCTGCGCCGGGTGCGCGCGCTGGAGGAGTCGGGGCTGATCCGCGGCTATCATGCCGATATCGACATGCGCGAGCTCGGCTTCGAGGTGATGGTCTTCGCCATGGTCGGGCTGTCGAGCCAGGCCGAGGCGGATCTGACCGCCTTCGAGAACCGCGTCCGCGGCTGGCCGCTGGTGCGCGAATGCCACATGCTGAACGGCGAGATCGACTTCATCCTGAAATGCGTGGCACCTGACCTGTCCACCTTCCAGCGCTTCCTGACCGAGGAGCTGACCGCGGCGCCGAAGGTGGCCAGCGTCAAGACCTCGCTGGTGATCCGCTGCGCCAAGGATCTGCCCGCGGTGCCCTTCGAGATCGTCGAGGAACGGGCGCGCGGGCGGGATCGCTAGCCGGCGGGGCGGATCTCGAGATCGAGCGGCAGCGCCGAGAGCGGTTCGGCCCCGTTCTCGCCCACCAGCGAGCTGCGCCCCAGGCACATCGCCGCACCGCTGTCGCTGTCCATCAGGATCATGTGCAAGAACCAGACCTGACCCGGCGCGATGCGCACCCGACCGCCGGGAATGAACATCTGCGGTTCCATCCAGGACGGCGCGAAACGCGCGCCCAGCGCATAGCCGCAGGCATTCAGCCGGTGCGCCGAAAGGCCGTGCGAATCCAGCACCCGCGCATGTTCGGCAAACACCTCGCCCGTGGTCGCGCCCGGCTTCAGCGCCGCCTCGCAGGCCGCCAGCGCCTCGGCCGCGGCGGCATGCAGCGCGAGATGGCGCGCATCGGCCGTCCCCACCAGCACGGTGCGCATCAGCGCGGCATGGTAATGGCGCCACACCCCGGCCCATTCCAGGGTGATCTGGTCGCGCCCCGCCAGCACGCGCCGCCCGGAATGATAGCGGCACAACAGCGCATGATCGCCCGAGCCGATGACCACCGGATTGGCCGGATAGTCGCCGCCGCGGCGGAAGATCTCGCCCTGAAGCGCGGCGAGGATCTCGGCCTCGCTGCCGCCGCCGCGGATCAGCGGCAGCGCCGCGGCCCAGGCGGCATCGGCGATCTCGGCGGCGACGCGGATGCAGGCGATCTCCTCGGCGGACTTCACCAGCCTCAGCCCCGGCACGATGTCGGAGGCCTCGACCAGCCGGGTGCCGCGCAGCGCCTGTTCCAGCTGGATCCAGTTGCGCGCCGTCAGCCCGTGGGTGGCGGTCTCGATGCCGACCCGGCCGTGCAGCACGCCGATCTCGGCCAGAAGCGCGCGCAGGTCCAGCGCGGGGTCGGCATCCTCGGCATCGGCCCATATGCGGATGTCGGGGATGTTCGAGGTGAGCTGCGCCTGACGCAGGTCGGCCGAGCGGGTGAGCAGGTGCATCCCCCCCGGATGCACCACCAGGCACTGGAAGAAGCAATAGCCGAAGCTGTCATGCCCGGTCAGCCAGTACTGGCTTTCGGGGGCGAAGAGCAGCATCGCCTCGAGGTTGCGCCGCGCCATCTCGGCGGCGAGCGCCGAACGGCGGCGCGCGAATTCGGCTGTTGAGAAGTGCAGCATTACCGGGTCTTCGCCTGGCTTCAGAGACGGATCACAGAGATGAGCCGGCCATAGTCGCGTCCGCCCGACTGGCTGGTCCGGCGCCAAGAGAAGAATCGTTCCGCATCGCCATGGGTGCAATGCCCCGTCCATTCCGCATCCACCCCCGCCGCGCGCAGCCGGGCGAGGCAGAAGCCGGGCAGGTCGAACATCAGCCGGTCGCCCCGGCCGCCGGCGAAGAAGCGGGCATGGCCGGGATCCTCGGCCATGAACGCGTCGAGGAAATCCGGGCCGACCTCATAGGCGCGCTGGCTGATGCAGGGGCCGACCGCGGCGCGGATGTCGCGCGCGCCCAGCGCGCGCATCGCCGCGATGGTCGCCTCGATCACCCCGCCCAGCGCGCCGCGCCAGCCGGCATGGGCGGCGCCGATCACCCCCGCGTCGGGGTCGGCCAGCAGGATCGGCGCGCAGTCGGCCGTCAGCACGCCCAGCCCCAGCCCGGCCCGGTCAGTGACCATCGCGTCGCCCTCGGGCCGAACCGCGGGCGGGGCGTCCAGCTTCACCACCCGCGCCGAATGGATCTGCGACAGGCTGACCAGCCGGCCGGGGTCGAGCCCCATCGCCGCGGCCACCGCGGCCCGGTTGGCCTGCACCGCGGCGGGGTCGTCCCCCGATCCCGGCCCGCAGTTCAGGCCGGCATAGACCCCTTGCGACACCCCGCCCTGCCGGGTGAAGAAGCCATGCGCCACCCCCAGCGCGGCGCTGCGGATCGGCCGGGGCGGAGCGGTCATGGCGCGGCCTCCGCCAGGCCGGGCGGGGCGGGATCGCCGGCGCGGGTCAGCGCCAGCACCTTGAACAGGGTGCCCATCTGGTCGGGATGGGTCAGCCGTTCCAGCGCATCGGCGATGGCGTCGGCCGCGTCGGGCCGCGCGCGCGCCAGCGCCGCGGCGCGCTGGCCGATGCCCAGCGCCGCCAGCCATGCCCCCTGTTCGCGAAAACCCGCCGCGACCCGGCCGCCGGCGGCGGCGGCGCCGTCCGCCGCGGCCATGGCCAGGGCGCCGAACTGGACATGGGCGGTCAGGTCGGCCTCGCCGGGCCTCTCCAGCGGGTCGGCGAAGCCATGGCCGGAAACCGCCTGGAAGGTGTCTCCGGTGCCTTCCCATTCGCCATAGTCGATGATCAGCGCCAGCCCGCCATGGCGGACGAGGCGCGCGCCCAGCGCCTCGGCGATCGCCTCGCCGGGGGGCGACGTCTCCAGCACCGTGCCCGGCGGCGCGTCGATCCCCAGCGGCACCGGGGGCGACAGCGCGGCGACCAGCCGGCCCTGGTCGAGCGCGATCACCCGCTCGCGCCAGCCTTCCGCGGTGCGGTGATACTGTCGGATCGGCAGGGCGTCGAAGAATTCGTTGGCGACCAGGAACAGCGGCAGGTCGGGCAGGCCGTCGGGGCTGTCGGCCCAGTCGGCGCGCCGGCCGGCGAGCGTGCGGGCCTGGGCGGCGCGCAGCTGGGGGCTGGTCTCGACCAGCACCAGCCGCATCGCGTCATGGAAGCCGGGCACCCGGGCGGTGGCGCGCAGGATGTCGGCCATCAGCGTGCCGCGCCCGGGGCCCAGCTCGGCCAGGCAGAAGGGGTCCGGGCTGCCGCGGTCGAGCCAGGCCTGCGCCAGCGCCAGGCCGATCACCTCGCCGAACATCTGGCTGATCTCGGGTGCGGTGGTGAAGTCGCCCCGGGCGCCGAGCGGGTCGCGCGTCATGTAGTAGCCATGGCGCGGATGGCCCAGGCACAGCGCCATGTATTCCGACAGCGGCATCGGCCCCTCGGCGGCGATGCGCCGGGCGATGATCTCGGTCAGGCTCATGCCCCGCGCTCCCTTCGCGCCGCGTGGATCAGGAAGCCGATGCCGATCAGGATCATCGGCAGCGACAGGACCTGTCCCATGGTCAGGCCCCAGGCCTCGGCCCCGTGGCCCAGCCGGATCACATGGCCCCAGGGGTTGTCGGCGGTGACGAACTGGGCGTCACCCTGGCGGAAATTCTCGATCAGGCTGCGCGCCAGCCCGTAGCCCAGGAAGAACATCCCCGTCAGCCGCCCCGGATGGCGCAGCCAGCCGAAGCGCAGCGCCAGCACCCACATCACCACCAGCAGGAGCAGCCCCTCGGCCGCCGCCTCGTAGAGCTGGGAGGGATGGCGCGCGCAGACCGGGTCGGGCCAGCCGGGCGGGCATGTCCGCGCCGCGGCGCCGGGAAACACCATGCCCCAGGGCTGAAGCGTGGGGCGGCCCCACAGCTCGCCATTGATGAAGTTGGCAAGCCGGCCCAGCATCAGGCCCAGCGGGGCCACGCAGGCGACCGCATCGGCCACCTGCAGCAGCGGCGCCCCGGTCGCCCGGCACCACAGCACCGTCGCCACGATCACCCCCAGGAAGCCGCCGTGGAACGACATGCCCCCCTCCCACAGCCGCAGCACCGCCAGAGGGTCTGAGAGGAAATGCCCCGGCGCGTAGAACAGCGCATAGCCGAGCCGCCCGCCCGCCACCACCCCCAGCACCATCCAGCTCAGCAGCCGCTCGGGCGCGTCCGGGGTCATCGGCGGCACCGATCCGGGCCACAGCCCCGGCCGGCGCATCAGGAAGACCACCCCCCGCCAGCCGCCCAGAAGCCCCGCGATATAGGCCAGCGCATACCATCTGAGCGACAGCGTCACCCCGAACAGCTCGATCGAGAAGACCGCCGGGTCGATGCGGGGAAAGGAAAGATAGGCCGACATGAATCCTCTACTGGCGCCGGGGTCTGGCCTGCCGCCCGCGGCCGCGCCTGTCAAGCGCCGCGGACGCCGCGGGGCGGTTGTGCCCGCGCTCGGCGCGGTCCATATTCCCCCCGGACGGCAGGGAAGGACAGCGCCATGCAGCCCCGCAACCGGCTTCTCGACGATCTGGCCCAGCTGATGACCAACGCCATGGGCGTGGCCCAGGGCGCGCGCGAGGAGGCCGAGACGGTGGTCCGCGGCTGGGTGGACCGCTTCCTTGCCGACCGCAACCTGGTCACGCGCGAGGAGTTCGAGGCGGTCCGGGAGATGGCGCGCAGGGCGCGCGAGGAGAACGAGGCGCTGATGCGGCGGATCGCCGCGCTGGAGGCGCGAATCGGCGCGGGCGACGGCGCGGCGGGCGCGGATGGCGGCCGGGATGACCGGCAGGACGGCTGACGGGACGGCCGGGCGCGGCGGGGAGGCGGGTGATGGAACTTCCGGTCAACCGGTTCAGGCAGGCCCTGCATGCGCGTGCGCTCCAGCTGGGGTTCTGGTGCTCGCTGGCCTCGCCCGCGGCCACCGAGGCGCTGGCGCTGACCGGCCCTGACTGGCTGCTGATCGATACCGAGCACGCCCCCAACGAGCTTCCCGATGTCTGCCACCACCTGCGCGCGGTCCAGGCCGGCGGGGCGGCGGCGATCGTCCGCCCGGCCTGGAACGACCCGGTGCTGATCAAGCGGATCCTCGATGCCGGGGCGCAGAGCCTGATCGTGCCCTATGTGCAGGATGCCGCCGAGGCGGCGCGGGCGGTGGCGGCCACGCGCTATCCGGGCCGGGGGGGGATGCGCGGCGTGGCGGGGGCGACGCGGGCCTCGGGCTACGGGATGATCCCGGACTATCTGCACCGCGCCGGCGACCAGATCGCGGTGGTGGTCCAGATCGAGACCGCCGCCGCGGTGGCTGCGCTTGAGGAGATCATGGCCGTGGAGGGGGTGGATGGCATCTTCGTCGGGCCGTCGGACCTCTCGGCCTCGCTGGGGCATCTGGGCCAGCCCGATCACCCCGAGGTGCAGGCGGTGATCGACGACATCGCGCGGCGCGCGGCGGCGGCGGGCTGCGCGGCGGGCATCCTCGCCCGTTCGGCCGAGGATGCCCGCGCCGCGATCGCGCGGGGCTACTGCTTCGTCTCGATCGGCTCGGACCTGGGCTTCCTGGTCGCCGGGGCGGCGGCGCGGCTGCGCGACCTGCGCGGCTGACCCGGTCCGGCGCCCGGATTCAGCCCGCGGGCGGCCCGATGCGGTCGGGATGGGCCGCGGCGACCGGCTCCAGCGCCTCGAGCCCGGCGGCGATCGCGGCGATGCGCGGCATCGGGGACAGGTCCACCTCCCAGCGGCGGGCGTTGTAGACTTGGGGCACCAGGCAGATGTCGGCCAGGCTGACCCGGTCGCCATGGCAGAACATGCCGGTGTCGGGATGGTCCAGCAGCGCCTCGACCGCCTGCAGCCGCGCCGGCATGAAGGCGTGCATCCAGTCCTTCATCCCGATGCGCCCCTGGGCGATCTCGACCGCCCGCCTTGCCACCGACAGGTTCAGCACCGGGTGGATGTCCATGGCGATGGCATGGGCGATGGCGCGCACCCGGGCGCGGCCGGGCGGATCCTCGGGCAGGAAGCCCGCGGCGCGGGTCTCGTCGAGATACTCGATGATCGCCAGCGACTGGGTCAGCCGCAGGCGGTCGATCTCCAGCAGCGGAACGAAGCCCTGCGGGTTGCGGGCCAGATGCGCGGCGCCCTGCTGGGCCCCGGCCTGCAGGTCCACCTGCACCGAGCGGTATTCCATCCCGAGCAGGTTCAGCGCGATGCGCACCCGGTAGGCCGCCGAGGAGCGCCAGTAGTCATAGAGCACGACGGTCATTGCGACCCTCCCTTCTGCAATGCCTGCAGCGCCTCGCGCAGGGCGCTGGCGCGGGCGGGGCCCAGCCGGGCCTCGACCTCGGCCTCATAGGCGCGCGCCAGCGGCAGGATCTGGTCCACCAGCGCCCGGCCCCGGTCGGTCAGCGACAGGGCCACCAGCCGCCGGTCGCGGGGATCGGTCTTCTTGGCGATCAGCCCCTGCGCCTGAAGCCGGGCGGCGGCACGGCTGACCTTGGACTTGTCCATCGCGGCGCGCGCGTGGATCTCGCGCACGCCGACCGTGCCCGACTGGCTCAGATGCGCCAGCACGCGCCATTCCGCGACCGAGATGCCGAACCTTTCCCGATACAGCGCCGAGAACTCGCGGCTGGTCCGCTCGGCCAGCACGGCGAGCTGGTAGGGCAGGAATTCGTCCAGAACGAAATCGGTCATCGGCCGGCCCCGTCGTTTCGGCTGCAATGAAGTCACGGCGCACCGGCCGATGCAAGCGGCGGGGCGGCAATTTCGTTGCACTTGCAATGAATGCCGATTCGCGATAGAAGCGCGGGCAACGGGCCGGGGCAGGCGCCCCGGCGCTGGCAAGGGAGGATTGCCATGAACGTCGCGTCGCATCCCGACCGGATGATCCGTGCCACCGCGGCGCAGGGGACGCATCCCGGCTACATGCCGGGCTTCGGCAACGACTTCGAGACCGAGGCGCTGCCCGGCGCGCTGCCGCAGGGGATGAACTCGCCCCAGCGCTGCAATTACGGCCTCTATGCCGAACAGCTCTCCGGCTCGGCCTTCACCCAGCCCCGGCCGGAACGCACCTGGTGCTACCGGATCCGTCCCTCGGTGCGCCATGTCGGGCGCTTCTCGCGCATCGAACTGCCCTATTGGAAGAGCGCGCCCGCCATCCATGACGACATCATCTCGCTGGGCCAGTATCGCTGGGACCCGCTTCCGCTGACCGAGGAGAAGCTGACCTGGCTGACCGGCATGCGCACCATGACCACCGCCGGCGACGTGAATACCCAGGTGGGCATGGCCAGCCACATCTACCTGGTCACCGAATCGATGGTCGACGAATACTTCTATTCGGCCGACAGCGAGCTTCTGATCGTGCCCCAGCAGGGCCGGCTGCGCTTTGCCACCGAGCTGGGCGTGATCGATCTGGAGCCCACCGAGATCGCGATCATCCCCCGCGGTCTGGTCTATCGGGTCGAGGTGCTGGAGGGGCCCTGCCGCGGCTTCGTGTGCGAGAATTACGGCCAGAAGTTCGAGCTGCCGAACCGTGGCCCGATCGGGGCCAACTGCCTGGCCAATCCCCGCGACTTCAGGACCCCCGTCGCCGCCTTCGAGGATCGCGAGGCGAAGAGCCGCCTGGTCGTCAAGTGGTGCGGCAGCTTCCATGCCACCGAGATCGACCACAGCCCGCTGGACGTGGTCGCCTGGCACGGCAACTACGCCCCCTGCAAGTATGACCTGAAGGCCTACTGCCCGGTGGGCGCGATCCTGTTCGACCATCCCGACCCGTCGATCTTCACCGTGCTGACCGCGCCCTCGGGCCTGCCGGGCACCGCGAATATCGACTTCGTGCTGTTCCGTGAACGCTGGATGGTGGCCGAGAACACCTTCCGCCCGCCCTGGTATCACAAGAACATCATGTCCGAGCTGATGGGCAACATCTACGGCCAGTATGACGCCAAGCCCACCGGCTTCGTGCCCGGCGGCATGAGCCTGCACAACATGATGCTGCCCCACGGGCCGGACCGGCAGGCCTTCGAGAAGGCGAGCTATTCCGAGCTTGCCCCCGAGAAGCTCGACAACACCATGTCCTTCATGTTCGAGACCCGCTTCCCGCAGCATCTGACGCCCTTCGCGGCCACCGAGGCGCCGCTGCAGCAGGACTATGTCGACTGCTGGGCGGGGCTCGAGAAGAAGTTCGACGGAACCCCCGGCCTGAAGTAGGACTCGAGGCGGCTCCGGCTGCATGCCGGCGGCGGGGGCGGGACCGCCCCGCCGCCGGTCCGGCCGCGGGGGCCGTCCGCGCCTGCTTGGCGGAACGAGGCAAGGAAGGGAGGCGTCATGCCGCTCATGCGATCCTGGGTCGAGAGTGCGAACCGGCCCGAGACCCATTTCCCGCTGAACAACCTGCCCTGGGGGGTTTTCGCCGCCCATGGCGCCGAGCCGCGCTGCGGCGTGGCGATCGGCGATTTCGTCCTGGATCTGGCGGGGCTGGAGAGTGTGGGTCTGGTCGAGGCGGGCGGCACGCTGGCCCGGCCCGAGCTGAACGGCCTGATGGCGCAGGGGCCGGCGGTCTGGCGGGCGCTGCGCGCGCGGCTGCAGGAGATCCTGGCCGAGGACGGGGCCGACGACGCGCTGCGCGCGCGTGTCGCCCCATGGCTGGTGCCGATGGCCGAGGCGGTGCCCTGCATGCCCTTCCGCGTCCAGGGCTTCACAGACTTCTATGCCGGCAAGCACCACGCCATGAATGTGGGCACCATGTTCCGCGGCCCCGAGAACGCGCTGCCGCCCAACTGGCTGCACATGCCCATCGGCTACAACGGGCGCGCCTCGACCGTGGTGGTCTCGGGCACGCCGATCCACCGGCCGCTGGGGCAGATGCGCCCGCCCGGCGCCGAGATGCCGGTCTTCGGCCCGTCCCGGCGGCTCGACATCGAGCTGGAGCTGGGCAACGTGGTCGGCACCGGCAATCCGATGGGCCGGCCGGTGACCGTGGCCGAGGCGGAGGGGATGATCTTCGGCCATGTGCTGCTGAACGACTGGTCGGCGCGCGACATCCAGGCATGGGAATACCAGCCGCTCGGCCCCTTCCAGGGCAAGGCCTTCGCCACCTCGATCAGCCCCTGGGTGGTCAGCCCCGAGGCGCTGGAGCCCTTCCGCTGCGCGGGCCCGGAGCGGGAGCGGCCGCTGCTGCCCTATCTGCACGAGCCGCGGCCGATGATGTATGACATCCGTCTCGAGGTGCATCTGCGTCCCGCGGACGAGGCGGATGCCACGGTGATCTGCCGCACGAATTACCGCGAGATGTATTACTCCGCGCCCCAGCAGCTGGCCCACCACGCCGTCTGCGGCTGCGCCATGCGCCCGGGCGACCTGATCGGTTCGGGCACCATCTCGGGCCCGACGCGCGACAGCCGCGGCAGTCTTCTGGAACTGACCTGGAACGGGCAGGAGCCGCTGACCCTGGCGGGCGGCCAGACGCGCAGCTTCCTCGAGGATGGCGACAGCGTCACCCTGACCGGCTGGGCCCAGGGCGACGGCTACCGCATCGGCTTCGGCATCTGCGAGGGCACGATCCTGCCCGCCGTCACGGAACCCGACTGGGAGGCATCCCGATGAGCAAACCCTTCGCCTCGGCCGGCGATCTGGCCGAAAAGACCGTCAGCTTCACCGAGATCGGCCCCGGCCTGCGGGCCTTCACCGCCGAGGGCGACCCCAACACCGGCGTCATCATCGGCGACGATTCGGTGATGATCGTCGAGGCCCAGGCCACGCCGCGCCTCGCCCGCAAGGTGATCGAGAAGGTGCGCGAGGTCACCGACAAGCCGATCACCCATCTTGCGCTGACCCATTACCACGCGGTGCGGGTGCTGGGCGCCTCGGCCTATGGCGCGCGCGAGATCATCATGTCCCACAAGGCCCGCGCCATGGTCGCCGAACGCGGCAAGGAGGACTGGGAGAGCGAGTTCGCCCGCTTCCCGCGCCTGTTCCAGGGCCATGAGGAGATCCCCGGCCTGACCTGGCCCACCACCACCTTCACCGGGCACATGACCGTCTATCTGGGGCAGCGCCGGGTCGACCTGATGCAGCTGGGCCGCGCCCATACCGCGGGCGACATCGTCATCCACGTGCCCGATGCCAATGTGATGTTCACCGGCGACATCGTGGAATACCGCTCGGCCTGCTATTGCGGCGACGGGCATTTCGGCGACTGGCCGGCGACGCTGGAGGCGATCCGCCGCTTCGATCTCGACGCCATCGCCCCCGGGCGGGGGGATGCGCTGGTCGGGCGCGAGATGGTCAACGCCGCGCTGGATTCCACCGCCGACTTCATCCGCACCACCTATCGGCCGGTGGCCCGCGTCGCCGCGCGTGGCGGCAGCCTGAAGGAGGCCTGGGACGCCTGCCGCGCCGCCTGCGATCCCAAGTTCTCGGATTACGCGATCTACGAACACTGCCTGCCGTTCAACGTCGCCCGCGCCTTCGACGAGGCGCAGGGCATCGACACCCCGCGCATCTGGACGGCCGAGCGCGACCGCCAGATGTGGCAGGCCCTGCAGGGCTGAGGCGGGGACCGGGCAGGCGGCACAGGGGGGAACGACATGGTTGCGGTCCGCTACAAGACGGCGTTCCAGCTCTATCCCTATCAGCGCTCGCCGGACCAGGACCTCAGCACGCCGGTCCGCCACCCGGTGGTCATCGTCGGCGGCGGGCCGGTGGGCATGGCGCTGGCGCTGGATCTGGGGCTGAAGGGCATCCGCGTGGTGGTGCTCGACGACCACGAAGGCGTCGGAATGGGCTCGCGGGCGATCTGCTTCGCCAAGCGCACGCTGGAGATCTGCGACCGCCTGGGCTGCGGCCAGCCGATGGTCGACAAGGGCGTGGTCTGGAACCTGGGCCGGGTGTTTCGCGACACCCACGAGCTCTACAGCTTCAACCTGCTGCCCGAGGACGGCCATCGCCGCCCCGCCTTCATCAACCTGCAGCAGCCCCATTTCGAACGCTTCATCGTCGAACGGATCCGCGAGGTGCAGGCCCGCGGCGCCCCGATCGAGATCCGCGGCGTCAACCAGGTCATCGGCGTCGAGCCGCGCGGGGATCATGTCGCGCTGGAGATCGACACCCCCGACGGCCCCTACCGGGCCGAGGCCGACTGGCTGGTCGCCTGCGACGGGGCGCGCTCGCCGGTGCGCGAGATGCTCGGCCTGGGCTTCAAGGGGCGCGTCTTCCAGGACAACTTCCTGATCGCCGATGTGCGGATGAAGGCGGATTTCCCGACCGAGCGCTGGTTCTGGTTCGATCCCCCCTTCAACCGCGGCCAGTCGGTCCTGCTGCACAAGCAGCCCGACGACATCTGGCGCATCGACTTCCAGCTGGGCTGGAACATCGACCGCAAGGCGGTGGTCGAACCCGAAAGCGTGCTGGCGCGGGTGCGCGCCATGCTGCCCGACACCCCGGTCGAGCTGGTCTGGACCTCGGTCTACACCTTCCAGTGCTGCACGATGGAGCGCTACCGCCACGGGCGGGTGTTCTTCGCCGGCGATGCCGCGCATCAGGTCTCGCCCTTCGGCGCGCGCGGGGCCAATTCCGGCATCCAGGACGTGGACAACCTGGCCTGGAAGCTGGCCCTGGTGCTGCGGGGGCAGGCGGGCGAGGCGCTGCTGGACAGCTATGACCTGGAACGCCGCCACGCGGCCGAGGAGAACATCCTCAACTCCACCCGCTCGACCGACTTCATCACCCCCAAGACCCCGGTCAGCCGCATGTTCCGCGACGCGGTGCTGGACCTCGCCGAACGCGCGCCCTTCGCCCGCAGCCTGGTCAATACCGGGCGGCTGTCGGTGCCCGCGGTGCTCGACGGCTCGCCTCTGAACGGGCCGGACGATGCGGCCCTGCCCGCCCGCACCCGCCCGGGCGCGCCGGCGGTGGATGCGCCGACCGAGCGGGGCTGGCTGCTGGGCCTGCTGGGCGACGAGTTCCGCCTGCTGTGCCTGAACACCGAACATCCGGCGGTCACGGTCGGCGGCGTCACCGCCGCGCCGGTGCAGCTGTCCACCGAGGGCTGGCCGCATCTGGCCGAGCGCTGGCTGGGCGATGCGCCGCGCGCGGTCTGCCTGATCCGGCCAGACCAGCATGTGGCGGCGCGCTGGATCGATCCCGCGCCGGGCGCGGTGGCCGCCGCGCTGGCGCGTGCCATGGGGCTTGCCGATGCTGAAGCTTGATCCGAACCTGCCCGACCCCGACGGTTTCTATGCCGAGCTTCTGGCCGCGCATGAGGGGCTGACCGAAGCCGAGAGCCACGCGCTGAACGCCCGGCTGGTCCTGATCCTGGCCAATCACATCGGCGACCGCGCGGTGCTGGCCGAGGCGCTGACGCTGGCGCGCGAGACCGCCGCGGGGGGGCGCCGGTGATCCCGGGGCTGGGGGCGATCCTGGAAACCTGCATCTATGCCCCCGATCTGGACGCGGCCGAAGCCTTCTATGGCGGCATCCTGGGGCTGCGCCGCCATGCGCGCGCGGGCGACCGGCATCTGTTCTATCGCTGCGGGGGGCAGATGCTGCTGATCTTCAACCCCGCGGCCACCGAACGGCCCGATCCCGCCGCGCCGCTGCCGGTGCCGCCCCATGGGGCGCGGGGGCCGGGGCATCTGTGCCTGCGCAGCAACGATCTGGACGCGACGCGCGCGGCGCTGACCGCGGCCGGAATCCGGATCGAGGCCGAACTGACCTGGCCCGGCGGCGGCCGGTCGATCTATGTCCGCGATCCCGCCGGCAATTCGGTGGAATTCGCCGAGGCCCGCATCTGGGGGCTGTAGCGCTCAGACGCGCCGGCGCGGCATCCAGGGGCGGAACGGGCCGCCGGACGGGGCGAGCCTTTCCTCCACACAGCCCAGCGGGTCCAGCCCGAGGCGGGCCAGCGGCGGCGGCGCGGACGGGTCGTGGAACGCCCCGCACAGCCGGTAGCGCCCGGCGGACAGGCGGCGATAGCCAAGCCCGTGCCCGCGGGCGGCGGCGGTCAGCGCCTCCTCTCCCGCAAGGGTGCGGCACAGGCCGGGCAGGGCGTCGGGATCGACCCTTGCCGGCAGCGCGCCGACCCGCTGCGCGGTGCAGCGGACCGCGGCGCGCACCGCAAGGAACGCCCGGGCGCGTTCGGCATCCGCGCTGGCCGCCTGCAGCGACACCAGCCCCCCCGCGGCGCCATGGGCCAGCGCGGTGGCAAGCGCGAGCGTCAGGCAGAACCTCGCAACGGCTCGAAACATCACGCAACTCCGCATCGCCGCAAATCCGCCCCAATTTCGCCACAATTGCGCCGCGATTGCAACCCTTCCGCCGCCGGCCCGGCGGGCGGGGCGGGAAATCGCCATGGACGCCGATGCGCGGATCGCTAGGCTGGGGCATGATTCTGGAATTCGGCGACGAGGAGCCTTGCCATGATGAAGTTCGGCGTGAGCCAGCCTGTCCGGCGCAAGGAGGATCAGCGCTTCCTGACCGGGCATGGCCGCTACATCGACGACATCGCCCCGCGCCAGGCGCTGCGGCTGGTCGTGGTCCGCTCGCCGGTCGCCCATGGCGTGATCCGCCGCCTCGACGTCTCCGCCGCCCGCGGCGCCCCTGGGGTGCATCTGGTGCTGACCGCGGCCGATCTGGCGCCCGGGCTCGACAACCGGATCGAGTTCATGGTCACCCAGAACCGCGACGGATCGAAGGCCGCCGCCCCGCTGCATCCGATCCTGGCGACAGACCGGGTGCGCTATGTGGGCCAGCCCGTGGCCGCCATCCTCGCCGACAGCCTGTCCCATGCGCGCGATGCGGCCGAGCTGGTCGAGCTGAAGATAGACGAGCTTCCCGTGCACATGGAACTGGCCCCGGGCGGACCCGCGCTGCATGAGGAGGCGCCCGACAATGTCTGCTTCGACTGGGCCATCGGCGACGAGGCGGCGACCGAGGCGGCCTTCGCCCGCGCCGCGCATCGCGTGCGGCTGGATCTGGTGGACAACCGCGTGATCGCCAATCCGATGGAGCCGCGCGGCTGCTTCGCCGAATGGGACGGCAGCCGGCTGCACCTCGCCTTCTCGGGGCAGGGGGTCTGGGGCCTGAAGGCCGAGCTCGCCCGCAAGATGGGGCTGGACGAATCCGCGGTCCGGGTGACCAATCCCGATGTCGGCGGCGGCTTCGGGATGAAGGCCTTCGCCTATCCCGAATATTTCCTGTGCGCCGAGGCCGCCCGGCGGCTGGGCCGCCCGGTGCGCTGGATGGCCGAGCGGGGCGAGGGGATGCTGTCCGACTATTCCGGGCGCGACCATGTCTCGGTGCTGGAGGGCGCCTTCGACGCCGATCACCGGCTGATCGCGCTGCGCTATCTCAACACCGTCAATCTCGGCGCCTATTGCGCCCCCTTCGGCCAGGGCGTGCCGACCTTCGCGGCCAGCCGGGTGCTGACCTCGGTCTACGACGTTCCCACCGCCTTCATGCATGTGAAGGGGATCTTCACCAACACCACCCCGGTCGACGCCTATCGCGGCGCCGGCCGGCCCGAGACGATCTACGCGGTTGACCGGCTGATGGACCATGCCGCGCGCGAGCTGGGCCTGGACCCGATCGCGCTCAGGCGCCGCAACTTCATCCCGCGCGAGAAGTTCCCCTACAAGACCGTGTCGGGAGAGACCTATGACGTGGGCGATTTCGGCCGGGTGCTGGACCGCGCGCTGAAGGAGGCGGACGTCGCCGGCTTCCCCGCCCGGCGCGCCGAGGCCGCCCGCCGGGGCAGGGCCCGCGGCATCGGCATCTGCTACTACATCGAATCGATCCTCGGCGCCCAGAACGAGACCACCCGGATCGAGTTCGCCGATGACGGGATGGTCAACCTCTATGTCGGCACCCAGTCGAACGGGCAGGGGCACGAGACGGTCTTCGCCCAGATCCTGCATCAGCGCAGCGGCATCCCCTTCGAGAAGATCCGCTTCGTCCAGGGCGATTCCGACCTGATCGCGACCGGCGGCGGCACCGGGGGATCGCGCTCGGTCACCATGCAGGGCAACTCGATCAACGCCACCGCCGACCTGATGGTGAACCGCTTCATGGCGCTGGCCGAGGAGGAGCTGGAGGCCGCCGCGGCCGACATCCATTTCGAGGATGGCGTCTTCCGCGTGAAGGGGACCGACCGGACCTGCGATCTGATGACGCTGGCCGAACGGGCCCGGCGCGAGGGGCGCGCGGAGCTTCTGGTGACCGAGCACGAGAACACCGTGCCCGGCCGATCCTTTCCCAATGGCTGCCATGTCGCCGAGGTCGAGGTCGATCCCGAGACCGGCCAGACCCGGGTGGTGAAATACACCGTGGTCGACGACTTCGGCGTGCTGATCAATCCGATGCTGGCCGAGGGGCAGGTCCATGGCGGGGTGGTGCAGGGGATCGGCCAGGCGATCACCGAGCATGTCGTGCACGATGCCGACGGCCAGCTTCTGACCGCCAGCTTCATGGACTATGCCATGCCGCGGGCCGACGACGTGCCGATGATCCCCTTCCATGCCGAGCTGGTCCCCTCGACCGCCAACGAGATCGGCATGAAGGGCTGCGGCGAGGCCGGCACCGTCGGCGCGCTGGCGGCGGTGACCAATGCGGCGCTGGACGCGCTGTGGCCGCTGGGGGTGCGGCGGGTCGACATGCCGATGACACCCCTCGCCATGTGGCAGCGCATCCGGGCGGCCGAGCGCCAGCGGGCGGCCGAATAGCCGCCCCGCACCCGGCGCCGGGTCAGCAGGCGGCGGGACGGGCGAGGGTGAAGGCCGGCGGCGGGCGGCAGCGCGCGAAGGGGAAGGGCGGCGCCGCCGCCCGCGCCAGGCCGAAGGGGTCGCCCGCCAGCACCGCGGCAACCTCGTCCGCCGCGCGCAGGCGCGGCCGGCATTCCCAGTCCGCCGGTCCCAGCATCTCCGGCGCGCGGGGGCCGAAATAGCGGCACAGCATCTCGCCCGCGCGGGTCATGTGCGCGCCCATGTTGCGGATGCGGAAGCCATCCTCGATCCGCCACAGGCCGTGGACCAGCCCCCCCTGCGGCGCCCACAGCACCGCGCGGCCGCCGGCGGCCAGGTATTCCACCCGGAACCCCTCGGCAGGATCGAACAGCAGATAGGTGTGTTCCGCCGCCGGATAGTCCGCGACGGCGGGATCGCGGATGATGTCCGAGGGGTAAGGACCGCTGCAGGCGGCCAGGATCAGCAGCAGCAGCGTGGCCATGCGCATCGGTGTCCGTCTCCGCCGGTTGGCCGGTCGGCGCCATCTGGCCGCGGGAAGGTGAAGAAAGCCTGAAGACCGGATCAGCCCGCGGCGGCCGGCAGCGTCCCGGCCGACCAGTCCCAGGTCAGCCAGGCCACGCCGGCGAGGATGAGCACCAGCACGCCCCAGGCCCGCCACAGGAGCCAGATCGCCCGCCTGAGGTCGCGCTGGGTCAGCGCGCGGCGGGCGCGGCCGTTGATCCAGGGGTCGTCGGTGACCTCGCCATCATAGACCCGCGGCCCCGAGGTGGCGATTCCCAGCGCCCCGGCCATGGCCGCCTCGGGCCAGCCGCTGTTGGGGGTGACATGCAGGCTGGCATCCGAGAGCATGACGTCGCCCGCGCTCTGCCGAAGCGCGGCGATCATGATCAGCCCGCCGGCGATGCGCGCCGGGATCCAGCCCATGCGGTGCTTCAGCGCCGCGGCGAAGCGGCCGAAATCGACATGGCGTTCGTCCACATGGCCGATCAGGCTGTCGGCGGTCTGCACGACCCTGTAGACCGCGAGCCCCGGCAGGCCGAGCAGGAGGAACCAGAAGGCCGGGGCGACCAGATCGTCGAGAAAGCCCTCGGCCCCCGCCTCGATCGCCGCGCGGGCGACGCCGCTCTCGTCCAGGTCATGGATGTCGCGCGCGGTCAGCCGCGCCACCGCCCCGCGCGCCGCCTCGATGCCCTCGGCGAAGCCGCGCCGCACCGCCCACAGCCGGCGCATCAGGCTGCCATGGGCGATGAGGATCGCCGCCCCCGCCGCCTCCAGCAGGCCGTGATCGGGAATCATCTCGACCAGCCCGCCCGCGGCGGCGGCGGCGAGCGCGAGCAGGGCGACGAGGATCCCCCCCCGCAGCGCGCGGTGCCGGCCGCGGTTGAAGCGGGCGTCGGCGCGGGCGATGATGCGCCCGGCCAGGGCGACGGGATGGGGGATTCGCGACCACAGCCGGGGGGGATCGCCGAACAGCGCATCCAGAAGGATCGCGGCGAGCAGCATCTCGATGTGGTTCATCGCCCGGCGCGCTCCCCCTTGCGGCGCTGGTCCCCAGGCCCGGCCTTCGCCAACCTAGGGTTGCGACGTTAACGGATTGTTAGGAGTTGTATAAAATTCTACATATTGCGCGAGGGGAACGCGCGGCGAAAGCCGCGCGATGGCGCATCGGGTGGAACATGAGAGTCCTCATCGTCGAGCACAACGCGGATCTCGGCCGGATATGGGGGCGGTTTCTCGAACGCCGGGGGATCGCCGTCGATCTGGCCACCAATCTGGAGGAGGCAGTCAAGTTACTGAGATTCAACGATTATGATGCGCTGGTCCTGCAGCTGGTCCTGCCCGATGGCGGCGCGATCGCGATTTCCGACTATGCGACCTATCGCAACCCCGACATCGCCATCATCACCGTCACCAATTCGGGCTTCTTTTCGGACGGGTCGGTGTTCGATCTGATTCCCAACGCCCGGTCGATGGTCAGCACGCCGCTTCGGCCCGATGACCTGGCGGCGATGATCGAGCATTTCACCGCCGCCCGCAGCCGGTCGCATCAGGCCTTGCGCCGCGCCTGATCGGGCGCGGCCGCGCCCCGTCCGTGCGGCGCGGTCCAGTCCATGTCCGGTCCGATCGGGATGATCCGGTGCGGATTGATGCTGTCATGGCTGTAGTGATAGTGCCGGGTGATGTGGGCGAAGTCGGTCGTCTCGGCCACGCCCGGCCACTGGTAGAGCTCGCGCGCATAGGCCCACAGGTTGGGATAGTCCACGAGCCGCCTGCGGTTGCACTTGAAGTGGCCGTGATAGACCAGGTCGAAGCGCAGGAGCGTGGTCAGCAGCCGCCAGTCCGCCTCGGTCACTCGCGCGCCGGTCAGATAGCGGCTGGCGGCCAGATGCCCCTCCAGCCAGTCCAGCGTGGCGAACAGCGCCCGCACCGCCTCGTCATAGGCCGCCTGCGTGGTGGCGAAGCCGGCGCGGTAGACGCCGTTGTTCACCGTCTCGTAGATGCGCGCATTGATCGGTTCGATCGCCGCCCGCAGATCCTCGGGCCAGAAATCGGCGCGGTTGCCGGTGATGTGGTCGAAGGCCGAATTGAACATCCGGATGATCTCGGATGATTCGTTCGACACGATGGTGCGGCGCTGCCGGTCCCACAGCACCGGCACGGTGACCCGGCCCGAGCATTTCGGGTCCGCGGCCAGATAGACCTCGCGCAGGAAGCGGCAGCCCAGCACGCTGTCGCCGGTCGTGCCGGGGAAGTCCGTGGCGAAGGTCCAGCCGTCCTCCAGCATGTCGGGATGGACGACATCGACGCTGATGTGGGGCGCAAGCCCCTTCAGCGCGCGGAAGATCAGCGTGCGGTGCGCCCAGGGGCAGGCCAGCGAGACATAGAGGTGATAGCGTCCGCTCTCGGCGGGAAAGCCCCCCTCGCCCGACGGGCCAGGCGCGCCGTCCGGCGTGATCCAGTTGCGAAACCGCGTGGGCTGGCGCCGGAACCGCCCCCCGCTGGCGCCGGTGTCATACCAGCCCGGCCGCCAGACGCCATCGACAAGCTGTCCCATGTGCCATCCCTTCTGCCATCGGCGCGATCCTGCCGCGCCGCCGCCGCCCCGCGCAAGCCCGCCCGGACGGCCCGCGGGTCAGCGCAGCGCGCGCGCGGCGATGGCGGCGAAGGCCGCGTCGAGCTCCTCGGCCGCCCGGGCCAGTTCCGCACCGCCCTCGTCCAGATAGGGGGCCAGCACATGGCTGGGCCGCTTCCAGGCCAGCGTCGCGGTGCCGTCGGGATTCTCGGTGACGTAGAAGCGGATCGGTGCCTCGATCATCGCCGCCGTGGACAGCCGCAGGATGCGCACCGCATAGTCGTTGCGAAACACCCCCAGCACCCGGTTGCCGGGGATGGCGATGCCGCGGCTGCGGGCGGCCTCGGTGGGGCCCGCCTCGGTCACCAGCCCGAACCCCTCGGCCCGGATCGCCCCGCGCAGGCGCGCGAGCAGGCCGGGATAGTCCAGCCCGGTGGCGATCACCTCCCAGCCCGGGCGCGGCGTCAGCGGCCCCGCCGGCGCGGCGCCCGCCACCATCCCCGCCATCATCCCCGCCGCCAGCAGGGCGCGGGCCGTCGCGATCAGCCACCGGGTCATGTCCGTTCTCCCTGAAGGGCGGGCGTGGCCGGATCCATCCCCAGCCATGCCCGCAGCCGCACCGCCAGCGCCGAACCCGCCATCGCCCAGGCCAGCCACCACAGCCCGTGCAGGCTGCCCGAAGTGACCCCGCCCAGATAGGCCCCGATGTTGCAGCCATGGGCGAGACGGGCGCCATAGCCCATCAGCAGCCCGCCGGCGATGGCGGTGGCGATGTCGCGCCCCGACAGGCCGGCGCGGGGGCGGAAGCGCCCGGCCAGCCCCGCCGCCAGAAGCGCGCCGGCCATGATGCCGAGATTGGATGCGTTGACCGGCGCCGAGAGCGGCCCCCCGGCCAGATCCGCCGCCCGCCAGCCCTGCCAGTAGTCCAGCGCCGCGGGGTCGAGCCCCAGCGCCTGGGCCGCCTGCGCGCCCCAGACCGCGAAGCCATAGGTCACGCCCCACGGCTGGCCCAGAACGGCGAACCACAGCGCGCCCACCGCCGCCAGCACGGCCGCCCCGGCGGTCAGGCTCCACGGGCCGCGCAGCAGGCTGACCGTGCGGCCCATCGGGGCAAGGCCGCCATGGCGCCGCCATTCGATCAGCGCCGTCAGCAGGCCGAGCGCGCCCAGCAATGCCAGCATCGCCGCCAGCGCCGCCGGCCAGCCGAGCGCCGCGATCAGCGAATAGCCCGCCCGGCTGCCCGGCAGGGCCGCCCAGACCGGCCAGTGCCATGTCGCCCAGGCCGAACCGGCGATGAAGGCGGCCAAGGTCAGCAGCATCCGCACCGACCCGCCCCCTGCGGCATAGAGCGTGCCCGAGGCGCATCCGCCCCCGAGCTGCATGCCGATACCGAAGGCGAAGGCGCCGATCGCCGGGGCAAGCCCCACCGGCATCACCACCCCGCGCGCCTGCCCCGCGCCGATCAGCGGGAAGGAGACGAGGCAGATCAACCCGATCAGCAGGAACTGCGCCCGAAGCCCCGCCCCGCGCCGCGCGCGCAGGAAATGCCGCCAGGCGGAACTGAAGCCGAAGGCCGCGTGATGCAGCGCAAGCCCGGCCAGCATCCCGATCAGCGCCGCCGCGCCATGGCGCGGCCCCTGTGCGGCCGCAGCCAGCCACAACAGCCCCGCCCCCGCAAGCGCGGTCGCCACCACCGGCAGCTGAATCCGTCCCGTCCCGGTCATCTGGCCGCATCCCTCGCCGCCCCGGCTTCATCTTCGCGCAACCGCATCTTCGCGCGACGGCCGCCCCGCGTTACCCCGCATGCCGCGCCCATGCGGTCACAAGCGGGTGAGGCGGGCGCGCCTTGCCGGCCGCGCCATGCCATAGTCGGCGCAGGGTTCCGGCTGCGCGCCGGGGATTCGCCGCCCCGGGCGCAGCGAGGGAACAGGACGGGTGTCAGATGCAGCATGACGTGAACGGTCTTGCCGTGGCGCTGCCCGATGCGGCGCGCGCGGCGGACTGGAACGAGGTCCAGCGCGGCTTCCTCGCCCATGCCGCCAGCACCGCCGCGGCGCTGGAACGCGTGCTGGCCGCGGCGCCCGACTTCGCGCTGGGCCATGCGGCGCGCGGGCTGTTCCTGCTGCTGCTGGCCCGGCGCGAGCTGCTGCCCGAGGCATGGGCCTGCCTGCGCCGGGCGCGGGCAGGCGTGGCCGATGCCCGCGCCGGCCATCACATCCGCGCCCTGCGCGCGGCGCTGGGGGGGCGGCTGCGCGCGGCCGCCGACATCCTCGACGACGCGCTGGCCATCTGGCCGACCGATGCCCTGGCGATGAAGCTGGTGCAGGCGCTGCGCTTCATGGCCGGGGATCGCGCGGGGATGCGCGCGTCGCTCGAATCGATCGCGCCGCAATGGCAGGATCATCCGCTGCGGGGCTATCTGATGGGCTGCATGGCCTTCGCGCTGGAGGAGGCGGGCGACTGGCGCCGCGCCGAGGCGCTGGGGCGCGAGGGGCTGGCGCTGGCCCCGGACGATGCCTGGGGGCTGCATGCGGTCGCCCATGTGATGGACATGACCGGCCGGCCCGGGGACGGCATCGCCTGGCTGGGCGCGCAGCCCGAACGCTGGGCGCACTGCAACAACTTCGGCTATCACGTCTGGTGGCACCTGGCGCTGTTCCACCTCGACAGCGGCGCGCGGGATGCCGCGCTCGCGCTCTATGACCGGCGGGTGCGCCCCGAGCCGACCGACGATTTCCGCGACATCGCCAATGCCGCCTCGCTGCTGATGCGCTTCGAGATCGAGGGCGTGCCGACCGGCCGGCGCTGGGAGGAGCTGGCCGATCTCGCCGCCCGGCGGATCGATGACGGCATGCTGGTCTTCGCCGACCTGCACTATCTGCTGGCGCTGCTGCGCGCCGGCCGCGCGGCCGAGGCCGACGCGCTGGTCGCCCGCATCGCGCGCGATGCCGCCAGTCCCGGCGGGCATGAACAGCACGAGGTCGCCGCCTTGGCCGGGCTGCCGCTGGCGCGCGGGCTCAAGCTGTTCCGCGACGGCGCCTTCGGCGCGGCGCTGCGCCAGCTGCGCGCGGGGCTGGCGCGCCAGCAGGCGCTGGGCGGCAGCCATGCCCAGCGCGACCTGTTCTGGCGGCTGACGGTCGAGGCGGCGCTGCGCGCGGGCGATGTCACCGCCGCCGCGGCGCTGCTGGCCGAGCGCGGCCTTGCGCGCGGCAGCGCCGACCCCTACACCCGGCGCTGCATGGCGCGCATCGCCGCCCGCCGGCGGGCGCTGGCCGGGGTGGCGGCCGCGTAGGACCGGGGCGATGAGTGGCGAGCCGAACAGGGCACGGGACCCGCGCCTCGACTTCTTCCGCGGGCTGGCGATGTTCATCATCCTGCTGGCTCATACCCCGGGCAATGGCTGGACGCTGTGGATCCCCGCGCGGTTCGGCTTCTCGGACGCCACCGAGATCTTCGTCTTCTGTTCGGGCTTCGCCTCGGCGCTGGCCTTCGGCGCGATCTTCCTGCGCCGCGGCTGGCTGATCGGCACCGCCCGGATCGCCTGGCGCATCTGGCAGGTCTACTGGGCGCAGATCGGCATGGTGCTGGCCACCGCGCTGCTGCTCTATCTGGTGGACCGTCAGGGCTGGGGCGACCCGGCGATCCGCTATGTGGCGCGCGTGCCGCTGCCGCCACTGTTCGAGGATACCGGCGAGGCGCTCCTGGGTCTTGCCACGCTGACCTGGGTGCCGAACTACTTCGACATCCTGCCGATGTATCTGGTGATCCTGGCGATGGTGCCGGCGGTGATGGCGATCCGGCGCATCGCCGGGGCGGGGGCGGTGGCGGTGGTGCTGGCGGCGATGTGGCTTGCGACCAATCTGGGGCTGATGGATCTGCCCTCGCGGCCCTGGGCGCCGGACATCCCGTGGTTCTTCAACCCCTTCGCCTGGCAGCTGGTCTTCTTCACCGGCTTCGCGCTTGCCATGGGCTGGCTGCCCGCCCCGCCGGTCAGCCGGCGCCTGGTGCGGCTTGCCGCGGCCTATGTCCTGCTGACCCTGCCCATCGCCTGGTTCCGCATCCATCAGGGGCTGTGGCTGCCCGATGACTGGCTGGTGCAGGACTGGATCGCCGAGCTGCGGGCGCTGAGCGAACCGCTGTGGTGGAAGACCTGGCTGGGGGCGGCGCGCTATGTGCATTTCCTGGCGCTGGCCTATCTGGCCTGGGTGGCGGTGGGGCCGGGGGGGCGGCGGCTGAGCGAGGGCTGGGCGCCGCCGGGGCGGCCCTCGGCGGCGGTGCAGTGGCTTGCCGCGGCGGTGGCGCTGGCCACGCTGCCCTATTCTGGATCGACGAGATCGCCCGCCTCTCGCCGGCGCTGGACCGCTGGCTGTATCACCAGCTTTCGGTCACCGCGACGCGCTGGCTCGGGACCGATCTCCTGGTGCCCGGCGAGCGGATCGGCATGGTGCAGCTGGCCCATCTGCTGGCGCTGGTGGTGCTGGGCTGGGCCGCCATCGGCCCGGGCGGGCGCGCCTTCGTGACCGGCGCGGGGTTCGTCCGGCTGGTGCCGGTGATCCGCAAGGTCGGCTCGCAGTCGCTGGCGGTGTTCCTGGTCTCGATGGTGCTGGCCCAGGCCAATGGCGTGATCCTCGACCGGATCGGCAGCGGGTTCTGGGCGCTGTGGCTGGTCAATCTGTGGGGCTTCGCGGTGCTGGTGGGGGTGGCGTATCTTGCCGGCTGGTTCCGCAGCCAGCCCTGGCGCGCGCGCCAGGCCGCCCCCGCGGCCGGTCCCCGTCCCGCGCCGGAGCGCGGGGCGGGCGGGGCCGCGGCGCTGGGCCTGTCCGCGCGCTGAGCGCGCCCCGCCCGCGGGCGGGGTGCCGCCACGTCTTGCGCCGGGGCGGATTCTCGATCAGGTTCTTCCGGATGCGGGGCGGGACGGTCCTGCCCGCGCCGTCCAGCGACGGGGAGCGCACCGGGTTGCAGACGCCTCTGGGTTACAGCCTGCCGCAGAAGATCCTGCACTGGGCCGTGGCGGTTCTGGTGATCGGGATGGTTCCCGCGGGGATCGTCATCTCGGATTTCGACAACAAGCCCTGGGTCGAGGCGTATCTTGGCCCCGGCGGGTTCGACCGGCTCTACGATCTGCACAAGAATGTCGGCGTGATCGTGCTGGCGCTGGTCGCGATCAGGCTGGCGGTGCGCGCGGTGCAGGGCCAGCCGCCCTATTATCCGCCGCTGCCCGTGGCGCTGCGGATCATGTCCCGGGCGGTGCACTGGGCGCTCTATGCGCTGCTGATCGCCGCGCCGCTGATCGGCTGGATCGGGGTCAGCGCCTATCCCGCGCTGCCCGACTTCTTCGGGCTGGGGCGGCTGCCGGCGCTGACCGGCCCCGACCGCGCGCTGGCCGAATCCCTCTTGCGGCTGCACGGGGTGCTGGGCATCGCGATCGGCGTGCTCGCGGTGGTGCATGTGCTGGCCGCGCTGTGGCACGGCATCATCTGCCGCGACGGCGTGCTGGCGCGGATGACCTGGGGCTGACGGCCGGGCGTCAGCCGGGCGGCAGGGCGAGGATGTCGCAATGGCCCACGCGCACCTCGCGCGCGGCGCGGCGGGCGGCGTGCCAGTGGCCGAGCGTGGCCGGGTCCAGCGCGCCGGTCTCGGCCACCGCCGCGGCGGCACCGTCGGCCAGCGCCGCGATCAGCGCGGCGTCGCGCGGACCGAGCCGCCACGGGCTTTGCGCCACCCGCACCCGCCAGCCCCGCGCGGCCAGCATGCCGGCCAGCGCCGCGCCCGCCTCGGGGCCCAGCGCCGGGCCCGATCCCAGCCCCTTGTTGCGGCGCATGTGGCGGTGAAAGGCGGCCAGCGCCCGCGCCTCGGCGGGGTGCGGCGGGGTCCAGCTTTCCTGCCCGTCATAGCTGAGCGCGACATAGACCGCCGCGCCGGCCGGCACCGCCTGGCCCAGGCGCGTCAGCCAGTCGCGGCTGGCGAGATCGATCAGCGCGGTGGCGGTGACGATGTCGGCGGGCCTGGCCAGCACCGTCTCGAGCGCCTCGGCCAGATCGGCGCGCAGGAAGCCAAGCCCGGGCCGGCCCGCCGCCGCCCGCCGCGCGCGGTCGAGCAGCGCGGGATCGGCATCCACCATCAGCCACTGCGTGCCGGGGGGCAGGGCCGGGGCCAGCGCCCGCCAGCTGGCGCCGGTGCCGCAGCCCAGATCGGTGACGCGCGCCGGGCGGCCCGCCAGCCAGGCGGCCAGTTCGGCCACCAGCCCCGGGTCGCGCGCCGCCCTGTCGGCGGGCTCGCGCAGCGCCAGCCAGTCGGCGGAAAAGCTCATCGCGCCACCCGCCGCAGCACCGCGGCGACGCGCCGGGCGGTCTCGACCCAGCCCGGCAGGCCCAGGGCATGGGCCCGCCCCGCCGCGGCCATGGCGTCGGCCCGCGCGCGGTCCGAGATGAGCGTCCCCAGCGCGTCGGCCAGCGCGTCGGGATCCTCGGGCGGCACCACCAGCCCCGCCGCCGCCGGCACCAGCCAGGGCACCGCCCCGGCTCGGGCGGCCACCAGCGGAAGGCCGCGCATCATCGCCTCGGCCAGGACCATGCCATAGCCTTCGTGGCGCGAGGGCAGGCAGAAGATGTCCGCCCCGGCATAGAGGGCGTCGCGCCCCGCCGCATCCACCGCGCCGCGGATGGTGATCCGCGCGCCCAGCGGTTCGGCCAGCCGGCGCAGCCGGGCCGCCCATGCCGGGTCGCGATCGTCGGGCCCGGCGATCACGCAGCGCCAGTCGGGCCCGGTGATCCGCGCCAGCGCCGCGATCAGCAGGTCATGGCCCTTGCGCGGCGTGAGCGAGCCCAGCGACAGGATCACCGGCGGCGCGCCGCGGCGCGGGGCGGGCGGGGCCGGTTCGATCCCGGGGGGCGCGACGGTGATCCGCCCCGGCGGCACGCCCAGATCCGCGACGTCGCGCAGCGTGGCGGGGCTGGGCACGATCACCGCCGCGGCCAGCGCCAGCGCCGCCGCCTCGCTGTCGCGCAGGCGCGCCGCCTCGGCTGCCGACAGCCCGGTCTCGCGCCACAAGGGATGATGGCACAGCGCCACCACCGGCCCGGGCGCCGCGCGCAGCAGGTCGGGCGGCATCGCGCCCAGCGCCAGGCCGTCGATCAGCACCAGCCCGGACAGCCGCGACAGAAGCCGGGCGGTCCGGTCGAGTTCGGCCGCATCCGGGCGCGGAAAGCCCGCGGGCAGGCTGACCAGATCGAGTGTCAGCCCCGCGGCCGGTGCCGCGGCCAGGAGCGCGCGCGCATAGGCATAGCCGCCGGTCGGCGTGTCGATCGGTCCCGGCACCGCGAAGGCGGCGCGCATCGGTCAGATCTCGCGTTCGAGGCTGGCGCGCGCCACATGGCTTTCATGCAGCGTCACCCGCAGGCGGGTCAGGCCGTCCGCCCCCTCGCCCAGCTCGTGGCGCCGCGCGAGGATGCCCTCGAGGATATGCCGGCAGAGCCATTCGGTGGTGGTGATCTCGCCGGGGAACAGCCGGTCGAGATTGGCATAGCCGAGCGGCGCCAGCACCGCCTTCAGCACCGCATGGGCCCGGCCGATGTCGACCACGACATTGTGGCGCGTCAGCTCGGGGCGGAAGAAGGCGACATCGACGACGAAGGTCGCGCCGTGCAGCCCCTGGGCGGGGCCGAAGAAGGGATCGGGCAGGGAGTGGGCGACCATGATGTGGTCGCGGACCTCGACGCTGAACATGAAGCGGCTCCGTGCGGGTCAGGATTCCTCGGACCGGGCGGGATAGCGCACCGCGACGCCGATGCAGCCGCGGTTGTCGGGCGACAGCAGGCCCGGCAGCGCCGCGGGCAGGTCGTCGAAGGCGACCTCGTGGGTGATCAGCGCATCCAGCGCCGGATCGTCGAGCAGCGCCAGCGCGCGCGCCAGCCTGTCGCGGGGGGTGAGGCTGTCGCGCCGGGACGGCGCCACCGCGCCCACCTGGCTCGAGATGATCCTCAGGCGGCGGGAATGGAAGGCCCCGCCCAGCGGCACCGGCACCATGGCGTCGCCATACCAGCTCATCTCGATCAGCCGACCCTCGAAGCCCAGCGCGGCCAGCCCGTCGGCAAGCCCCGCGGCGCTGGCCGAACAGTGGAACACCAGATCGGCATCCTCGATCCCCGCGGTGGAGGTGGCGAAGCTCACGCCAAGTTCATGCGCGACCCCTCGCCTTTCGGCAAGGCGGTCGATAAGGATCACCTGACAGCGGCCCAGGGTGGCGGCCAGCCGGGCGGTCAGGCAGCCGACCGTGCCGGCCCCGATCACCAGCACGCGGCTGCCGGGGGCGGGTTCGGCATCCCAGATGGCGTTGAGGGCGGTTTCCATGTTGGCGGCGAGGATGGCCCGGCGCGGGGGCACCGCCCCGGGCAGGGGCAGCAGGTCGCCGGGCGCGGCGCGGAAGGCGGTCTGATGGGGATGCAGCGCGAAGACCATGCGGCCGGCCAGCGCGGGCGGGCCGGCCTCCACCAGGCCCACGGCGGCATAGCCGTATTTCACCGGGAAGGGG
This sequence comes from Alphaproteobacteria bacterium, assembly GCA_003697125.1. Lineage (GTDB taxonomy): Bacteria > Pseudomonadota > Alphaproteobacteria > Rhodobacterales > Rhodobacteraceae > J013. Next base: position 27,683 of record RFGB01000079.1, read on the forward strand.
AAGGTGCCCTCCTGCCTCGGGGCGCGCATGCGCCCATGCTCGGAAGGCGGGACGCGGCCCTCGGCCACCAGCCTTTCGGTGCCCCGCGACAGGCCGGACCACAGCGTGCGGACCAGCACCTCGCCCGACCCCTCGGCCGCCGGCGCGATCACCGACCGGCCGGGGGCGACATGCCACAGCGCGCGGGGCATTGCTGGCATCTCCCTGGCGTCTGTCCGCCGCCGGACCGCGCGGCGGGCGCATGATTCGGAACCCCGGCCATGAAGCATGATCCGCATTCCCCTGTCACCGCCCCCGCGGCGATGACGCCCGCCGGGCTGCAGCCGGCCGCGCTGCTGGCCCGGCGCCGGCGCCTGGTGGCGGCGCTGAACGTCCTGACCATGGCGGGGCTTTCGGCGGCGATCATCCGGATCCTGGGCGCGGATGGCTGGAGCGCGCCGGATCTCGTGATCCTTGCGGGCTTCCTGATCGGCGCGCCGTGGACGGTGCTCGGCTTCTGGAACGCGGTGCTGGGGCTGTGGCTGCTGCACGGGGCGCGCGACGGGCTGATGCGCGCCGCGCCGCATCTGGCCGCGGCCGATGCGCCGCTGCCCGAGGGGCGGGTGGCGCTGTTGATGTTCCTGCGCAACGAGGATCCGGAAAGGGCGCTGGCGCGGCTGGCGGCGACGCGGGCCTCGCTGGATGCCACCGGCGAGGGGCACCGCTTCGACGTCTTCGTGCTGTCGGACAGTTCCGACCCCGCGATCGCGGCGGAGGAGGAGCGCGTCTTCGCCCGGGCGCGGCCGCTTCTGGGGGCGGGGGCGGTCTATCGCCGGCGTGCGCGGAACACCGGCTGGAAGGCGGGGAACATCCGCGACTGGATCGAGCACCGGGGCGGGGCCTATGCGTTCTTCCTGCCGCTGGATTCCGATTCGCTGATGTCGGGGCCGATGATCCTGCGCATGCTGCGGATCATGGGCGCCCATCCGCGGCTTGGCATCCTGCAAAGCCTGGTGGTGGGCACGCCCAGCACCAGCGCCTTCGCCCGCATCTTCCAGTTCGGCATGCGCCACGGCATGCGCAGCTACACCATGGGATCGGCCTGGTGGCAGGGTGACTGCGGCCCCTACTGGGGGCACAACGCGCTGATCCGCACCGCGCCCTTCCGCGATCACTGCGCGCTGCCGGTCCTGCCGGGGCGCGGTCCGCTCTCGGGTCACATCCTCAGCCATGATCAGATCGAGGCGGTGCTGATGCGCCGGGCGGGCTGGGAGGTGCGGGTGCTGCCCGTCGAGGGCGAGAGCTGGGAGGACAACCCGGTGACGCTGCTCGACTTCACCCGGCGGGACCTGCGCTGGTGCCAGGGGAACATGCAGTACTGGCCCTTCCTGGCGATGCCCGGCCTGCCGCCGGCCAGCCGTTTCCAGATCCTTGCCGCGATCATGATGTATCTGGCCGCGCCGGCCTGGATGCTGATGACCCTGGCCGCGGCCTGGAAGCTGCTCGTCGGCGACATCGCCGGGATCGACTTCGCGCTGGGCATGGCGATGTTCTTCATCATGTTCGCGGTCAGCCTGTTCCCGAAGATCGCTGGCTGGCTCGACATCGCCCTGCGTCCGGGCGGCGCGGCCGCCTATGGCGGGCGGGGCCGGTTCGCCGCCGGGGCGCTGGCCGAGACGGTCTTCTCCATGCTGCTCGCGCCCGTGGTGGCGTTCCGCGTCACGCTGTTCCTGGCGGGGCTGCCGTTTGGCCGGCGCATCGTCTGGGCGGGGCAGCAGCGCGATCCGCGGGCGCTGTCCTGGGCCGAGGCGGCGCGCGGGCTGTGGCCGCAGACCCTGTTCGGGCTGGTGCTGGCGGCGGCGATCCTGGCCGCGGCGCCCGACGCGCTGCCCTGGGCCGCCCCGGTGCTGGCCGGGCTGATCCTGGCGATCCCCTTCGCGGTCCTCACCGCCCATCCCGGCTTCGGGACATGGGCGGCGCGGGCGGGGCTGTGCGCGATTCCCGACGAGCGCGCGCCCCACCCCTGCCTGGCGGCGCTCTCCGGGCGGCTGCCGGACCTGCCCGTCCCCACCGCCGCCGCCTGAGCCGCCGCGCCCCCGGGGCGGCGGAATTTTCGGCATGACAATCGCACCCGATCGTTGCATCAATGCACGGCGATCCAGACCGGGTGTGCGATGATCGAAGCTCCGTATCTTCTGTTCCTGGGCGATGCGCCCGACCCTCTGGCGGCCAAGGTGGCCCAGGGCATCCGCGACTGGCGTCCGGATGCGGCCGTCGGCCAGTACCGGATGGAGGGCTGCCGGGCGGATCTCGGTCTTCCCGACATGACGATTGCCGAGGCGGTCGCCGCGGGGGCGAAGACCATGGTGATCGGGGTCGCGAACCGCGGCGGGGTGATTTCCCCATCCTGGCTGTCGGTTCTGGAGGAGGCGCTGGGCGCGGGCCTGGATCTCGCGTCGGGGCTGCACACGCTTCTGCGCGACGAGCCGGTTCTGGTCGCGGCGGCGCGCGCCCATGGGCGGCGTCTGCTGGACGTTCGGGTGCCTGACCGGCGCTATCCGATCGCCAATGGCCGGAAGCGGCGGGGCATGCGGCTGCTGGCGATGGGCACGGACTGTTCCTGCGGCAAGATGTACACCGCCCTGGCGATGGAGCGCGAGATGCGCGCGCGGGGGATGAAGGCGACCTTCCGCGCCACCGGCCAGACCGGAATCCTGATCACCGGGTCCGGGGTGCCCCTGGATGCGGTGGTCGCCGATTTCATGGCCGGCGCGGTGGAATGGCTGACGCCGGACAACGACCCCGATCACTGGGATCTGATCGAGGGTCAGGGCAGCCTGTTCCACCCGTCCTATTCGGGGGTGACGCTGGCGCTGCTGCATGGCGGCCAGCCCGATGCGATCGTGCTGTGCCACGAGCCGACGCGGGCGCATATGCGGGGGCTGCCGGATTATCCGCTGCCCTCGCTCGAGGAGCTGCGGTCGCTGTCCGAGACGCTGGGCCGGCGGGTCAATCCCGCGGTCAGGACCGTCGGGGTATCGGTCAACACCGCCGGGCTGGATGCCGATGCGGCGCGGCGCTATCTGGCCGAGACCGAGCGGCGCATGGGCCTGCCGGCGGTGGACCCGTTCCGCGACGGGGCGGGGCGGCTGGTGGACGCGCTGGCATGCGGCTGACGGTCCGGGCCGAGAGCTTTCCGGTCGCGGGGGTGTTCGCGATCTCGCGCGGGTCGCGGCGCGAGGCGCGGGTGCTGACGGTGACCCTGGAACGCGACGGGATCACCGGCCGGGGCGAATGCGTGCCCTATGCCCGCTATGGCGAGAGCATGGAGAGCGTCGAGGCGCAGATCCTGTCGGCCGAGGCGGCGATCGCCGGGGGCTGCGACCGTCTGGGCCTTCTGGCGGAACTGCCGGCGGGCGCGGCGCGCAACGCGCTGGACTGCGCGCTGTGGGACTGGCATGCCAAGGCCGCCGGCCGCCGGGTCTGGGAACTGGCCGGCCTGCCCGAACCCGAGCCGGTGGTCACCGCCTACACGCTGTCGCTGGATGCGCCCGATGCGATGCGCGCCAAGGCGGCCGAGAATGCGTGGCGGCCGCTCCTGAAGATCAAGCTGGGGGGTGGCGCGGACCTGGACCGGCTGCGGGCGGTGCGCGAGGGTGCCCCCGATGCGCGGCTGATCGTCGATGCCAATGAGGGCTGGACGCCCGAGGCCTATCTTGCCCTGCTGCCCGCGCTGGAGGCGGCGGGCGTGGCGCTGATCGAACAGCCCTTCCCCGCGGGCGAGGATGCGGCGCTGGACAGCCTGCCGCGGCCGATTTCGGTCTGCGCGGACGAGAGCTGCCACGACCGCGCCAGCCTGGCCGCGCTGAAGGGGCGCTACGACATGGTCAACATCAAGCTCGACAAGACCGGCGGGCTGACCGAGGCGCTGGCGCTGGCCGAGGCGGCGCGCGCCGCGGGCTTCGGCATCATGGTGGGCTGCATGCTGGGCAGCTCGCTGGCCATGGCGCCGGCACATCTCCTGGCCCAGGGGGCCGATGTCGTCGACCTGGATGCGCCGCTGCTGCTGGCCGCCGACCGCGACCCGCCGGTCCGCTATGCCGGGGCGCGGATGCATCCGCCCGAAGCCGCATTGTGGGGGTGAGGATGGGCCGCATCGTCCATGTCAATGGCGACTTCCTGCCCGAGGAGGAGGCGCGGATTCCGATCTTCGATCGCGGCTTCCTGTTCGCCGACGCGGTCTACGAGGTCACCTCGGTGCTGCGCGGCCGCCTGGTCGACTGGCCGGGCCATGTCGCGCGGCTGAAGCGGTCGCTGGCCGAACTCGCCATCCCGATGCCCCGGTCCGAGGCGGAGCTGCTGGCCATCCACCGCGAGCTGATCGACCGCAACCGCCTCGGCGAAGGCGTCGTCTACATGCAGGTCACCCGCGGGGTGGCCGACCGGGACTTCGCCTGGGAGGCGGGGATGACCCCCGGCCTGGTGCTGTTCACCCAGGCCAGGCCGCTGATCGACAACCCCGCCGCGGCGCGCGGGCTGCGCGTCGCCCTGATGCCCGACCTGCGATGGGCAAGGCGCGACATCAAGACGGTCCAGCTCCTCTACCCCGCCATCGCCAAGATGCGGGCCAGGGAGCGCGGATGCGACGACGCCTGGCTGGTCGAGGACGGGCTGGTCACCGAGGGGACCTCCAACAATGCATGGATCATCACCCGCGGCGGCGAGATCGTGACCCGCGACCTGTCCAGCGCCATCCTGCACGGCGTCACCCGCGCCGCCATCCTGAACATCGCCGCCGCGCTGGGCCTGAAGGCCACCGAGCGCCCCTTCACCCCCGAGGAGGCCCGGGACGCGGCCGAGGCCTTCACCACCTCCGCATCCGGTTTCGTCATGCCGGTGATCGAGATCGAGGGAACCCCCGTCGGCGATGGCCGGCCGGGACCCGTCACCCAGCGCCTGCGCGCGGAATACATCCAGAGGGCGCTCGAATCCCTCACCTGAGCGGCGAGCCCCCCCTCAGCCCAGATCGGCGCAGGCCGCGTCGAAATCGGCGCTGAGGATCATGGATGCAAGGGTGCGCAGCTCGTTGGTGGTGGTGCCCGCCCGGCGGGTCAGCGATTCCAGGGTCGCGAGATCCACCCACAGCCCGAAGGGATGGCGCTGGCGCGGCGGCGTGCGGGGCACAAGGCGGACGCGATAGACGGTCTCGGCACGCATGAAGCGCCCGCCCTCGTCGCCCTGATGCAGCACCGCCAGGTCGCGCCCGCGGCGGCGGCCGGCCAGCTCGGCCAGCGGCGGCGGGGTCTCGAAAGCGGAATGCAGCGACGGGCCGAATTCCGCCCGCCCGCCGAAGCCCGGCTCGCGCAGGATGCGCAGGAACACCTGCGCCACCCCGTCCTGCAGGCGCATCAGCAACACCGCCTCGGCCGGCCGGTCCTGCACCAGGAAGGGCTGGCACCAGCGGGGAACCTCGCGGTCGCGCGCCGCGACGGCATGCAGCGCGACGCCGGTGCCGGCATGGGTGACCAGCCGGCTGTCGCCCGGGCGCCAGCCCGGCAGTTCGGGCAGGCCCACCAGCCGCAAGCGCGGCCACCGGGCGGGGCCGGCGTGGTTCAGAAGCCTTGCCGGACCCGGTGCCGCGATCCGGTATGAGCGTGCGAGGCAGCCCGCCCGGAACAGCGGTCCGCCCCCGGCCAGAAGCGCCCAGGGGGCCGAGGCGATCACCGAGCGCGCGTCGGTGTTGACCAGGTGCGAACTGCCCAGAAGCCGGCGCAGGGCGCGGCCGGAGGCCCAGCGCCAGTTCTCGCCGGTCCCGGGTTCGGGCGCGGATCCGGGCGGCAGGGCCAGGACGCTGTTGCGGTTGAACTTCCACAGGAAGCGCGTGCCCTGTTCGGAATGGGGCGCATCCGACAGGAAGGCGCCGCCGGCGCGGAACAGCTCCAGGAAGCGGGTGGGCCGGCCGCCATGCAGCCGCATGTAGTTGCTGCGCGTGGCCTGAAGGCTGGGGGCGAATTCGGTGCCGCGCATGTTGCCGGGCTCGGTCTTGGCCTGCAGCAGCCATTCGATGTCGTCGCGCCCCCGGCGCACCAGAAAGCCGAGCCAGCCGAGCTCGGGCTGGTCGATCATCGGCTGCACCCCGCCCTGCAGGCCAAGGGTCCCGTCGGGATCGGCCAGGCCCACCACCAAGAAGAAGCGGCCGGTGCGATGGACCAGCCGCCCCCGGTCCAGCCGCCAGTCCGGGCAGTCCGCCAGGCGGACCGGCCGCGTGGACAGGCCGCTGGCCGCCCGTGCCGCCTCGAGCCAGGCGATCAGGGCCGCCTCCTCGGCCGCGGGGTCCTGGCCAGTGCTCATCCGAGCTGCGCCCGCGCCGCGGCGATCATCGCGCCGAGATCGGGCTGTTCGGTCAGCCGCTCGCCGGTGCGGCGCATCAGCACCTCGCCGATCAGGCTGGGCCCCTCGCCCCGCGCCGCGGCGGTCATGTCGGCGATCGGAATCCCGCTCGCCCGCTCGATGGCGGCGTGGCGCGCCATGCCGCTGCCCGTCGGCGGCGGATCGAAGGGCCGCGCCATGCCCAGCGCCGCGGCCAGCCACAGATCATCGGCGATCATCGCCTTCAGCTCGGCGCTGCGGCCGCCGCGCATCATCGCCACCCATTCCTCGGCGAAGGGCGCGTCGCCCGAATAGGCGTGGCCGGCCGCAACCATCCGGTCCTTCAGCACGGTGATCTCGGTGCCGCAGACCAGGCGCAGCCCCGCCCGCCAGGCCCGGGCGCAATAGTCGATCAGCGGGACCAGCCCGCTCTGCCCGGCCAGGCGCATCGGACCCAGCCGCGCCAGCGCCTCGGCGCGCGCGATCCAGGCGCTCAGCGGCTCGGCATAATGGCGCGGGCCGTCCAGCGCCCCGGCCAGGCTGCGCGCGGGTGGCGAGGCCTCGGTGAAGATCGCCCGGTCGTAGCGCGCGCCGCGGTTGGTGAAGAAGGCCGCCCGGGCCCAGTAGAGATCGCCCCCGCGCGACAGCGCGTCCAGCCCGCGTTCCAGATGGTCGGGGAACCAGTAGTCGTCGTGATTGAGGAACGCCAGCAGCGGCGTGCGCGCCAGCGCCATCCCCACCGAATTGGGTCCGGCCTGTTCCCCGAAGCGGGCGGGAAGGTTGACGAAGCGGATCCGGGGATCGCCCAGCGCCGCCACCCGTTCGGCACTGTCATCGGTGCAGCGGTCGCCGATCACCAGCGCCACCCAGTCCTGCACGCTCTGGCCGATCAGCGTGCGCAGGCAGCGCTGCAGCACCGCCGCCCGGTTGTATGTGGCACAGACCACCGTTATCCGCGTATCGTCGCGCCCCATGCCCCTTCCGGCCGACAGGCTGTTGCCGCGCCGACGCTAGGCGCGCCGCGCCGTTCAGGCAAGCCGGCCCGCGCCCCCGCCGCGGCGGCTGGCGGTGTCCCGGCGGGCGTGATACGGAAGGCGCCATGAAACGGGTGCCAAGCCGCGAGGAGATCCTCGCCTGGGTTCAGGCCAATCCGCAGGCGGCGGGCCGGCGGGAGATCGCGCGCGCCTTCGGTGTCAAGGGTGCCGAGCGGGCGGCGCTGCGCGAGACCCTGCGCGAGATGCAGGCCGAGGGTCTGCTCGCACGTGAGCGCAGGAGCTATCGCGCCGCCGGCAGCCCGCCGCCGGTGGCGGTGCTGGTGGTCGAGGCGCCCGATGCCGATGGCGACCTCTGGGCGCGGCCGCAGCACTGGGAAGGCCCCGAGTCCGCCCCGCCGATCGAGCTGCGCCCGGGGCCGAAGGATCCCGCCTTCGGGCCCGGCGACCGGGTTCTGGCCCGCATCGCGCCGGGTCCCGATGGCGGCTGGCAGGCCCGGCCGATCCGCCGGCTGGCCGCGGGGCCGCGGCGGATCCTCGGCATCTACCGGCGCGGCGAGCGCGGCGGCTGGATCGAGCCGGTGGACCGTCGCGAGCGCCATGAATGGCTGGTTCCCGCCGGCGAGGCGGGCCATGCCCGGGATGGCGAGCTGGTCGAGGCCGAGGCGCTGGGCCGGCCCGGCACCGGCGCGGCGCGCGCGCGCGTCACCGCCCGGCTGGGGGATCCGGCCGCGCCGCGCGCGGTGTCGCTGATCGCGATCCATGCCCGGGGAATCCCGCTCGACTTCTCCGAGGAGGCGGAGGCCGAGGCGGAGGCCGCCGAGCCGGTCGGGGCCGAAGGGCGGGACGACCTGCGCCATCTGCCCTTCGTCACCATCGACCCCGAGGATGCCCGCGACCATGACGATGCGGTTGCCGCCGAGCCCGACCCCGATCCCGCCAATCCGGGCGGCTGGATCGTCTGGGTCGCGATCGCCGATGTCGCGGCCTATGTCCGCCCCGGATCGGCGCTGGACCGCGAGGCGCGGCTGCGCGGCAATTCCACCTATTTCCCCGACCGGGTGGTCCCCATGCTGCCCGAAAGGCTGTCGGGAGATCTGTGTTCGCTGCATGCGGGCGTGGACCGCCCCTGCATCGCGGTGCGGATGGTTCTGTCGGAAGCGGGCGCGCTGCGCGGCCAGAGCTTCCGGCGCGGGGTGATGCGCTCGCGCGCCGCGCTGACCTATGACCAGGTTCAGGCCGCCCGCGACGGCCGGCCCGACGCGGTCACCGCCCCGCTTGCCGATGCGGTGATCGCCCCGCTCTATGGCGCCTATGCCGCCGCGGCCCGGGCGCGGGCGGCGCGCGCGCCGCTCGATCTCGACCTGCCCGAACGGCAGGTGGTGCTGTCCGAGCGCGGCGAGGTGCAGGCGGTGACCTTCCGCGCGCGGCTGGAGGCGCACCGGCTGATCGAGGAGTTCATGATCCTCGCCAATGTCGCGGCGGCCCGAACGCTGGAGGCCCGGCGCCGGCCCTTCCTCTATCGCGTCCATGAACCGCCCTCGGCCGACAAGCTGGCCGCGCTCGCCGAACAGGCCGAGGCCTGCGGCCTGGCCTTCGCCCCGGGGCAGGTGGTGCGCACCGCCCTGTTCAACCGCCTGCTGCAGCAGGCGGCGGGCAAGGATTTCGCCGAGCTGATCCACATGGCGGTGCTGCGCACCCAGACACAGGCCTATTACAGCCCGCGCAATCTGGGCCATTTCGGGCTCAACCTGCCATCCTATGCCCATTTCACCTCGCCGATCCGGCGCTATGCCGATCTGGTGGTCCACCGCGCGCTGATCGCCGCACATCGCTGGGGTCCCGATGGCCAGACCGAGGAGGAGGCGGCGGAGCTCGCGCGGATCGCCGAGCACATCTCCTTCACCGAGCGCCGCTCGATGGATGCCGAACGCGACACCATCGACCGCTATCTGGCCGCCTTCCTGGCCGAGCGCGTCGGCGCGACCTTCCCCGGGCGGATATCGGGAATCACCCGGGTGGGGCTGTTCATCCGCCTCGACGAGACCGGGGCCGACGGCCTCATTCCCGTCTCGACGCTGGGGCACGAGTTCTTCCATCACGATCCCCATGCCCAGACCCTGACCGGAGAGCGGTCGGGCCGGGTGTTCGCGCTGGGACTGCCGGTCACGGTGCGGCTGGTCGAGGCGGTGCCGGTGACGGGCGGGCTTCTGTTCGAGCTGGTGGAGATCGCCGGCGAGCGCGCGCCGCCACATCCGCCGCTGCATCGCGGCAGGCCGGGCCGCCCGCCCCGGCGCGGATCGGGCAAGCGGCGCGTGCTGCGCCGCAAGGGCACCGGCGGGGGCTGAGCCCCCGGGGTCGCCCCGTCCGCCGCGGATCTTGAAACCGCCCCGCTCCGCGCCCAGATTCCCGGCGCGGCTGCCGGTTCATCCGGGGCCGCGGCAATGGCGCATGGCCCGCCCGCGACGGGGGGCCGCCCGAGCAATCGCTTCGATGGGAGGATTCGGATGCGCAGCTTCGATCTGACACCGCTCTACCGTTCGACGGTCGGCTTCGACCGCTTCGCCAACCTGATCGAGGCCATGCTGGCCAATGGCGAGGCGGGGCAGGGCTATCCACCCTACAACATCGAGAAGACCGGAGAGGACAGCTATCGCATCACCGTGGCCGTCGCCGGGTTCTCGGAGGACGAGCTGACGGTGGAGGCGCGCGAGAATGTCCTGGTCATCTCGGGCCGCAAGGCCGAGGAGGAGGGCGAGCGGACCTTCCTGCACCGGGGCATCGCCACCCGGGCCTTCGAACGCCGCTTCCAGCTGGCCGACTATGTGCGTGCCGAAAGCGCCCGCATCGAGAACGGCCTGCTGCATGTGGAACTGAAGCGCGAGGTGCCCGAGGCGCTGAAGCCGCGGCGCATCGAGATCATGACGCCCGAGCGGGCGGGCGCCGGCTCCGCGCCGCAGATCGCCGGCGAGACCCGGCC
>RFGB01000080.1 GCA_003697125.1 Alphaproteobacteria bacterium
AGCCCGGCCAGCGCCCCGGCCCGGGCCGGCCGGCCCGGCGCGCCGCGGCGCAGCGCCGCCAGCGCCGCGCCCAGGGGCAGCGCGCCCAGCGCGAGGATCGGGAGCAGGCAGTCGGCGAGCGGGCGCAGCATCTGCACCCGCTCGGCCGCGGTCAGCCGCAGCGCCACCGCCAGCACCGCGACCGCCAGCGCCGCGACCAGCGCCAGCGGCAGGCTGGCGCCGCTCTCGGGCCGCGCGGCATCGCGCAGCCAGATCAGGGCGATCACGAACAGCGCCAGGCCGCCGCCGAAACGGATCGCGACCGCGATGACCGGCGCGCCCAGCCCCGCATCGGGCCGCACCGCGCCCAGGCCGTCCAGCGCCCACAGCCCCAGCCCGATCGCCGCGGCAAGCCCCGTTGCCAGCGCGCGTTCGAAGGCGTCCGCCGGGCCCATGGGCAGGCGGGCCAGATGCCGGATCAGCTGTTCGGTGCGGCGGGGGCTGGTCATGCCGGAGCCTCGGTCAGGGCCAGCCCGCGCAGCCGCCTCAGCCCGCGGTGGAAGGCGACGCGCACCGCGGATTCGGTGATGCTCAGGCGCCGGGCGACGGCGGCGACGCTCTCGCCCTCGATCCCCAGCGCCGAGACCACCCCGCGTTCGCGCGCGGGAAGCCCGGCCAGCAGGCGTTCGGCATCCGCCAGCTCCGGCCGGGGTCCGGGGGGCGCGGGCAGGATCTCGGCCAGATCCTCGACCGGCCGGGCCAGGGCGCGGGCGCGGCGGCGGCCCTCGCGCCGGGCGATGTCCAGGCTCTTGTGCCGCGCGATGGCGCGGATCCAGGGAAGGATCGGCCGGTCGGCGTCCCAGCTGGCCTGACGCAGATGCAGGGCGATCAGCGTCTCCTGCAGCGCCTCCTCGGCATCCTCGGCCGACAGCCCCATGCGCGCCATCCGCGCCCGGATCAGCGGGCGGAGCATCGCCGCGATCTCGGCCAGCGCGGCTTCCCAGGGGGCCGGATCGCCGGCCCGCGCCGACATCAGCGCCGCGGCCCAGCGCCGTGCATGAGCGATGTCGACCTGCGGCGCCATGGCGGCATCGAAGGCGCGGCGGCGCGAGCGGTCAAGGCAAAAGCGCGTGACCGGTCGCCGCGATCACGGCTGCGTCAGCGGAAGGGGGCGGATGTAACACCGGCGCGCGTTGCGGCGAATGGCGGACAGGGCGGCATGTCACCGCCCCGATGACACGCACAAGGAAGGGAGAGTGCTTCATGCATGACCGGGTTCTGATCGCCGCGGCGCTGGCCGCCGCCGTCGCCTCGCTGGCCGGTCAGTCCGCCCCCGCACAGGCCCAGGCCAAGGAGAAATGCTACGGCATCGCGCTGGCGGGCAAGAACGACTGCGCCGCGGGGCCCGGCACCACCTGCGCCGGGACCTCGACGGTGGACTACCAGGGCAATGCGTGGAAGCTGGTCCCGGCCGGGGACTGTCTGAAATACGGCGTGGAGGAGGACAAGGCCGAGTATCGCCTGCCCGGGGACCGCAGGGGCTCGCTGACTCCGCTGGATCGCGACCTGCCCCAGAGCTGATCGCGGGCCCTGCCCCGCCACCGGCCGGCGGGGCGCCGCCGGCCGCATCCCGGGGCGCGCGCCCCATGCCGACCCGCGCCCCATGCCAACCGTCGAGGAGCCTGCCATGACCGCCCTACCCTGCCGCGCCGGGATCGGGTTCAAGCATGCCCACTGGCCCGCCATCGCGGCCGACTGGCCCGATATCGGCTTCTTCGAGGTTCACGCCGAGAACTACATGGGCGCGGGCGGCCCGCCGCGGCGGATGCTGGCGGCGCTGGCCGAACGCTATCCGGTCTCGCTGCACGGGGTGGGACTGTCGATCGGGGGCGAGGCGCGGCCCGACCGCGACCACCTCGCCCGCCTGCGCGCGCTGATCGACTGGCTTCGCCCGGCCCGGTTCTCGGAACATCTGGCCTGGTCGACCCATGAGGGGATCTATTTCAACGACCTCCTGCCGCTGCCCTATGACGCGGCGACGCTGGAGCGGGTGGCGCGGCATGTCGACGAGGTTCAGGAGGCGCTGGGGCTCGCCATCCTGATCGAGAACCCCTCGCGCTATCTCGACCTGCCCGGATCGACGATGGAGGAGACCGACTTCCTGGCCGAGCTCGCCCGCCGCACCGGCTGCGGGCTGCTGCTGGACATCAACAATGTCCATGTCTCGGCCTGCAATCTCGGCTATTCCGCCGCGGGCTATCTCGACCGCTTCCCCCTCGGCCAGGTGGGCGAGATCCATCTTGCGGGCCATGCCGTCCAGCTCGATGCCGAAGGCAGCCGGGTGCTGATCGATGCCCATGACCGGCCGGTGGACGCGGCGGTGTGGGAGCTCTACCGCCGGACGGTGCGGCGCAGCGGCCCCCTGCCCACGCTGATCGAGTGGGACAACGACCTGCCGGGGCTCGACGTGCTTCTGGCCGAGGCCGCGGCGGTCGAATCGATCCTGGCCCAGCTGCCCCGGGCGGCGCGGGCGGGGTCCGAGGCCGCCCATGCCTGAGCCGATCCCCCAGGCGGCGCTGGCCGCGGCGCTGCTGGCCCCGCCGGGGCCGGGGCCCGCGCATCCGCGCCTTGCCATCCACCGCAACAATGTCGTGGGCGGGCTGGTCGCGGCGCTGGGCGAGGTCTATCCCGCGGTGCGCAGGCTGGTGGGCGAGGCGTTCTTCCGCGCCATGGCCGCCGACTTCGTCCGCGCCCATCCCCCCGAAGGCCCGGTGCTGATCGCCTGGGGCGGCGCCCTTGCGGACTGGATCGCCGCCTTTCCTCCCGCCGGCCGCGTCCCCTATCTGGCCGATGTCGCCCGGCTGGAATGGGCCCGGGCCGAGGCCTACAACGCCGCGGACGCCGCACCGATGACCGGGGCGGCGCTGGCCGCGCGCGCCGCGGCGGACCTGCCCGCCACGCGGCTCATGCCCCACCCGGCGCTGCGGCTGGTGCATTCGCGCTATCCCGTGGCCAGCCTGTGGGCCGAGCTGACCGGCCGACCCGGCGCGCCGGTGGACATGGCCCGCGCCGAGACCGCCGTGGTCGCGCGTCCCTTCGACGAGGTGCTCGTCGCGGTTGCCGACCCGGCGCATGCGGCGGCGCTGGGCATGCTGGCCCGTGGCGCGACGCTGGCCGAGCTGACCGAGGCGGCCGGGCCCGATCGTCTGGCCGAATTCCTGCGTTTCGTCTTCGACCACGGCCTTGTCGCCGGGGCAGGCTGAGGGAGGCCCGCATGGAGCGTGCCGGACGCATCGTCATCACCCTGGTCCGCATCCATGCGGCGGTGTTCACGCGCATCGAGGCCTGGCTGGGCGGCGGCTTCCTGGGCCTTGCCGCCCGCTTCGTCTTTGCCGCGGTGCTTGCCGGCTATTACTGGAACAGCGCCCGCACGAAGATCGGCGAGGGGATCTTCGGCCTGTTCGACTTCACCGACGCCGCCTACATGCAGATCCTGCCCGCGCAGATGGAGGCGGCGGGCTATGATGCCTCGGCCATTCCGTGGTTCCCCTGGTCGTGGATCGTGGCCCTGGGCACATGGGCCGAATTCGTCCTGCCCGCGCTGATCATCCTGGGCCTGTTCACGCGGCTGGCCGCGCTGGGGATGATCGGCTTCGTCCTGGTCCAGTCCTGGGTGGACATCGCCTTTCACGGGGTCGACGCCGCCACGATCGGCGCGCTGTTCGACCGGGTGTCGGGTTCGGCGATCATGGACCAGCGCACGCTGTGGGTCTTCGTGCTGGCGGTGCTGGTGATCCGGGGCGGGGGCTGGCTGTCGCTCGACCGGCTGCTCGCCCGGCTGTGGCGCGGGGCGGAGCCCGCGCCCGGCTGAGCCCCGCCGGTCAGCCCCGCGCCCCGGCCCCGCCGGCCCCGGGGCGGGGGCCGGCGCGCCACAGCAGGCCGCCCACCAGCGGCCGCGCCTGCCATTCCACGATGGCGACCGCCAGAACCAGCCCCGACAGCACCGCCGCCGCCAGGCCATACCAGACCCCCGGCACCCCCAGCCCCAGCCCGACCGAGAACAGCCGCACGAACAGCGCAACCGCCACCCCCTGGCGCCACAGCCCGATCACCATCACCCAGACCGGCCTGCGAAAGGCCTGCAACAGCGCATTGATCGCGAACAGGGTCACATAGACCGGCAGCAGGAACCCATCGACCGCCAGATAGCCCGCGCCCAGGGCGATGACCCGCGCATCATCGGTGAACAGCCCCATCGCCGCGCGCCCGCCCAGCCACAGGATCGCCGCCGCGCCCAGCATCAGCACCCATCCGGTGACCACGCAGAACCGCGCCGCCTCGCGCACCCGCTCGGCCCGCCCCGCACCCAGGTTCTGCGCCGCGATCGGCAACAGCGCCCCGGTCAGCCCGAAAGCGGGCAGCAGCAGGACCTGCTCGATGCGCAGCGCAACGCCATAGGCCGCCTGCGCCTCGGCCCCGTAGCCGGCCAGGTGATACTGCAGCACGAAGCCGGCGATCATCATGATGACCATGGCGAGGCTGGCGGGCACCGCCTGGGCAAGGATCGTCAGCCACAGCCCCGGATCGGGCCGCCAGCGCCGCGCGGCCCCGGCCATGACCGGCGAGCGCATCACCCGCCACAGGATCCAGCCCAGCATCCCCAGATTGCAAAGCACCGTGGAGACGGCGATGCCGTCGAATCCCATCCCCGGCAGCAGCCCGGGAATCCCGAAGACCAGGAGCGGATCCAGCCCGGCATTGGCGAGGAAGATGCCGATCTGGGCGCGGCTCATCGAGCGGGTGTCGCCCTGCGCGCTCAGAATCCCGTTGGCGCCCCACCCGACCAGGAAGGCCGGCGCGGCCCACAGCAGGATCGTCAGATAATCCTGCGCCGCGATCCGGGCGGGCCCCGGCGCGGCGATCAGACCCACCAGCGCCGGGGCCAGCAGCCGGCCGGCGACCAGCAGCGCCAGCGCGATCAGCGCCGCCAGGATCAGCCCCTGGCCGGCGATTCGCGCCTGCGCGCCCGAGCGCGCCCCCAGCGCATTGCCGACCAGCGCCGCCATCGCCCCGTTCATCCCGAAGCCCAGCGCGACCAGCAGCATGAAGACCTGCGCCGACAGGGCGAGCCCGGCCTGGGCGCTGGTCGAGATCATTCCGGCGAAGAAGGTGTCGGTGACATTGGTCAGGGTCGAGAACACCATTCCCACCGCCCCCGGCACCGCGAGGCGCCGGAAATGGGCGGGCAGCGCGCCGGTGGTCAGGTCGTGGCCGGGCGGCGCGGGCGGGCCGGCCGCGCCCCCATCCGGCGGGGCCTGACGGCGCGCCAGGCCATTGCCCCCGGGCCCGCCGCTCAGCCCTGCCATTGCGCCCAGCCCCCGTGCCAGCCCGCCCGGCCGCAGCGCAGGGTCTGCCCGCCCGGCCACAGGGTCAGGCCAAGCGCCGCGGAATCGCGGATCCCGTCACCCTCCATCCGCACCCAGCCCAGCGGCCGGTCGGCGGTCGCACGCGCTCCGGCCGCGGCCATCGCCGCGCCGATCCCGGCGCGTGCCGCCTCGGGCAGATACTGCCACATCACCGAATGCATCAGCACCCGCAGCCGCCCCGCGGGCTGGGGGCGGGCCAGCCGCCCGGCCAGCCATGCGGCGGCCTCGGCCCGCTCCACCCGCCAGGGCGCCGCCGCCGCGGCGTCGAGCGCGGCCTCGGCCCTGGCCAGGCGATCGGTCTGATCGGGCCAGATCCAGGCGATCAGCCTTTCGCGCATGGCGCGGTCGGCGGGATCGATCGGCGCAAGGTCGCAGCCGGCGCGGGCCTCGATCCGCAGCGGCGTGCCGGGGTCGGGCCAGGCGCCGCGCCAGTCGCAGGCGATGTGCACGGCGTTGCCCTTCCGGATCCCGGCCGCGCCGAGATCATAGGAATACCCGTCGAGCCCGAGATTGAGCCCCGCGCTGGCCCCGATCTCGATCAGCTCGATTGGCATGCCGGTGCGGGCCGCGAGGATCAGGACGAGGCCGAGCAGCACGCCCGATCGCGCGACCTCGTTGGTCTGCGGCGGATGGTCGAGCCAGGGCAGCAGGAAATCCTGATGGTCGCGGAAGGCCGCGCGCAGGGCGCGATCCAGCGGCCCGTGCCCCGGCGGCCAGGCGGCGGTGATCTCGGGGCAGCGCCCGTCGCGCGCCAGCGCATGCAGCCCCGCGGCGATGCGGTTGGCCGGCAGATCCTCGGCCGGCGCGCCGGGCCAGGTCGCCAGCCGGTCGCGGACCGGGCCGCTCAGCGCCGCGGGCAGCGCGCGCCACAGCCTTGCGGTGAAGGCCGAGCCGAGCAGCTCGGCATAGTCTGCCTGCGACAGGAAATGCGCCGTCTTGGCGTGGGGCAGGTTCACATCGGTCTCCACTTCCGGCGGTCACTCGCGCTAGGCTGGCGCGGCATCGGGACGGAGGAAAGACCATGCGCGCAGCCCGTATCCATCAGCTCGGCGGTCCCCTTGTGGTGGAGGAGATCCCCGACCCCGTGCCCGGCCCGGGCGAGGTGCTCGTCCGGGTCCGGGCATGCGGGGTCAATTTCGCCGACACGCTGATGGTAGCGGGCCGCTATCAGGAACGCCATGACCCGCCCTTCGCCCCGGGAATGGAGATCGCGGGCGAGGTGGCCGCGCTGGGCCCCGGGGTGCAGGGTCCGCCGGTGGGAAGCCGTGTTGCGGCGATGTGCGGCGTGGGTGGCTTCGCCGAGCTGGCGGTGGTGCCGGCGGACCGGGTGACGCCGATTCCCGACGCGATGCCCTTCACCGATGCCGCGGCCTTCGCGATCACCTATGGCACCAGCCATGTCGCCCTGGATCACCGCGCGCGCATGCAGCCCGGCGAGCGGCTTGTGGTGCTGGGGGCGGCGGGGGGCGTGGGGCTGGCCGCGGTGGAGATCGGCAAGCTGATGGGCGCCGAGGTGATCGCCTGCGCGCGCGGGGCCGAGCGGCTGGCGGTGGCCCGCGCCAAGGGGGCCGATCACCTGATCGACAGCGCGACCGCCGATCTGCGCGCCGCGATCAAGGCGCTGGGCGGGGCCGACGTGGTGTATGATCCGGTGGGCGGCGCGCAGTTCGACGCGGCGCTGCGCGCGGCCAATCCCGAGGCGCGGCTGATCCCGCTGGGATTTGCCAGCGGCCAGATACCGCAGATCCCGGCCAATATCCTGCTGGTGAAGAACCTGACGGTGATCGGCCTCTACTGGGGGGGCTATCTGAAATTCGCCCCCGGGGTGATCACCCGCAGCATGGCGCGGCTGATCGCGTGGTATGGCGAGGGGCGGCTGAAGCCCCATGTCAGCCATCAGCTGCCGCTTGCCGAGGCGGGGCGGGCGCTGGAGCTTCTGACCGGGCGGGCGGCGACCGGCAAGGTGGTGGTGGTCCCGGGCTGACCCCGGCCGCGCCGGTCAGGCCGCCGCCTGCGGCGCCGCCGCGCCCCGGAAGGCGGCGCGGATCATGTCGGCCAGCGCCGCCACCGCCTCGTGCCGCGGGCCGCTGGCCAGATAGAGGTTGACCCGCGTGGCCGGCAGATCCGGCAGGGCGCCGCCATGGCGGATCGGCTCCAGATAGGGCGGAATGCTGGTCTCGACCGAGGCATGCACGGCAAGGTCGGCGGAGACGGCGGCCTCGATCGATCGGGTGTTGTCGGCATTGACCGCCATCTCCCAGGCGATGCCGGCGCGATCCAGCGCCTGCTGCACCGTGGGGCGGAAGATGCAGTTGTTCTCGAAGGCCAGCCGCAGCGGGCGGGCGCGCCATGCGCAGCCCCCCGGCGCGCCGACCCAGACCAGGCGGGGGCTGTCCAGCGTCTCGCCCCCCGCATCGGTGTCATCCTCGGTGGTCAGGATCAGGTCCAGCTCGCCGCGGCCAGCCGGCGCTTCAGCTTGCGGGTGTAGCTGCTGTCGAGCAGGACGCGCATGCGCGGCCAGGCGGCGTGGAACTGGCGCAGCACCTGCGGAATGTGGGGATAGACGATGTCGGAGGGCACGCCGAGGCTGACCTCGCCGGCATAGGCGGCATCGGTCATCATCGCCACCATCTCGTCATTCAGCGCCAGCATGCGCCGGGCATAGGAGACGAGCTGCTCGCCCTCGGCGGTCAGGCTGACGCCGCGGCCGGAGCGATCGAGGAAGGTCTGCCCGAGCAGCTCCTCGAGCCGGCGCACCTGCATCGACACCGCCGACTGGGTCAGGCCCAGCCGTGCCGCGGCGCGGGTCACGCCCCCGGTTTCGGCGATGGTGACCAGGCTGCGCAGCGCGGCGAGATCGAGATGGCGGGGCATGCATCACCTTTCGTGATGAATGATCCAACAAAGATTGGTTTTACTTCTGTTGCGCCGCAGGATACTTCACGAATCGTCATTGCCGCAAGGCGATTGTTCGCGTTTGGTGATGGAGGCAATCATGACCGCCGAATGCTGCGCCCCGATCGCAACCCCGCCCGCCGCCAGGCCCCGCCCGGCGCATCTGCTGGCGCGGCTGTTCGCCTGGATCGACGTCGCCAGCCAGCGCCGCCGGCTGGCCGAGCTGGACGAGCGGATGCTGCGCGACATCGGCATCAGCCGCGAGGCCGCGCGCGCCGAGGCCGCCCGCCCCTTCTGGGATCTGCCGGGCTGAGCCCCCGTCAGGCCGCCAGCGGATAGCGCGCAAGCTCGGTATAGACCGCGCCGCCGCTGCCGAGATCCGACCGGAACAGCGCGAAGTCCGACACCGCCACCGGGCCGTGGGCGAAGCCCGCCCGTTCGGCCAGCCAGCGTTCCAGGCGCGGGCCGCGCCCGGTGCCGGCGGGAAAGCGCGCCAGGGTGACATGGGGCACATAGCGTTCGCGCCGCAGGTTGAGCCCCGCCCCGCGCGCCGCGGTCAGCACCTTGTCGCGCAGCCGCGTCAGCGCCGGATCGGGCCTGAGCGCCGCGTAGAGCACCCTGGGCCGACCGTCGCCGAAGATCCCCAGCCCGTCGAACATCAGCGCCGGCGCCGGCCCCCGGATCACCGACAGCGCGGCGTGGATGTCCTCGGCCAGGTGCCGGTCGCATTCGTCGAAGAATCCCAGGGTGACGTGGAAGTTTTCCGGCGGCACCGGGCGCCCCTCCGGCAGGCCGGATTGCAGCATCTCCAGCCGGTCCCGAAGGCCGAGCGGCAGCGGAATGGCGGCAAAAAGACGCATGGAGGCTCCCCCTCGACGCG
>RFGB01000081.1 GCA_003697125.1 Alphaproteobacteria bacterium
CCATGGGCCTCGGGCCCCGGGCGGCGGCGCTGGTGGGGGTGCGCGAGGTGTTCTTCGCCGTCATCGCCACCACCGCGACGCTGGCGGCGGTGTTCGTGCCGATCAGCTTCCTGCCCGGCCAGGCGGGCGGGCTGTTCCGCGAATTCGGCTTCGTGCTGGCGATCTCGGTGGCGATCTCCTCGGCGGTGACGCTGACGCTGGTGCCGATGCTGGCCGCCCGGCTGCCCGCGGCGGCGGAGGGCGCACAGATGCGCCAGGGCATCGCCCGCCGGCTGGCGGGGGCGCTGGGCGCGGCGCTGGCCGGGCTCTATGCGCGGGTTCTGCGCGCGGCGCTGTCGGCGCCGCTGGTGGCGGTGACGCTGGCGGCGATCGCGGCGGGCGCGGCGCTGCCGGTCTATCTGGACCTGCCGCGGGAGGTGACCCCGCGCGAGGATCGCGGGCTGGTGCTGATCTCGGTCAGCACGCCGCAGGGGGTCAGCCTTGCCCATACCGACGCCCAGCTGCGCCGGATCGAGGCGATCCTTCGCGCCTATACCGAGTCGGGCGAGGCCGCCACCCTGTTCAGCTTCGCCGGCTGGGGCGGGGCCAACAATGGCTTCGTGGTGCTGCGGCTTGCCGACTGGTCCGAGCGGGCGCGCAGCCAGCAGGAGATCGTCGCCGAGATCGCCGGCCGGCTGGCCGCCCTGCCGGGGGTGCGCGCCTTCCCCATCCAGCCCAACAGCCTCGGCATCCGCGGTGGCGGCCGCGGGCTGCAGATCGCCCTGGCCGGACCCGATTTCCGCGAGGTGGCCGCGCTGGCCCGCGCGCTGGTGGACCGGCTGTCGCAGGATCCGCGCTTCGGCCAGGTGCGGCTGTCGGCCGATCTGGACCAGCCGCAGCTGACCGTCGCCATCGACCCGGTGCGGGCGGCCGATCTCGGCATCGCGGTGGACGGGCTGTCGCAGGCGATCCAGTCGGTGCTGGACGGGCGCGAGATCGCGCGGCTGAACCTGCCCGGCCGGGTGGTCCCGATCCGGCTGGTCTCCACCGGGACGCCGATCGACGATCCCACTGATCTGGAGAATGTCTTCCTGCACACCGCCGAAGGGCGGATCGTGCCGATGTCCGCGATCGCGACGCTGCGCGAGAGCGCGGCGCCGGCCAGTCTGAACCGGGTGGAGCGGATGCCGGCGGTGGGCATCACCGCCACGCTGGCCGATGGCGTCGCGCTGCAGCAGGCGCTGGCCGAGGCCGGGCGGATCGCCGCGCCGATGCTGCCCCAGGGCGTGCGCCTGATCCCGCTGGCCGAGGCCGCGGCCCTGGGCGAGACCGGGCGGGGGCTCGGCACGGTGTTCCTCGTCGCCATCGCCGTGGTGGTTCTGGTGTTGGCCGCGCAGTTCGAAAGCTTCCTGGCCGCGGTGATCATCATCCTGACCGTGCCGCTGGGGCTGGCCTGCGCGGTCTTCGCGATGGCGCTCAGCGGCGTGTCGCTGAATGTCTACAGCCAGATCGGCCTGGTCCTGCTGGTCGGGGTGATGGCCAAGAACGGCATCCTGATCGTGGAATTCGCCAACCAGCTGCGCGAACGCGGCCTTGCGCTGGGCGCGGCGATCGAGGCGGCCAGCCGCATCCGCCTGCGCCCCGTGGCGATGACCGCGATCTCGACCGTGCTGGGGGGGCTGCCGCTGATCCTGACCTCGGGGCCGGGGGCCGAGGCACGCATCGCGCTGGGCTGGGTGGTGGTGGGCGGGCTCGGCCTCGCCACGCTGGCCACGCTCTTCGTCACCCCGGTGGCCTATCTGCTGCTGGCGCGCTTCACCCGGCCGCGGGTCGAGGAGGAGGCGCGGCTGTCGCGCGAGCTGGCCCGCGCCCGGCTGGGGCTGCATGGCCGCGCCTAGGCGGGCGCGGGCGGTTGCCGGCCGCGGCGCCCGGTGCGATGCTGCCATGCAGGCCGGATGTCACCAGCGGGGGGCGGGCAGATGGGCGAGGACATGCTTCACGTCATGGAATGGCACAATGGCGAGAAGGCCCCTTCGCCATTCTCGGATGCCGAGATGGCCCGTCGCCAGAACGACATCCGCCTCTGGATGGCGCGGAACGATGTCGATGCGGCGCTGTTCACCTCGTATCACTGCATCTGCTACTTCTCCGGCTGGCTGTATTGCCAGTTCGGCCGCAAATATGGCCTGGCCATCGACCAGGACAGCGCCACGACCATCTCCAACGGCATCGATGGCGGCCAGCCATGGCGGCGCAGCTTCGGGGGCAACATCACCTATACCGACTGGCGGCGCGACAATTTCCACCGCGCGGTGCGCCAGCTGACCCGGGGGGTCAGGCGGCTGGGGATCGAGTTCGACCATGTCTCGCTCGACTTCCGCAGGGAGCTGGAGGCGGCCCTTCCCGGGGTCGGGTTCGTGGACGTCTCGAAACCCGCGATGTGGATGCGCACCATCAAGTCGGAGGAGGAGCAGGCGCTGATCCGCACCGGCGCGCGCATCGCCGATGTCGGCGGCGCGGCCGGGGTGGCGGCGATCAGGGCCGGCGTGCCCGAACACGAGGTGGCGATCGCCGCCACCAATGCGATGATCCGCGAGATTGCCGGCGCCTTCCCCTTCGTCGAGCTGATGGACAGCTGGACATGGTTCCAGTCGGGCATCAACACCGACGGCGCGCACAACCCGGTGACCAACCGCAGGGTGCAGCTCGGCGACATCCTGTCGCTCAATACCTTTCCGATGATCTTCGGCTATTACACGGCGCTGGAGCGGACGCTGTTCTGCGACCGGTGCGATGATGCCAGCCTCGACATCTGGGAGAAGAACGTCGCCGTGCACCGCCGCGGGCTGGAGCTGATCAGGCCCGGTGCCAGGTGCAGCGAGATCGCCATGGAGCTGAACGAGATGTACCGGCAGTGGGACCTGCTGAAATACCGCTCGTTCGGCTACGGCCATTCCTTCGGCGTGCTGTGCCATTACTACGGCCGCGAGGCGGGGGTGGAGCTGCGCGAGGACGTGGACACCGAGCTCAGGCCCGGCATGGTGGTGTCGATGGAGCCGATGGTCGCGATACCCCAGGGCCTGCCCGGCGCCGGCGGCTATCGCGAACACGACATCCTGATCGTCACCGAGGACGGCGCCGAGGACATCACCGGATTTCCCTTCGGCCCCGAGCACAACATCATCCGCGGCTGAGCGGCGGCGCGGCTCAGCCGCCCCGGCGGCGCCACTCGGCGGGCGTGGTGCCCAGCCGGGCACGGAAGGCGCGGATAAGGTGGCTGGCATCGCAGAACCCGGTCTCGGCGGCGATGGCGCTGACCGAACGCGGGGTGGTGCGCAAAAGGTGCTGCGCCTGACGCAGGCGGATGCGCAGCGCCGCCTCGGCGGGGGTCAGGCCCAGCGCGGCGCGGAAATGCCGCTCGAGCCGCCGGCGGCCCACCTGAAGCCCGTCGGCAAGACGCGCCACGCTGGGCGGCGCCCCGGCGGTCTGCTGCATCGCCAGAAGCGCCCGCCGGACCAGCGGATCGGTCGAGGTCAGCTCCAGCGGCAGGCCGGGCTGGGGCGTCTCGGGCTGCATCGCCCGGTCGATCATCATGATGGCAAGGCTCTTGCGCGCCGCGGCGGGCCCGATGTGGCGATCGACCAGATAGGCGGCGAGATGCGCCGAGGACACCCCGCCCGAACAGGTCAGCCGGTCCCGGTCGACGACGAAGATCTGGTCGGCGACCGGGGTCAGCCCGGGGAACTGCTCCAGGAAGTCGCCATGGTGGAACCAGCTGACGCAGGCGCGGTAGCCATGCATCAGCCCCGCGCGGTAGAGGATGAATGTCCCGGTGCAGACCCCCACGAGCGGCACGCCCAGCGCCGCCGCACGGCGCAGGAAGGCGAGCGCCGCGGGGTGAAGCCGCTCGATCCCGTCGATCAGCCCGCCCACCACCACCACATAGTCGAATGCGCGCGGATCATCGGGCGGCCCGTCGGGCTGGACGCGCGTGCCGCAGGATGCCGCGACCGGATCCGGGCTGGGCGAGAGCACCCGCCAGCTGCACAGGATCTGGCGCGAGCGGTCGCCCTCGTCCGCGGCGAGCCGCAGCACGTCGACGAAACTGGCGAAGGCGCACAGCGTGAAACGCCGCGCCAGGATGAAGCCCACGCGCAGCCTTGGCGTGCCGGTTCCCTGCATGGCGCGATCATACCGGGGACATGTCGCATCTGTCCAATCCGTTTTCGCCCGCCGCGCCATGATGGCGCTGCCTTCCCCAGCCGCCCGGAGCCGGGACATGACCCGCTTTTCCGCCTTCGCCCTCGTCAGGAATGCCCTTGCCGGGCACAGGGACTGGGATCCGCACTGGCCGGAATGCGATCCGAAACCGCGTTATGACGTGGTTATCGTCGGGGCCGGCGGCCATGGGCTGGGCGCGGCCTATTATCTGGCGAAGGAACATGGCATCACCGATGTCGCGGTGATCGACAAGGGCTGGCTGGGCGGCGGCAATACCGGGCGCAACACCACGATCATCCGTTCGAACTATCTCTATGACGAGAGCGCCCGGCTCTACGACCATGCGCTGGACCTGTGGGAGAACCTGAGCCAGGAGCTGAACTACAACGTCATGTATTCCCGGCGCGGGGTGATGATGCTGGCCCACAGCGTCCATGACGTGCAGAGTTTCCAGCGCCACATCCACGCCAACCGGCTGAACGGGGTGGACAACAGCTGGCTGACCCCCGCCCAGGCCAAGGCGTTCTGCCCGCCGCTCGACATCTCGCCGCGCCGGCGCTTCCCGATATTGGGGGCTGCGCTGCAGCGGCGCGCGGGCACCGCGCGCCATGATGCCGTCGCCTGGGGCTATGCCCGCGCCGCCGCGGCGCGCGGCGTGGACATCATCCAGAACTGCGCCGTCACCGCGATCCGCCGCGGCCCCGACGGCGCGGTGACGGGCGTGGAGACCACGAAGGGCTTCATCGGGGCGGGGAAGGTCGCGGTCTCGGCCGCGGGCAATACCTCGGTGGTGCTGGAAACGGCCGGCCTCAGGATGCCGCTGGAAAGCTTTCCGCTGCAGGCGCTGGTCAGCGAGCCGGTCAAGCCGGTCTTTCCCTGCGTGGTGATGTCGAACACCGTGCATGCCTATATCAGCCAGTCCGACAAGGGCGAGCTGGTGATCGGTTCGGGCACCGACCAGTATGTCAGCTATTCCCAGCGCGGCGGCCTGCCGCTGATCGAACACACCCTGGCCGCGATCTGCGAGGTGTTCCCGATCTTCCGCCGCATGCGGATGCTGCGCAAATGGGGCGGCATCGTCGATGTCACCCCCGACCGCTCGCCGATCCTGGGCAAGCTTCCGGTGCCGGGGCTCTATGTCAATTGCGGCTGGGGCACCGGCGGGTTCAAGGCCACCCCGGGGGCGGGGCATCTGCTGGCCTGGACCATCGCCAGGGACGAACCCCACCCGATCAACGCGCCCTTCACGCTGGAGCGCTTCACCACCGGCCGGCTGATCGACGAGGCCGCGGCCGCCGCCGTCGCGCACTGAGGATGACCGGATGCTGCTGATCCACTGCCCGTATTGCGAACAGGACCTGCCCGAGGTCGAGTTCGCCTATGCCGGCGAGGCCCATATCGCGCGGCCCGCCGATCCGATGGCGCTGAGCGACGAGGCCTGGGCGGCGTATCTCTTCTTCCGTTCCAACCGGCGCGGTGTCCATTTCGAACGCTGGCGCCACATCCATGGCTGCGGGCGCTTCTTCAACGCCGCCCGCCACACCGTCACCGACAGGTTCCTGACCACCTACCGCATCGGCGCGCCGCGGCCCGATTCCGCCGCCCTGCCGGAGGCGGGGCAATGAGCCGCTTCCGCATCCCCGGCAGGGGGCGCATCGACCACGGCCGGCCGGTGCGGTTCACCTTCGACGGGCGCGAGATCGAGGGCCGCGCGGGCGACACGGTCGCCTCGGCCCTGCTGGCCAACGGCATCCACCTGATCGGCCGCAGCTTCAAGTATCACCGCCCGCGGGGGGTGGTCTCGGCCGGATCCGAGGAGCCCAACGCGCTGATCGGCGTCACCCGCGGCGATCCCGCCCGGTTCGAGCCCAACACCCGCGCCACGATGCAGGAGATCTGGGACGGCCTCGCCACGACCAGCCAGAACCGCTGGCCGTCGCTGGCCTTCGACGCCGGGGCGGTCGCCGACCGGCTGCACATGCTGTTCCCGGCCGGCTTCTACTACAAGACGTTCATGTGGCCGCGCAGTTTCTGGGACCGGGTCTACGAGCCGCTGATCCGCCGCGCCGCGGGGCTGGGCCGCGCCCCGGGTCTGGCCGACCCCGACCGCTATGCCAGCCGCCATCTGCATTGCGACATCCTCGTGGTCGGCGCGGGGCCGGCCGGGCTCGCGGCCGCGCTGGCTGCGGCACGCGCCGCGGCCGGGGTGGTGCTGGTCGACGAACATGCCGAGATGGGCGGCGCGCTGCTGTCCGAGCCGCATCTCGACATCGATGGCAGCAGGGCTTGGGACTGGCTTGCCCGGACGCTGGCCGAGCTGTCGGCGATGCCCAATGTCCGCCTGATGACCCGCACCACCGCCTTCGGCTACTACCACCAGAACATGGTGGGGCTGTGCCAGCGCGTCACCGACCATCTGGCCCGCCCACCCGCCGACGCGCCCCGCGAACGCCTCTGGCGGGTGCGCGCGGGGCGGGTGGTGCTGGCCCAGGGCGCGATCGAGAAGCCGCTGGTGTTCGACGGCAACGACCGGCCCGGCGTGATGCTGGCCGGGGCGGCGCAGACCTACCTGCACCGCTTCGGCGTCCGGGTCGGCAGCCGCGTTGTGGTCGCCACCGTGCATGACAGCGCCTGGCATGCGGCGTTCGACCTGGGCGAGGCCGGGGTCTCGGTCGCCGCCATCGTCGATCTGCGCGAAGGGG
>RFGB01000082.1 GCA_003697125.1 Alphaproteobacteria bacterium
GCCCCAGCCGCAGCGCCACCCCGTCCAGCAGCCTCAGGCAGAATGCGGCCTCCTCGTCGGTGGGAAAGCGCGGGCTCTCGCCCGGATCGGGCGGAATGTCGGGCAGCGGCCACAGCTGGCCCAGCGCCGGCGCCTCGGGCCAGTCCAGCGACCAGCCCCCGGCATGGGCGCGCGCCAGCGCCCCCGGGCAGACGCGCGCGCGCAGCCGCGCGGCCAGCTCGCGCGGGGCCGCGCCCGTCACCGCAAAGCTCTCGGCAATGGTCAGCCCCGGCACGACGCGGTCGATCGCCTCGTCGAGCGACAGCAGGAAATCCCGCCCCGCGGGCCTGCCCGAACCGGGCCGATCGGTGATGCCTGCATCCTGATCCATCCATGCACAATAGCCACGCCGCGCGCCCGAGGCCAGCGGCAACAACCCCGTTGCCGCCGGGACCCGCTTCCGCTAGGCCGGTCGGCAAGCCGCGAGGAGGGCATGACATGGAGATCAAGGGAAGCCGGCAGATCGCCGCCGATCGCAACACCGTCTGGACCGCCCTGAACGATCCCGAGATCCTGAAGGCCTGCATTCCGGGCTGCGAGAGCATGACCGGCACGCCCGAGGACGGGTTCGAGGCCGTGGTCACCCAGAAGGTCGGGCCGGTCAAGGCCACCTTCCACGGCGCCGTCACCCTGTCGGACGTGGTGCCGGGCGAAAGCTACACCATCACCGGCGAAGGCAAGGGCGGCGCGGCCGGCTTCGCCAAGGGCAGCGCGCAGGTCTCGCTGCGCGATGTCGAGGGGGGGACCGAGCTGAGCTATGTCGCCCAGGCCAAGATCGGCGGCAAGCTGGCACAGCTGGGCAGCCGGATCATCGACGGCTTCGCGCGCAAGATGGCCGACGAGTTCTTCGACCGCTTCAAGGCCGCGGTGGAAGGCCCCTCCCCCGAGGCGGCGCCCGGGGAAGACGCGCCCGGGGACGGTGCGCCCGGGGACGGTGCGCCCGGGGACGGCGCGCCCGGGGGCGAGGGGGCGCGCAAGGGCTGGTTCAAGCGCCTGACCGGCGGCTGACACGGGGCGGGGCGCCATGATCTCGCCCGAATATGCCCGGCTGATGGCCGCCTACAACGCCTGGCAGAACCGCTCGCTCTATGAGGCGGCCGAGGGGCTGGAGCCCGCGGCCCGCGACGCCGACCGCGGGGCGTTCTTCGGATCGATCACCGCCACGCTGACCCATCTGCTGTGGGCCGATCGCGTCTGGATGAACCGCCTGGCCGGCGATCCGCCGCCGCGGATGCGCAGCATCGCCGATTCGGTGCGCGAGGTAGAAGGCTGGGCCGAATTGCGCGCGGCCCGCGCGGCGCAGGATGCGCGCATCCGCGAATGGGCCGATGGCCTGACCGCGCAGGCCCTGGCAGGCACGCTGTCATGGCATTCGGGGGCGCTCGGGCGCAGCCTGTCGCGCCCGGTCTGGGTCGTGGTCGCGCATCTGTTCAACCATCAGACCCACCACCGCGGCCAGGTCCACGCCATGCTGACCGCCGCGGGCGCGCGGCCCGGGGACACCGACCTCGTGTTCATGCCTGGGATGTGACCCGCCCCCCGGAATAGAGGAAACCGGCCCGAGGGGAAGGGGGCCGGTTTCCAAGGGTGGGTGGTACCCGCAAGCAGCGATGTCAGATTGCGTTAACCGGCGGATTTCCGCCACTCGCAGTTTTTGGGGAGGGGAAGCGGCCGGCGGATTCCCGCCGTGGTTGCAGCCTCAGTCCATCGCCGCCACCGCCGCATCGTCCAGCTCGGCATTCGCCGTCACCGACTGCACGTCGTCGTCATCCTCCAGCGCCTCCAGCAGCCGGATCAGCCGGGCCGAGGTCTCTGCATCCAGCTGGGTCACCGTCTGCGGCTTCCAGACGATCCTGGTGGACTGCGCCTCGTCCAGCACCGCCTCCAGCGCGGCCGAGACCTGGGCGAGATCCTCGAAGGCACACCAGACGATGTGCCCGTCGGGCGAGGATTCGACATCCTCCGCCCCCGCCTCGATCGCCGCCTCGAGCACCCGCTCCTCGGAGCCCGCCGCAGCGGGATAGAGGATCTGCCCCTTGCGGTCGAACAAGAAGCTGACCGAGCCGGTCTCGCCCAGATTGCCGCCATTCTTGCTGAAGATCGCCCGGATGTTCGACGCGGTCCGGTTGCGGTTGTCGGTCATCGCCTCGACGATGATCGCCACCCCGCCCGGCCCATACCCCTCATAGCGGATCTCCTCGTAGCTCTCCGCATCATTTCCCTGCGACTTGCGGATCGCCCGCTCGATCACGTCCTTGGGAACCGAATGCGCGCGGGCCTCCTTCACCGCAAGGCGAAGGCGGGGGTTCTTGTCCGGGTCGGGATCGCCCAGCTTGGCGGCGACGGTGATCTCCCTGGACAGCTTCGAGAACAGCTTCGAACGCGCCGCATCCTGGCGACCCTTGCGATGCTGGATGTTGGCCCATTTGGAATGGCCGGCCATCGGATGCCTCCGTGGGGGATTGTGGCTTTGCGCGGCTTATAGGCGACAGCCGCGCCGGGCTTCAAGCGTCACAGCGGCCAGAACATCGGGATCAGCGCGCTGGCCAGAACCCCGATCAGCAGGTTCATCGGCACCCCGATCCGCAGGAAATCGGTGAAGCGGTAGCCCCCCGGGCCATAGACCAGCGTGTTGGTCTGATAGCCGATCGGGGTGGCGAAGCTGCACGAGGCGGCGAGCATCACCGCGATCACCAGCGGCATGTGGCTGACCCCCAGCGCCTGCGCCAGGCCCAGCGCCAGCGGGGTCAGCACCACCGCCACGGCATTGTTCGAGACCACCTCGGTCAGGATCGAGCCGAGGAAGAACACCGCCGCCACCACCAGCCAGCCCGGCTGGCCGACCAGCAGGGGTGCCACCCAGTCGATCACGAGGCGCACCGCGCCCGAGCTTTCCAGCGCGCCCCCGATCGCCAGCATGGCGAGGATCAGCGCCAGAAGCCGGCCCTCGACGAACTCGAACGCCTCCTCGGCATCGATGCAGCGGGTCAGCAGCACCACCGCCACGCCGATCATCGAGGCCGCGAAGATCGACATGACATCCAGCGCCGACAGCAGCACCACCGCCGCCAGCACCGCCAGCACCACCGGCGCGTGCCGGCGCCGGTAGGCGCGCGCGGCCGGCTGCGCGATGTCGACCAGATCGACATCCGCCGCCAAGCGCTCGATATCCTCGGGCGCGCCTTCCAGAAGCAGCGTGTCGCCCACCCGGATCACCACGTCGTCAAGCTGCCGGCCCATCCCGCCGATGTTCTGGTTGCGCCGGTGCACCGCCAGGGGATAGACGCCATAGCGCCGGCGCAGCCGCAGCTGGCCCAGGCTGCGCCCGACCAGCCGGCAGCCCGGCGAGATCAGCGCCTCGACCGTCACCGTCTTGCGGCTGGACAGCTTGTCGACGGTGTGCACCGCCTTGCTGTCCTTCAGCCCCAGAAGCTCGTCCACCCCGGTGCGCAGCACCACCCGGTCGCCCTCGGCCAGCGTGACATCGGGAAAGTCGCGGCGCAGCGATTCGTCGCCGCGCAGCACGTCAATCACCCGCATGCCGTCGCGGCTGAACAGGTCCACCTCGAACACCTTGCGCCCGGCGATGGGAGAGCCCTCGGGCACCGCAACCTCGGTGAAGAACTTCATGTTCTTGCGCCCCGACAGCAGCCGGGTCACCCCGCCCCGGTCGGGCAGCAGGTGCGGCGCGGCCACCACCAGATAGGCGATTCCCGCCAGCGCCAGCAGCACGGCAAGCGGCGTCACCTCGAACAGCCCCAGCCCCGGCAGGCCCGAGGCGCGCAGGATGCCATCGACGATCAGGTTGGTCGAGGTGCCGATCAGGGTGCACATCCCCCCCAGGATGGTGACATAGGACAGCGGGATCAGCAGCCGCGACGGCGGGGTGCCGATCGCATCGGCCAGGCGGATCGCCACCGGGATCAGCATCACCACCACCGGGGTGTTGTTCATGAATGCCGAGGCCACCAGCGTGAACAGCGCGAAGAAGGCCAGCACCGCCACCCGCCGCCCCCGCGCCCGCGCCGCGACGAAGCCGGTGAAGCTGGCCAGCGCCCCGGTGCGCACCAGCGCCCCCGACAGGATGAACATCGCCGCGATCGTCCATGGCCCGGAATTCGAGAAGGCGGCCAGCGCGTCGCGCGGATCCAGCACCCCCGCTGCAAGCAGCGTCGCCGCCCCGCCGATGGCGACGACCTCGGTGGGAAAGCGCTCGCTGATGAACAGGGCGAACATCGCCGCGATCACGCCCAGCGTCATCAGCGCCGGCCAGTTTGCGGCGACAAACTCGATGCTCACGGCTGCGGCGTCTCCCTGGCCATGGCGCGATGTGATCCCAAGCGGGCCGGCAACTCAAGCGGCGTGATCGCCCGCCGCCCCGCCCCGGCGCGGCAGGGCGGGCGTGACCAGCGCAAGCCCCGCCACCATCAGCCCCAGCGCCATCCAGACCGGGCCCGCATAGCGTTCGCCCAGCAGCAGCACCGACCAGAACACCCCCGACAGCGTCACGACATAGCCCACCTGCGCCGCATAGACCGGGCCCGCGCGACGCACCAGCCAGACATAGCCGGCATAGCAGGCCGCCGACAGCACCGAGACCGCGGTCAACGCCCATTCCCCCGCCCCCCAGGGGCGCAGCGGCGACACCACATGCCCCGTCGCCACCGCCCAGGGAAGCCCCAGCAGCACCGCCGCGACCGAGGCGCCGAACAGCGCCGAGACCGGGTCGAGCCCGTCCGGCTGGCGCAGCGTGATCCAGTTGGCCTCGGCCGCATAGCACAGCGCCGCCAGCACCGCGAGGACGAGGAACGGGCCGATCCCCGCCTGCGGCAGGCTGTCGGGCGCGGCGATCAGCGCGACCGCCAGGAAGCCCAGCGCCACCCCGGCCAGCCGGCGCGGCCGGGGGCGGTCGAGCCCCAGCAGCGCCGCCAGCACCAGCGTCAGCATCGGCACCGTGGCAAGGGTGATCGCCAGCACGCCCGCATCCAGTCCCGCCAGCGCCAGATAGGACAGCACATTGGGCAGCAGCGACCCCAGAAGCCCCAGCACGGCACAGAACAGGATCGTCGCGCGGTCGAGCCTGAGCCCGCCGCGGGCCAGCGCCACCGGCCCCAGCACCAGCGCGGCGATCACCGTCTGCCACAGGGTCAGGCCCAGCGCGCTGTGCCCGGTCTGCGCCGCGATCTTCCACAGCGGCACGCCCAGCCCCCAGCCCGCGCCGATCACCAGCATCGCCAGCATGGATCCGACGCGCCCCTGCATCATTCCGGCCCCGACTGGATCAGCCGCCCGCCCAGGCGCACCGGCGCCACCGCCCGCGCGCGCCCGGTGGCGTCGTCGGTCTCGACGAACACCCCGCACAGCGCCGCCTCGCCCGCCGCGGGGGTGAAGCGCCCCCCGGGCAGGCCGGTGACGAAGCGGCGCATCGGCTCGGTGCGGTCCATGCCGATCACCCCCTCATACACGCCGCACATCCCCGCATCGGTCTGATAGGCGGTGCCGCCGGCAAGCAGCATGGTGTCCGCGGTGGGCACATGGGTATGGGTGCCCACCGCCAGCGAGGCGCGCCCGTCGCACCAGTGGCCCAGCGCCATCTTCTCCGAGGTCGCCTCGGCATGGATGTCGATCACCGCCGCCTGAACCCCGCCGCCCAGCACATGGCGGGCAAGCACCTCCTGCAGCGACGAGAAGGGATCGTCATAGGGCTGGCGCATGAAGACCCGCCCCAGGACCTGGGCCACCAGAACGCGGTGGCCCTGCCGGGTCTCGAACACGCGCGCGCCCTGCCCGGGGGCGCGGGGGGCGATGTTCAGCGGGCGCAGGATGCGCGGCTCGCGCTCGATGTGCGAGAGCATCTCGCGCTGGTCGAAGGCGTGATCGCCCAGCGTGACGCAGTCGGCCCCGGCGGCGAACAGCGCATCGGCATGGGCCGCGGTCAGCCCGGCGCCCGATGTGGCATTCTCGCCATTCACCACCACGAAGTCGATCCGCCATTCCGCCTTCAGGCGGGGCAGATGCGCCGCGATCGCCGACCGGCCGGGGCGGCCGACGACATCACCCAGGAACAGAAGCCGCATGGCCGCTCCCTTATCCTGCGCCTGCGCCAGCGGCAAGCGGCCCGGTCAGCCCAGGATCCCCGCCTCGGTCGCCACCGCGTCAAGGCGCTGGTCCAGCGCCCCGACCGGCAGCGAATCGTCGCGCTGCGCGCCATAGGCCAGCCCGATCGCCAGGACCGCGCCGCGCGCGCGCAGCGCGGCCAGCGTGCGGTCGTAGAACCCGCCGCCATAGCCCAGCCGGTCGCGGGCACCGCTGAACGCCAGAAGCGGCACGATCAGCGTGTCGGGTTCCAAAAGCCGCCCCTGCGCCGGAACCTCTGCCCCGAATGGACCCGGCACCAGCCGCACCCCCGGATGCCAGGCGCGGAACCGCAGCGGCCGGCCCGGCGCCTCGATCACCGGCACGCAGACCGCAAGCCCCCGCGCCACCAGCGCCGCCATCGCCGGGCGCGGATCAAGCTCGCTGCGCATGGGAAGATAGCCGGCCACCACCCGCGCCCGCGGCCGGGCGGTGATGCGGGCCAGAAGATGGGCGCGGGCATCGCGC
>RFGB01000083.1 GCA_003697125.1 Alphaproteobacteria bacterium
CCCCAGCGCCGCGCCCCGCGCCGCCGCCCAGCCCGCCGCCGCCGCCACGGCCAGATAGCCGAGCAGGAACCCCACCGGCGCGAGCCCGGCGATCAGCGGGCCGGGGCGCAGCCGCGCCATGGCGACGAGCGCCCCCGAGGCGAGGAAGCGCCACAGCGTGACCAGCATCATCGCATAGATCCACGGGATCGGACGGCGCAGCCGGTCGCGGATCAGGTCGTTCCAGGCCAGGATCTCGACCGTGGCATGCACCCGCGCCCCCTCGATGCAGGCATCGACATCCCAGGCCAGGTTCGGCAGGCCCCGCCGCGCGGCGATCGCGATGCGGTGACCCGAGACCGCCGCCTGCGCCGCGGCCTCGGCACGGTAGAGTTCGCGATAGCGCCGGGGCGGGCGCGGATCATAGCCCGGGATGAACAGCACATGGCGGCGGCGGACCTGCACGCACCGCCTCAGCCGAAGGCGGCAAGCCCGGGGAAGGTCTCCAACAGCCAGTAGGACATCTGCGCAAAGCCCCCGGTCAGCATCAGAAGACCCACCGTCCACAGGAACACGCCCATCACCCGCTCGACCCGGTCCAGATGGCGGCGGAACCGCTGCGCAAAGCGCAGGAACGGGCCGATGAACAGCGCCGCGATCAGGAACGGGATGCCCAGCCCCATCGCATAGGCGGCCAGAAGCCCCACGCCGCGCCAGCCATCGCCCTGTGCCGCAAGGCCCAGGATCGCCCCCAGCACCGGCCCGATGCAGGGCGTCCAGCCGAAGGCGAAGGCCAGCCCCAGCACATAGGCCCCCGCCACGCCGCCGCCGCCATCGCCGGCGGAAAGGCGCGCCTCGCGATACAGGAGCGGGATGCGCACGATCCCCAGGAAATGCAGCCCGAACAGCATCACCACCAGCCCGGCGATCCGCGCGAGCCAGTCCTGCCAGGCGAGGATCGCCTGCCCCAGGGCCGAGGCCGCCGCGCCCATCAGCACGAAGACCGTGGACAGCCCCAGCACGAAGAAGGCCGCCGCCAGCACCGCGCGCCCGCGCGGCACCGCCCGGCCCGCCAGCCCGTCCAGCGAGCTGCCGGCCATGAAGGCCAGATAGGGCGGCACGATGGGCAGCACGCAGGGCGAGAGGAAGCTGATCACCCCTCCGCCCAGCGCGACGCCGGCCGCCGCCAGACCCGATGCGTCGAGTATGTCGATGCCGAACATGGCGCCTCCCTTGCCCCCGCCATACAACCACCCGCCCGCCCCGTCACCTGTCCACGGGTCACATCGCCGTGGACAGCGTCCATGCGCCGCGCTAGTCCGGCAGCCATGCCGCCCGAGATCGACGCCCGCAACCTCATCTGCCCGCTGCCGGTGCTGCGGCTGCGCAAGGCGCTCGGCGGGCTGGAACCCGGCGGCTGCATCGTCCTCGTCGCCACCGACCCCATGGCGCGGATCGACGTGCCGCATTTCTGCGCCGAGCAGGGCCATGCGCTGATCTCGGTCGAGGAGCGGGGCGGCGGCGCGCTCGGATTCGTCATCCGCAAGGGCGGGTGAGCGAATCCTGTGCGCGGGCGCACGCAGGACCGCCCGCCGCGCTTGCCCGCGCCCGCCCCGGCGCATAGACTCGCCGGGCAAGGAGATCGTGATGCAGCCAGCCGCGCGTCTGACCGACATGCATGCCTGCCCGCTGGTGACCGGCACCGTGCCCCATGTGGGCGGGCCGATCGTGATGGGCAGCCCGACCACGCTGGTGGGCATGATGCCGCAGGCGCGCATCGGCGACATGTGCAGCTGCGTCGGGCCGCCCGACGTCATCGCGATGGGCTCGCCCACCGTGCTGGTGGGGGGCATGCCGGCCGCCCGGCTGGGCGACATGACCGCCCATGGCGGGGTGATCCTCGCCGGCTGCCCCACCGTGCTTATCGGCTGAGGCCTGGATCCGGCCCCGACGGTCGCGGCGGGCCGGGGGCGGGCCGGGCGGAAGCGGGGCGCTTGCCTCGCGCCTGCGTCTGGCCTACCAGCAGGGCGCAAGGAGGCCCGGCAATGACGCATCTCGCCTATTCCGAACCCGCCCCCCGCATCTTCCACGGCGCCAAGGGCGACTGGGAGGTGGTGATCGGCATGGAGGTCCACGCCCAGGTGGCCTCGCGCTCGAAGCTGTTCTCGGGCGCGGCAACCGCCTTCGGCGCCGAACCCAACACCCAGGTCAGCCTGCTCGATGCCGCCATGCCGGGCATGCTGCCGGTGCTGAACGGCTTCTGCGTCGAACAGGCGGTGCGCACCGGGCTGGGACTGAAGGCGCGCATCAACCTGTTCAGCCAGTTCGACCGCAAGAACTACTTCTACCCCGACCTGCCGCAGGGCTATCAGATCAGCCAGCTCTATCACCCGCTGGTCGGCGAGGGCGAGGTGATCGTCGATCTGGGCCCCGGCGTGGCGCGACGGGTGCGCATCGAGCGCATCCATCTGGAACAGGACGCCGGAAAGTCGATCCATGACATGGATCCCGACCTGTCCTTCGTCGATCTCAACCGCACCGGGGTGGCGCTGATGGAGATCGTCTCGCGCCCCGACCTGCGCAGCCCCGAGGAGGCCGGCGAATATGTCCGCAAGCTGCGCCAGATCCTGCGCTATCTGGGCACCTGCGACGGCAACATGCAGGAAGGCAGCCTGCGCGCGGACGTCAATGTCAGCGTGCGCCCCGCCGGATCCGACCGCTTCGGCACCCGCTGCGAGATCAAGAACCTGAACTCGATCCGCTTCATCCAGCAGGCGATCGAGCATGAGGCGCGCCGGCAGATCGCGATCCTGGAGGATGGCGGGCAGGTGGTGCAGGAGACGCGCCTGTTCGACCCCGGCCGCGGCGAGACGCGGTCGATGCGCAGCAAGGAGGAGGCGCAGGACTACCGCTACTTCCCCGATCCCGACCTGCTGCCGCTGCAGCTGACCGAGGATTACGTCGCGCGCATCCGGGCCAGCCTGCCGGAACTTCCCGACGAGAAGAAGGCCCGCTTCGTGCGCGAATACGGCGTCACGGAATACGACGCGTCGGTGCTGACCGCCGAGGTGGAGGCGGCCGACTTCTTCGAGGCGGTCGCCCGCGGACGCGACGGCAAGCAGGCGGCGAACTGGGTCATCAACGAACTGTTCGGACGGCTGAACAAGGAAGGGCTGGAGATCACGCA
The DNA here is from genome assembly GCA_003697125.1 of Alphaproteobacteria bacterium. GTDB lineage: Bacteria > Pseudomonadota > Alphaproteobacteria > Rhodobacterales > Rhodobacteraceae > J013. Next base: position 3,167 of record RFGB01000083.1, read on the forward strand.
GAGCCCAGTCTCGGCCGGCCAGCTGGGCGGCATTCTCGACCTGATCGCGCGGGGCGATATCTCGGGCAAGATCGCCAAGGAGCTGTTCGAGATCGTCTGGACCGAGGGCGGCGAGCCCGAGGCGATCGTCGAGGCGCGCGGCATGCGCCAGGTCACCGACAGCGCGGCGATCGAGCAGGCGGTGGACGCCGTGCTCGCCGCCAATCCCGACAAGGTGGAACAGGCGAAGGCCAAGCCGTCGATGGCCGGCTGGTTCGTCGGGCAGGTGATGAAGGCGACCGGCGGCAAGGCCAACCCCCAGGCGGTCAACGCGCTGGTCCGCGCCCGGCTGGGGCTGCCGGGCTAGCGGCCCGGCGCGACCGGAAACCCCGGGGCCGCCCGCCCCCGGGCGGGGCGGTCAGACCGCCGAGAACCCCGCCTCCAGCGCGCCGAGGATGGTGTCCACATCCGCCTCGGTCACCACCAGCGGCGGCGAGAGGATGATGTTCGCCCCCGACACGCGGACCATCGCCCCCGCCCGCCAGGCCTCCTCCTGGATCGTCGCGGTCACCCCCTTGGGCGGCGGCGCCTTGGTGGCGCGGTCCGACACCAGCTCCAGCGCCACCATCAGCCCGTGGCCGCCGCGCACATCGCCGATCAGCTCGTGGCGGGCCTGCAGCGCCTGAACCCCGGCGAACAGCTGCCGGCCCCGCGCGGCGGCATTGCGCGCCACGTCAAGCCGCTGCATCTCGGCCAGGCAGGCCAGCCCCGCCGCCGCCCCCACCGGATGGCCGGAATAGGTATAGCCCGTGCCGATGCTGGCCGCGCCCGAGCGGTCGGATTCGAACAGCTCGGCGACATGATCGGCGATCATCACCGCGCCGAAGGGGAAGAAGCCGTTGGTGATCGCCTTGGCGGTGCAGGCCATGTCCGGCCTGACCCCCCACAGCCGCGCCCCGGTCCAGGCCCCGGTGCGGCCGAAGGCGGTGATCACCTCGTCGAGGATCAGCAGGATGCCGTGGCGGTCGCAGATCTCGCGCACCATCGGAACGAAGCTCTCATGGGGCACGATCACCCCGCCCGCACCCAGGATCGGCTCCATGATGAACGCGGCGATGGTGTTCGCGCCCTGAAAGGCGATCTCGTCCTCCAGCGCCGCCGCGCACAGCTGCGCAAGCCGCGCGGGGTCGCTTTCGCCGAAGGGATTGCGATAGGGATAGGGGGCGGGGATGTGGTGGCAGCCGGGCAGCAGCGGCTCGTAGGGCGCGCGGAAATTGGCGTTGCCATTGACCGAGGCGCCGCCGGTATGGGTGCCGTGATAGCCCTTCTTCAGGCTGAGGAACTTCACCCGCCCCGCCTCGCCGCGGATCTTGTGATACTGCCGGGCAAGCCGCAGCGCCACCTCGACCGAATCCGAACCGCCCGAGGTGAAGAAGGCGCGGCTGAGCCCGTCCGGGGCGAAGAAGTCGCGCAACGCGACCGACAGCTCGATCACCGTGTCATTGGTGGTTCCCCGGAAGGTGGAATAATAGGGCAGCCTGGCCAGCTGGCGGGCGATCGCCTCCTTGACCGGCTGGCAGGAGAAGCCGAGATTGACGTTCCATAGCCCCCCCACCGCATCGACCGCCTCATGGCCGTCCACGTCGCGGATGCGCACGCCCTCTGCCGCCACGATGATCCGCGGCGGCTGGGCCAGGATCTCGGCAGGATGCGCCATCGGATGCCACAGATGGCGGGCATTGTGCTCCTTGAGGAAGTTGGAATCCTTCATGCGCTCTCCCTCCTCCCGTGCCGACCCAGGACCGCCGTCGCGCGGGCTCGCGCGGGGGTTCCCGCCTTCGGGCGCGGACCCCGCCCGGATCCGTTCGGGCCATCAGTGCCATGAATGGGCCCGGCTGTAAAGCTGTGTGAACCCATGGTGTGAATAATGCACCGATCCGGCCGCCGCAGGGCGGGGTGCGCCGCCCGCGCCCGCGGGGTTGACTCCATCGCCCCCTTCGCGTCAGGTCGCGGATGCGGGCAGGACGGCCCGCGCGGCCCGTCCACCGCTTCGCCGCCCGGCGCGGCACAGGAAGGGACACCCCATGCGCATCTGCCGATTTGACGAGGATCGCGTCGGCGTCGTGCGCGGCGCGCTCGTCCATGACGTCACCGACGCCCTCGAGCTGCTGCCGCCGCTGCGCTGGCCGGTTCCCCCCGGGGACCACTTCTTCAATCATCTCGACCGGCTGCGCCCGCGCATGGAGGCCCTGGCCGACAGCGTCCCCGGCCGGCCGGTGAGCGGGGTCCGGCTGCTCTCGCCGGTGGCCAATCCGGGCAAGATCATCGCCGCCCCGGTCAATTACGAGCGCCACCTCGCGGAGAGCCGCGCCGACCGGGGCATCAACATGGGCACCGAGGTGCGCAGCATCCACCATTACGGGCTGTTCCTGAAGGCCGGCTCCTCGCTGATCGGACCCTCGCAGCCGGTGATCGTCCACTGGCCCGACCGGCGCATCGACCACGAGGTCGAGCTCGCCCTCGTCATCGGCCGCAAGGGGTTCCGCATCCCCGAGGAGGCCGCGCTCGACCATGTCGCCGGATACTGCATCGGCCTCGACATGACGGTCCGGGGAACCGAGGACCGCAGCTTCCGCAAGTCGCTCGACAGCTTCACCGTGCTCGGCCCCTGGCTGGTGACGGCCGACGAGCTGGGCGATCCGGGCAACCTGGCCATCGACCTCGTCGTGGACGGCGCGCCGCGCCAGTCGGCCAGCACCCGCGACCTGGTGCTGAACTGCGCCCAGCTGATCGCCTATGCCTCGCAGGCCTACACGCTGTGGCCAGGCGACGTGATCATGACCGGCACGCCCGAGGGTGTCGGCCCGGTCCGCCCCGGCAATGTGATGGAGGCCCGCATCGACCGCATCGGCAGCATGCGCGTCGCCGTGGCCGGCTGACCGGGCGGCGCGGCCCGCGGCGGGTGGGCCGCCCCGCGGCCGGTGCCGGGCATGCCCGTCTCAGGGGCGGGGCCGCGGGCCGCGCCCCCCTTCCCCCTCCGGCGCGCCACGCCCGACGCCACGGAAGACGAAGCGGAAGGGCAGCGCCCAGGCCAGCCCCAGCACCAGATAGACCGGAATCTCCAGCGCCCAGGGCAGCCGCTCGATCGAGCCCATCACCCACCATGCCAGCGCCACATAGGCCGGCAGCCAGACCAGCAGCAGAACCAGCGCAAGCCTGCGACGCGTGCGGTGGCGCATCGGCCGCCTCAGTCGGCAAAGGGATCGCGGACCAGGATCGTGTCCTCCCGCTCGGGGCTGGTCGAGACCAGCGCCACGGGACAGCCGACCAGCTCCTCGATCCGGCGCACATACTTGACCGCCGCGGCGGGAAGCTCGGCCCAGCTGCGCGCCCCGGCGGTGCTCTCCTGCCAGCCCTCGACCTCCTCATAGATCGGGTCGACCCGCGCCTGCAGGGCCGAGGCCACCGGCAGATGGTCGATCTCGCGCCCGTCCAGCCGATAGCCGGTGCAGATGCGCAGCCGCTCCAGCCCGTCCAGGACATCGAGCTTGGTCAGCGCGATCCCGGTCACCCCGCCCGTGGTGCAGGTCTGGCGCACCAGCGCCGCATCGAACCACCCGCAGCGGCGCTTGCGCCCGGTGACGGTGCCGAATTCCCGCCCGCGCTCGCCCAGCCGGATGCCGACCGCATCGGTCAGCTCGGTGGGAAACGGCCCCTCGCCCACCCGCGTGGTATAGGCCTTCACGATGCCCAGCACGAAACCGATGGCGCCTGGCCCCACGCCCGAACCGGTCGCCGCCATTCCCGCCATGGTGTTGGACGAGGTGACATAGGGATAGGTGCCGAAATCGATGTCGAGCAGCGCGCCCTGCGCGCCCTCGAACAGGATCCGCGCCCCGGCGCGGCGGCGCTCGGCCAGGATCTTCCACACCGGCCCGGCGAAGGGCAGCACCCGGGGCGCGACCGCCTCCAGCGCCGCCTTCAGGGCGGCGCGGTCCACCGGCGCGAGCCCCAGCCCCCGGCGCAGGGCGTCATGGTGGGTCAGCAGCCGGTCCAGCCGCGTCTCCAGCGTCGCCGGGTCGGCCAGATCCGCCAGCCGGATCGCGCGCCGGCCCACCTTGTCCTCATAGGCCGGGCCGATGCCCCGCCCGGTGGTGCCGATCCGCGCGGTGACATTCGCCGCCTCGCGCGCGCGGTCCAGCTCGCCATGCACCGGCAGGATCAGCGGCACATTCTCGGCGATCACCAGATTGTCCGGCCCGACCGCGACCCCCTGCGCCCGCAGCCGGTCGATCTCGTCGATCAGCGCCCAGGGATCCAGCACCACCCCGTTGCCGATCACCGACAGCCGGCCGGGGCGCACGATGCCCGAGGGCAGCAGCGACAGCTTGTAGGTCTGCCCGTCGATGACCAGCGTGTGGCCGGCATTGTGCCCGCCCTGAAAGCGGACGATCACCTCCGCCCGCTCGCTCAGCCAGTCGACGATCTTGCCCTTGCCCTCGTCGCCCCACTGCGCCCCGACGACCACCACATTCGCCATCGGTCCCTCCTCCGCCTGGCAACCGGCGGGTCATAGCAGGGCCGGCGGCGCAGGGAAACCGGCAAGATGCCGCGCGGCACCGGCAGGCCCTTTCGCAGATACCGATTGCAATAACAACATCTTGTTGTAATAAGCTCGTATTGCACATGATGAATGCCGATCCCGCATCCGCCCTGCTCGCCGCGCTCGCCGCCCTTGCGGCCCTCGGCTGGATCGCCGCGCTGCGGCGCGGCCGTCGGCTGGCGGCGGCCGAGGCGCGCGCCGCGGCGCTGGAA
>RFGB01000084.1 GCA_003697125.1 Alphaproteobacteria bacterium
CCCCCAGCAGGATCTGGACGAAGGCGGCCGCCACCAGCACGCCCCCCCAGCGGCGCAGCCCGCGATCGGCCCGGCGGCGGGCCTGCAGCAGCGCGACCTCGTCGCGCTTCAGCAGCATGACATACCACGCGATCAGCCCCAGGATCAGGAAGGCCAGCCCCAGATGCGTCGCCAGCCGGTAGGAGGCGACATCCACCCGATCGCCGCCCAGCCCCGAGGCGACCATCCACCAGCCGATCGCCCCCTGAACGCCGCCCAGCACCCCGGGCAGGAGCAGCCTCGCCGTCCAGCCCGGCGGGATCGCCCGGCGCAGCAGGAACCACAGGAAGCCCGCCGCCCAGACCAGCCCGATCAGCCGCCCCAGCTGCCTGTGGCCCCATTCCCACCAGTAGATGAACCGGAATTCCTCAAGCGTCATTCCCCGGTTGACCAGCCGGTATTCGGGTATCGCCTGATACTTGCGGAACTCCTCGGCCCATTCGGCATCCGAGAGCGGCGGCAGCGCGCCGGTCACCGGCCGCCATTCGGTGATCGACAATCCGGAATCGGTCAGCCGCGTCGCGCCGCCCACCGCGATCATCGCCACCACCAGCGCGAACAGCGCCATCAGCCATGCCGCGATGGCCCGGCGCGCGCGCCGGCGCGCCGCCTCGGCCGCACCCGGCACCGGCGCGGGCCCGGGCCGCGCGGCGGAATCGACCTCCTCGAACAGCTTGCGTCTCGCGTTCATCGCCTCCTCCCGGCCCCGGCCGCCAACCGGCTCACTCCCCCTCATCCGCGCCCTGCCCCCGCGCGCGGGGGGTCTCGCGGTTCAGCGCACGCATCACGCCATAGAGCGTGCGCAGGTCGGCCTCGGTCAGCGGCATCCGCCCCCACAGGTTGCGCAGCGTCCCCAGCATCGCCGCGCGCCGCGTCTGGGGGAAGAAGAAGCCCCGCGCCTCCAGCCGCTCGACCAGCGCGGCGTGGAACCGCTCCACCTCGGCCTGCGTCGCCGGGCGCGCGCCCGCCGGCTCGGGCAGGCGGCGCGGGGCGGCATCGACCGTCAGCCGCCATTCATAGCCGATCAGCAGCACGCATTGCGCCAGATTCAGGCTGGGGAATTCCGGGTTCACCGGAACCGTCACGATGGCATTGGCGCGGGCGATGTCGTCATTATGCAGCCCCGAGCGCTCCGGCCCGAACAGGAACCCCACCCGTTCGCCCGCCGCGATGCGCCGGGCCGCCTCGGCGGCGGCCTCGCGCGGGGTCAGCACCGGCTTGACCAGCTCGCGCGGGCGGGCGGTGGTGGCGGCAACCCAGTTGAGGTCGCCCGTCGCCGCGGGGGTGTCGGGATGGATGGTCGCCGCGTCCAGCACCCGTCCCGCGCCCGAGGCCATCGCCACCGCGGCCGGATTGGGCCAGCCATCGCGGGGGGCCACCAGACGCATGTCGCCCAGGCCGAAATTCAGCATCGCCCGCGCCGCGGCGCCGATGTTCTCGCCCAGCTGCGGACGCACCAGCACCACCGCGGGCGCCCCGGTCTCGTGCATGCCCGTCCTCCCGATCGCGCCGGGGTGATACGCTGCCCGCAGGCGCGATGCAAACGCCACCGCGTCGCAGCGCCGCCACGGCCTGCGGGCATTCGTATACCTTCGCATGCATTTTTCCGCGGCCAGGGTTTCCCCCGCCCGCGCGCTGCGCTAGAGAGGCGCGCGCAAACGCTCGAGCCAAGGAGGGCCCGCATGGCGAAGATCAAGGTCGAGAACCCCGTCGTCGAGATGGACGGCGACGAGATGACCCGGATCATCTGGCACTACATCAAGGAAAAGCTGATCCTGCCCTATCTGGACATCAACCTGCTCTACTACGACCTCTCGATCCAGAACCGCGATGCGACCGACGACCAGGTCACGGTCGAGGCGGCGCTGAAGACCAGGGAAGTCGGCGTGGCGGTCAAGTGCGCCACCATCACGCCGGACGAGGCACGGGTGCAGGAATTTGGCCTGAAGCAGATGTGGCGGTCGCCCAATGGCACGATCCGCAACATCCTCGGCGGCGTGATCTTCCGTCAGCCGATCATCTGCCGCAACGTTCCCCGGCTGGTGCCCGGCTGGACCAAGCCGATCGTGGTCGGCCGCCATGCCTTCGGCGACCAGTACCGCGCCACCGACTTCCGCTTTCCGGGCAAGGGGCGGCTGACGATCCGCTTCGAGGGCGAGGATGGCGAGGTGATCGAGCGCGAGGTGTTCCAGGCCCCGGGCTCGGGCGTGACGATGGCGATGTACAATCTCGACGACTCGATCCGCGACTTCGCCCGCGCCTCGATGAACTATGCGCTCGACAAGGGCTGGCCGCTCTATCTCTCCACCAAGAACACCATCCTGAAGGCCTATGACGGCCGCTTCAAGGACATCTTCCAGGAGGTGTTCGACAGCGAGTTTGCCGACAAGTTCGCCGAGAAGGGGATCACCTACGAGCATCGCCTGATCGACGACATGGTCGCCTGCGCGCTGAAATGGTCGGGCGGCTATGTCTGGGCCTGCAAGAACTATGACGGCGACGTGCAGTCCGACACCGTGGCGCAGGGCTTCGGCAGCCTCGGCCTGATGACCAGCGTGCTGATGACCCCCGACGGCAGGACGGTTGAGGCCGAGGCGGCCCACGGCACCGTCACCCGCCACTATCGCCAGCACCAGCAGGGCAAGGAGACCTCGACCAACTCCATCGCCTCGATCTTCGCCTGGACCGGCGGGCTGAAGCACCGCGCCAAGCTGGACGGCAATGACGCGCTGATGAAGTTCGCCGAGACGCTGGAGCGGGTCACGGTGCAGTGCGTCGAGGATGGCTACATGACCAAGGATCTCGCCATCCTGATCGGCCCCGACCAGAAATGGCTGACCACGACCGGCTTCCTCGAGAAGGTGGACGAATACCTGCGAAAGGCGCTGGCGGCCTGATCCGGCATCGCCGAGGCCCCGGGTTTTTTCGCCAAATCCGCGGCACTCCGCCCCGGCGCAAGCCGGGGCGGTTCAAGCCTGCTTAACAACCCTCGGCCACTCTCGCAGCGCTTCGCAGGCGAGGTGTGCATGGATCGCGTCGGAGAGTTCTATCGGGAGGAAGGGGAGTTCGTCCTCTCCTTCGCCCCGCTCGGCCTGGTGGTGCGCGGCAGCCATCCCGAATGGGTGCTTTCGGCCGCGGCGGACATCATCCGCGCCAGCGGCGAGATCGGGGCGGAGAGCCGCGTGCTTGCCGCCGAGAGCCGCGCGGCCGAGGATCGCGCCGCGATCGCGCGCTTCGACGCCCGCGAACGCTTTGCCCGCACCCCGATCTGCACCATCAATCTGGGCGAGAGCGAATTCCGCTGGGTTCCGCCGGCGCGCCCCCCCGGTTAACGCACTGGTAGCCATTCCGGCCTAGCTCTAGGAGGGGACGGCGAGGAGCGGAAGCGGCCGATGGACGGGAACATCAGGCAGACCGAGCTTGCGGATCAGCTGGCCCGCGCCGGCGTGATCACCCACCTGCTGCGCATCGAGCCCGAGGAGGAGAGCCCGGCCGCGCCCGCGCTGGAGGAGGCCGCGCTCGCCGCGCTGTGCGACGTCTCGGTCGGCCCGGTCTTCCGCATCGGACCGCTGGAATACGGGTTCTCGACCGAGGCGGGCGAGGAGGACGAGCTGCGCGCCATCGCCGATTCCCTGGCCGCGCGGATCTTCGGCGATCAGCCCGGCGGCGTCACGCTCAGCCCGGTGGCGCCGGCCGGCGATGCCCCCGCGCTGGACCGCATCGCGGTTCTGCTGCTCGACCGCCTGGGCAGCGCGGCGCTGCAGGCCGCCGGGCCCGAGGGCAGCGCGGTCATCGACGCGGGCTATGCCGTCGCCGCGGCCCGGCTTGCCGCCGAGGAGATCGGCGCGCTGGTCGACCGCGTGGGCGAGCGGGTGCGCGCGATCATTCCCGCGCCCGCGGTCCTGCCCCGCGCGGTGGAGGGTGACCGCCTGAGCGCCGAGATCGAGAGCCAGCGCGGCCTGCTGGAGGAGATCCGCGCCCGGCTGGACGCGCAGGAAGGGACCGGGGCGGCGATTCCCGACCCGGTCGCGGCGCGGCTGGCCGAGCTCGAGGAGCGTGTGGCGCGCATGCCCGGGCTGCTGCTGGAGCGGATCGAGGCCGCGCTGGCGCCGCCGCCCGAGGCGCGGGCCGAACCCGCCGATGCCGCGGCGCTGGAACGCCGGCTTGCCGGCATCGAATCGGCGCTCGCGGATTTGCGC
>RFGB01000085.1 GCA_003697125.1 Alphaproteobacteria bacterium
CGATCCAGGCCCAGGCCGCCTCGACCTCGTCGCCGCGCATGAACAGGGTCTGGTCGCCGCGGATCACGTCCATCACCAGCCTTTCATAGGCATCGGGCATGCGCAGCCCGCCGCCGCCCAGCTGCTCGGCAAAGGTCATGTCCAGCTCGGCCGGGGTCAGGCGCATGCCCCCGGGGCCGGGATCCTTGACGGTCATCGACAGGGTGATGCCCTCGTCGGGCTGCAGGCGGATGGCCAGCACGTTGTGCCCGGCCCGGCCCGAGGCCCTGGCGAAGATGGAATGGGGCGGATCGCGGAAGGTGACGGCGATCTCGGACATGCGCGCGCGCAGCCGCTTGCCGGTGCGCAGATAGAAGGGCACGCCCGACCAGCGCCAGTTCGCCACCTCGACCCGCATGGCCACGAAGCTCTCGGTGCGGCTGTCGGGCTCGGCCACATCCTCGGCATAGGCGCAGCTTCCCGCCCCCGCGCCATACTGCCCGCGCACCACGTCGCGCGCCCCGTCCACCGGGGCGAGCGCGCGCAGCACCTTGAGCTTCTCGTCGCGCACGTCGTCGGGGCGCAGGAGCGCCGGCGGCTCCATCGCCGTCAGGCACAGGAGCTGCAGCAGGTGGTTCTGCACCATGTCGCGCATCGCGCCCACGCCGTCATAATAGGGGCCGCGCCCGCCGACGCCCACCGTCTCGGCCACGGTGATCTGGACGTGATCGACATGATGGGCGTTCCACAGCGGTTCGAACAGCGCGTTGGCGAAGCGCAGCGCCATCAGGTTCTGCACCGTCTCCTTGCCCAGATAATGGTCGATGCGATAGATGCGCCTTTCGTCGAAATGGCGCGCGAGGCTCTGGTTGAGCGCGCGCGCCGAGGCCAGGTCATGGCCGAAGGGCTTCTCGACCACCACGCGGCCATGGGCGCCGCCGATGCCGGCGGCGGCGATGCGTTCGGCGATGGGTCCGAAGAATCGCGGGGCCACCGACAGGTAGAACGCCCGCGGGCGGCCGGGCAGGTCGGGGCCCAGCATCTCGGCCAGCCTTTGCCAGCCGCCTTCATCGGCGACATCGAGGGGCAGGTAGTCGAGCGTCGCCAGGAACCGCCGGCGCGATTCGGCGTCGATCTCGGCCGCGGGCACGAATTCCTCCAGCGCCTCGGCGGCCAGCCTGCGGAAGCCGTCGGCATCCAGCCCCGCGCGCGCAACGCCGATCAAGCGGGCGGCATCGGGCATCTGCCCGTCATGCAGGCGGTGATAGAGCGCGGGAATCAGCTTGCGCCGGGCCAGGTCGCCGGTGGCGCCGAAGACGACGAGGTCGAACGGGTCGACCGGGACGATCCGCGCGACCATCAGCGGTGCTCATTCATGAAGGCGGCGACCTCGGCGCGGCGGGGCAGGTCGGCCCCGCGCCGCGTGCAGGTCAGCGCCGCGGCGGCGGCCGCGAAATCGACGACGCGCGCCAGCGCCCCGGCATCCAGCGCCCCCAGCGCCGCGCGCCCGCGCACCCCGGCCCCGTCCAGCCCCGCGATCAGCGCGGCCTGGAAGGAATCGCCCGCCCCGACCGCATCGACCGCATCGACCCGGCGCGCGGGAACGAAGACATGGCCGGCCGGGGCGAAGGCCTCGGCCCCCTCGGCGCCATGGGTCACCACCACCACCTCGGCCCCCGCCGCGCGCCAGCGCGCCGCCAGCTCGGCCGGCGCGACGCCGGGCCACAGGAGCCCGGCATCCTCGGCGCTGATCTTGACCAGATCGGCCAGCGCGGCGAAGGCGTCGATGCGCGCGCGCCAGGCATCGGGGTCAGGGATGACCCCGAGCCGCACATTGGGGTCGAGGGTGAGGAGCCGGCGGCCCCGGTCGCGGGCGAACAGCTGCAGCAGGCTGGTGCCGATCGGCTCGGCCAGCAGCGAATAGGACCCCGCATGCAGCCCCCAGATCGGGGCATCGGGGGCGGGCAGGTCGGCGGGCGCGATCGCCCGGTCCGCCCCGCCGGCGCCGTAGAAGGCATAGGCCGGCCCGCCGTCGGGGCCCAGATCGACCAGGCTGAGCGTGCTGGGCGCCTGCTTGCGCCGGACATGGCGGGTGTCGACGCCCTCCGCATGAAGCGCGTGCATCAGCCGCGTGCCCATCATGTCGTTCGAGATCCCCGCCAGCAGGCCCGAGGCCACCCCCAGCCGGGCGAGCCCCACCGCCACGTTGCAGGGCGATCCCCCGATCCGGGCGTCGAAGGATAGCCCGCCCGCCGTCTCGACGGCGAACAGGTCCCACAGAGCCTCGCCGCAGGACAGGAACATCAGCGCGTCTCCCTCGGGTCACGCGGCGCGGCCTGGCGCGCGGGGCGGGGTGCGGGCATGGCGGGGATCCTCTCGTGAAGCGGGTGGTCTGCGCGGCCAGCACGGCTGACCCGGCCCGGCGCGATCGCCGCCTGACTGTCACAGCCGCGGCGATTCGTCAATTCATAAATCATATTGATTTAGTTTCTCGCCGGCCCTAGGCTGGCGGTCACGGAGGCGACCTCACATGCGGGCAAGGGATCCGGCGGGGCTGCGCGCGCACAACGAGCGGGTGATCATGACCGCCCTGATGCGCCGCGGCCCGATGTCGAAGGCGGAACTGGCCCGGGCCACGGGGCTCAGCGGGCAGGCGGCCTCGGTGATCGTCAACGGGCTTCTCGCCGAAGGGCTGCTGCGCAAGCTGGACAAGGTGCGCGGCGGTGTCGGGCAGCCCTCGACCCCGGTCGCGCCCGAACCCACCGGCGCCTACGGGCTGGGCGTGAAGATCGGCCGGCGCAGCGTCGAGGCGGCGGTCATCGACCTGTCGGGCGCGGTGGTGGCCCATCGCCATGCGGCCCATGATGCGCCGCTTCCCGCGCCCTGCATCGGCCGCGCGGCGGAACTGGCGGGCGAATGCCTCGCGGTCCTCGATCCCCGGGCCCGGGCGCGGGTGGTGGGCATGGGGCTGGCGATGCCCGGCGACATGCATGCCTGGTCGCGCGAACTGGGCCTTGCGCCCGGCGCGCTGGATGGCTGGCGGGATTTTGACGCCGCCGCGGCGCTGGAACGCGCCGTCGGCATGGCGCCGATCCCCTGCAACGACGCCACCGCCGCCTGCGCGGCCGAGATGCTGCTCGGCGCGGGCATCCCCTCGCGCAGCGCGCTCTATCTCTATCTCGGCATCTTCATTGGCGGCGGCGTGGTCATCGACGGCAGGCTGCTGATCGGCGAACAGGGCAACGCCGGCGCCATCGGCTCGATGCCCCTCGCCCCCCCCGATTCCGAGGGTCGCCCCGGGCAGCTGGCCCACCATGCCGGGCTCTTCACGCTGGAGCGCGCGCTCCGGGCCGAGGGGATGGATGCCGCGGCGGTGCTGGAGGGAGATCCCCCCGCCGCGGCCGAGGCGGTCTTCGCCGGCTGGCTGGCAGGGGCCGCGCCTCTTGTCGCGCGCGCGGTGGCGGCGGCGCTCTCGGTGGTGGATTTCCCGACCGTCATCATCGACGGGGCGCTGAACCCCGACTGGCGCGCGCGACTGGTCGCGGCCGCCGGCCGCGAACTCGCGCGGCTGAACCGCGCGGGCCTGTCCCCGGCGCGGCTGCAGGCCGGCACGCTGGGGCGCATGGCGCGGGTGCTGGGCGCGGCGGCGCTGCCGCTGCAGCGGCGCTTCTCGGCCGAGCCGGTGGCCGGCTGAGCGGCGGGCGGGCCAGGACGATTGCCGCTGGAAAATTTGACGCGCGCAAACTAAGATCCCGCCATCCGGCTTGCGCCCGGGGCGCATTGCCGCGATGGTCCGCGCCACCCGTGCGCGCCGACAGGGGACCCGGCCGATGACCACCCCCAGGATCAGGACGATGGAGGATTTCGCTGCCGCCAGCGGCGTATCGCGCCCGACCGTCTCGAAATACTTCAACGATCCCAACAGCGTGCGCAAGTCGACCCGGGCGCGCATCGAGGCGGCGATCGAACGCTTCGGCTACCGGCCGAACATCTACGCGCTGAACCAGAACCGCAAGCTGACCAAGAATATCGGCATCGTCGTGCCCTATCTGGCCGATCCCTTCTTTGCCGAGATGGCCCGCCATATCGAGGCGGTGGTCATCGCGGCGGGATACCGCCCGATCCTGCTCGGTTCGCATGGCGATCCGGCGCAGGAGCTGGAGAATCTGGAGAGTCTGCGCGACATCCGCCCCGCGGGGGTCCTGCTGGCGCCGATGGGCAGGCGTTCGGACGCCGAACGCGTGCGCGCCTTCTGCGCCGACGTGACCACCGTGCTGTTCGACTGCGACATTGCCGGCGCCGGCGAGGCTTTCGTGGGGTCGGACAATGACCAGAGCATCGGCCTGATCGTGGATCACCTGTGCCGCACCGGCACCGCGCCCGCCTTCTTCGAGATGCGCGAGCCCGCGAACCCCAACGCGATCAAGCGCCGCAATGCCTATGCCGCTGCCATGAGCCGCCGCGGGCTGGAGCCGATGTTCATCCAGGTCGAGGGAAGCGGCTGGGATTTCGAGGAGATCGCCTTCCGCGGGGCGCTGCGCGCGATCGGCCGGCGCGCACTGCCCAGCGACACCGTGCTGTGCAGCAACGACCGGCTTGCGATCGGCTTCCTGTCGGCCGCCTATGAACGCGGCTGGCGGGTGGGGCGCGGCCCGGGCTGCGCGCTGCGCGTCGCCGGCCATGACGACCACCCCTTCGCCCGCTACACCTGCCCGCGCCTGACCACGGTCGCCCAGGATTACGCCGCCATCGCCAGGCGCAGCGCCGAGACGCTGCTCGACCTGATTCGCGGCGATTCGCGCGCCACGGCGCGCGAGACGACGCTGTTCCGCGGCCGTCTGGTCGAGCGTGCCTCGGCTTGAGGATTGATTTCCGCAGAAAAATTTACGCGCGTTAAAAAACTGTAGGCAAGCGCTGGGAAATGCGCTATCCCCGCCGGGCACATCCAAGCCAGGGAGGAACGGATGCATTTTCGCAACGCGGCCTGCGCGGCGGCAGCACTGTCGCTGTTCGCGGCGGGCGGCGCGATGGCCGAAACGCTGACCATCGCCACCGTCAACAATGGCGACATGATCCGCATGCAGGGTCTGACCGCCGATTTCACCGCCAAGACCGGTCATGAGGTCGAGTGGGTGATCCTGGAGGAGAACGTGCTGCGCCAGCGCGTGACCACGGACATCTCCACCAAGGGCGGCCAGTTCGACATCATGACCATCGGCATGTACGAGACGCCGATCTGGGCCCGCAATGGCTGGCTGGTGGCGCTCGACGACCTGTCGCCCGACTATGATGTCGACGACCTGCTGCCGGCGATCCGCAACGGCCTGTCGCTGGACGGCACGCTCTATGCCGCGCCGTTCTACGGCGAATCCTCGATGATCATGTATCGCACCGACCTGATGGAGGCTGCGGGCCTGACCATGCCCGAGGCGCCGAGCTGGGACTTCGTGGCCGAGGCCGCGCGCAAGATGACCGACCGCGAGAACGGCGTCTACGGCATCTGCCTGCGCGGCAAGGCCGGCTGGGGCGAGAACATGGCCTTCCTGACCGCCATGTCGAATTCCTTCGGTGCGCGCTGGTTCGACATGGAGTGGCGCCCCCAGTTCGACACGCCGCAGTGGAAGAAGACCCTGACCTTCTATCTGGACCTGATGAACGAGGCTGGCCCTCCGGGCGCGTCCTCCAACGGGTTCAACGAGAACCTGTCGCTGTTCCAGCAGGGCAAGTGCGGCATGTGGATCGACGCCACCGTGGCCGCGTCCTTCGTGACCAACCCCAAGGAATCGACCGTGCATGACAAGGTCGGCTTCGCGCTGGCCCCCGATGCGGGCCTGGGCAAGCGCAGCAACTGGCTGTGGGCCTGGGCGCTGGCCATCCCGACCGGCACCAAGAAGGAGGCCGCGGCGCGTCAGTTCATCGAGTGGGCCACCTCGAAGGCCTATCTGGAGCTGGTCGCCGCGAAGGAAGGCTGGCCGAACGTGCCGCCGGGCACCCGCGCCTCGCTCTATGCCAATCCGGAATACGCCAAGGTGCCGTTTGCCGAAATGACGCTGAAGAGCATCAACTCGGCCGACCCGCTGAACCCGACGGTCGATCCGGTGCCCTATGTCGGCGTGCAGTTCGTGGCCATCCCGGAATTCGCCGGCATCGCCACCGAGGTGGGCCAGGAATTCTCGGCCGCCCTTGCCGGGCAGCAGACCGCCGAAGAGGCGCTGGCCAAGGCGCAGGCGCTGACCGAGGACGCGATGGAGGCGGCGGGCTACCGCTGAGCGCATGACACGCGCGGGGGCGGCCCGGCCGCCCCCGCTGGCGCATCACGAGAGATCCGCGCAGACGGATCCGCGGGAACGGCCCCGGCGGCCGGTGGAGGAAACCCCGATGGCGACGCGACATTCGCGGGCGGCGGCCCGCATGATGATGGCTCCGGCCGTGGTGCTGCTGCTGGGCTGGATGCTGGTCCCCCTGACCATGACGCTGTGGTTCTCGTTCCGGCGCTATCTGCCGATGCGGGGGGGCGATCTGGGCTGGGCCGGCTTCGACAACTATGTCCGGTTCGTCACCTCCAGCACCTTCTGGCCCAGCATCCAGGCGACGCTGATCATCGTCGGCGGCGTGCTGGTGGTGACGGTCGTGCTCGGGGTGCTGCTGGCGCTGCTGCTCGACCAGCCGCTCTGGGGGCAGGGGATCGTGCGCATCCTGGTCATCGCGCCCTTCTTCGTGATGCCCACCGTCTCGGCGCTGGTGTGGAAGAACATGTTCATGGACCCGGTGAACGGCCTGTTCGCCCATCTGTGGCGGTTCTTCGGGGCCGAGCCGGTGGCCTGGATGAGCGAGGCATCGCTGCAGTCGATCATCATGATCGTCAGCTGGCAGTGGCTGCCCTTCGCGACGCTGATCCTGCTGACCGCCATCCAGTCGCTGGACCGCGAGCAGCTCGAGGCGGCCGAGATGGACGGCGCCGGCCCGCTGTCGCGCTTCGCCCACATCATCCTGCCGCATCTGTCGCGGGCGGTGACGGTGGTGATCCTGATCCAGACCATCTTCCTGCTGTCGGTCTTCGCCGAGATCTTCGTCACCACCCAGGGGTCGTTCGGCACGCGGACGCTGACCTATCTGATCTATCAGCGCGTGCTGGAAAGCCAGAATGTGGGGCTCGGCTCGGCCGGCGGCGTCTACGCGATCATCCTGGCCAACATCGTCGCGATCTTCCTGATGCGGATCGTCGGCAAGAACCTGGACGCCTGAGGGAGGAGCAGAGATGGCACGCGCACACGCCCCCGCACGCAAGGCCCTGACCACCGCGCTGGCCTGGACCGCCGGACTGCTGATCTTCTTCCCGATCCTGTGGACCGTGCTGACCAGCTTCAAGACCGAGGCCGAGGCCATCGCCGATCCGCCGCTGTTCCTGTTCTTCGACTGGACGCTGGAAAACTACGCGGTGGTGCAGGAACGCTCGGACTACATGCGCTTCCTGTGGAACTCGACCATCATCGCCGGGGGCTCGACCCTGCTGGGCGTGCTGATCGCGGTCCCGGCGGCCTGGTCGATGGCCTTCGTGCCCTCGAAGCGGACCAAGGACATCCTGCTGTGGATGCTGTCCACCAAGATGCTGCCGGCGGTCGGCGTCCTCTATCCCATCTATCTGATCTTCATCGAGCTGGGTCTTCTGGATACCCGGGTCGGGCTGACGGTGGTGGTGATGCTGATCAACCTGCCGATCATCGTCTGGATGCTCTACACCTATTTCCGGGAAATCCCGGGAGAGATCCTGGAGGCCGCGCGCATGGACGGCGCCGACCTTCGTTCCGAGATCCTGCACGTCCTCGCGCCCATGGCACTGCCCGGCATCGCCTCGACGGTGCTGCTGAACGTGATCCTCGCCTGGAATGAGGCGTTCTGGACGCTGAACCTGACCGCGGTCGACGCCGCGCCGCTGACCGCCTTCATCGCAAGCTATTCCAGCCCCGAGGGGCTGTTCTTCGCCAAGCTCTCCGCCGCCTCGACCATGGCGATCGCCCCGATCCTGATCCTCGGCTGGTTCAGCCAGAAGCAGCTGGTGCGCGGTCTGACCTTCGGCGCCGTGAAATAAGGGAGGAAGTCCATGGGACGCATCGTTCTTGAACAGGTGACCAAGCGCTTCGGCGATGTCGAGGTCATCCCGCCGCTGGACCTGACCATCGAGGACGGCGAGTTCGCGGTCTTCGTCGGCCCCTCGGGCTGCGGAAAGTCCACGCTCCTGCGGCTGATCGCGGGGCTGGAGGATGTCACCGCCGGGCGCATCCTGATCGATGATGCCGACGCGACCAACATGCCGCCGGCGCGGCGCAGGCTGGCGATGGTGTTCCAGTCCTACGCGCTCTACCCCCACATGTCGGTGCGCCGGAACATCGCCTTCCCGCTGCGCATGGCCGGCATGGACAAGGCCGAGATCGAACGCCGCGTGCAGGCGGCGGCCGCGGCGCTGAACCTGACCGACTATCTGGACCGGCGGCCCGGTCAGCTGTCGGGCGGCCAGCGCCAGCGGGTGGCGATCGGGCGCGCCATCGTGCGCGAACCGACCGCCTTCCTGTTCGACGAGCCGCTGTCGAACCTCGATGCCGCCCTCAGGGTCGGGATGCGCCTCGAGATCTCGGAGATGCACAAGCGCCTGCGCACGACGATGATCTATGTCACCCATGACCAGGTCGAGGCGATGACCATGGCCGACAAGATCGTCGTGCTGCATGCCGGCCGGATCGAGCAGGCGGGCAGCCCGCTGGACCTCTACCGCACCCCGCGCAACCGCTTCGTCGCCGGATTCATCGGCTCGCCGCGGATGAACTTGATCGAGGGCGAGGAGGCCGCGCGCCACGGCGCCCATGCCATCGGCGTGCGCCCCGAGGACATCACGCTGTCGCGCGAGGAGGGCGGCGGCATCTGGTCCGGCGTGGTCGGCGTGGCCGAGCATCTGGGCTCGGACACCTTCGTGCATGTGCACGAGACGGGTCTTGCCGAGACCCTCACCGTGCGGGTCAGCGGAGAGACCCCCTGCACCCATGGCGACCGGGTCTGGCTGACCCCGCGCGAGGAGGCGATCCACCGCTTCGACGCCGCCGGGATGCGCATCGAATGACCCGGCCGGAGAACCCAGCCGGGGCAGGCTCGGCCCCGATCAGGCTGTCGCTGGAGGCGCTGGCGCTCTTGCCGCGCCATGTCGGCCGGCCCCGCTATGGCCGCGCGGCGCTGACCGCGGGCATCGTCCATGTCGGGGTGGGGAACTTCCACCGCGCCCATCAGGGCTGGCACCTGCATCAGCTGATGCAGCAGGGCCTCGCCCTCGACTGGGCGGTGATCGGCGCCGGCGTCCGCCCCCAGGACGAGGCGATGCGCGCGCGTCTGGCCGCGCAGGACTGGCTGACCACGCTGATCGAGCTCAGGCCCGACGGGCCGGTGGCCGAGGTGACCGGGCCGATGATCGGCTTCGTGCCCGTCGACCCGGCGGCGGCGCCCCTGATCGCCGCGATGGCCGATCCCGCGATCCGCATCGTCTCGCTGACCGTCACCGAGGGGGGCTACTTCGTCGATCCCCGCGGCGATTTCGATGCCGACCATCCCGACATCCGCCATGATGCGGCCGATCCCGCCCGCCCGCGCACGGTGTTCGGCGCCATCGTCGCGGCGATGCGCCAGCGGCGCGCGCAGGGCCACCGCCCCTTCACGGTGATGAGCTGCGACAACCTGCAGGGCAACGGCGCGGCGGCGCGGCGCGCCGTGGTGGGGCTGGCGCGGATGGTCGATCCGGCGCTTGCCGACTGGATCGCGGCCGAGGCGGCCTTCCCCAATTCGATGGTCGACTGCATCGTTCCGGCCACCGGGCCCGAGGAGCTGGCGCTGGCGCGTGCGCTGGGGATCGAGGATGCGGCCCCCGTCACCCATGAGAATTACCGCCAATGGGTGATGGAGGATGATTTCTGCGCCGGCCGGCCCGAGCTGGAGCGGGTGGGGGTCATCTTCACCGATGCGGTGCATGACTATGAGCTGCTGAAGATCCGCATCCTCAATGCCGGCCATCAGGTGCTGGCCAATGCGGGCGAGCTTCTGGGCCTTGCCACCATCGCCGACTGCATCGCCCACCCGCTGATCGGCGCGATGTTCCGCAGGGTCGAGCAGGAGGAGATCTGCCCCCACGCCCCGGCGGTGCCCGGCATGACCCCGCAGGCCTATGCCCGGCTGATCGAACGGCGCTTCGCCAACCCCGCGATCCGCGATTCCAACCGCCGCGTGGCCCATGACGGCGCGTCGCGCCATCCCGCCTTCGTGCTGCCGATCCTGCGCGATGCGCTGGCCGCGGGGGCGCCGATCGAGGGGCTGAGCCTGGTCGAGGCGCTGTGGGCGCGCATGTGCGCCGGCACGCGCGAGGACGGCACGCCGATCGCGCCGAACGACCCGGCATGGGATGCGCTGAACGCGGCCGCGCAGGCGGCGCGGGAACGCCCGCAGGCCTGGCTCGAACAGCGCCGGATCTATGGCGATCTGGCCGATGCGCCGCGCTTCGCCGGGACCTTCGGGCGCTGGCTGGGGCTGATCTGGTCGCGCGGCACCGCCGAGGCGCTCGCCCTCTATGCCAAGGGGGGCGCCCCGGCGGGGTGAGCCGCCCTCAGGCCGGCGGCAGCAGGAAGCCGAAGTCGCAGCCCTCGTCGGCCTGCAGCACATGTTCGGCATAGAGCCGGTCATAGCCGCGGCGCCGCTCGGGCGGGATGACGGTGCTGGTCCATTCCGCCCGCCGGCGCGCGAGCTCGGCCTCGTCGACCAGAAGGTCCAGCCGCTTCTCGCGCACCGACAGGCGGATGCGGTCGCCGGTGCGCACCAGCGCCAGCGGCCCGCCGATCGCGGCCTCGGGCGCCACATGCAGCACGATGGTGCCGAAGGCGGTGCCGGACATGCGTGCATCCGAGATGCGGATCATGTCCTTGACCCCGCGCGCGGCCAGCTTCCTGGGAATCGGCAGATAGCCCGCCTCGGGCATGCCGGACTCGCTCCTCGGTCCGGCATTCTGCAGCACCATGATGTCGTCGGGCCCGATGTCGAGTTCCGGGTCGTCCACCCGCCGGGCAAGATCGTCGAGCGAGGAGAACACCACCGCCCGCCCCTCATGCTCGAACAGCCTGGGATCGGCGGCGGACCGTTTCAGGATCGCGCCGCGCGGGGCGAGATTGCCGAACAGCGCCACCAGCCCGCCCCGGGGTTCCAGCGGTGCCTCGGCGCTGGCGATCACGCTGCGGTCCACCCAGCCCGGATCGCGCGCGAGCCGCTCGCCGAGGGTCTCGCCCGTGACGGTCAGCGTGTCGAGATGCAGCAGCGGCCTCAGCTCGCGCAGCACCGCGCCGACTCCGCCGGCGAAGAAGAAATCCTCCATGTAGTGCTGGCCCACCGGCTTCAGGTTGACCAGCACCGGCGTCTCGTCGGACAGCTGGTTCAGCCGCGCCAGCGGGATGCGGATGCCCAGCCGCCCGGCGATCGCGGTCAGGTGGATGACCGCGTTGGTGGATCCCCCCAGCGCCAGCAGGACGCGCAGCGCGTTCTCGACCGAGCGTTCGGTGATCACCTGGCTTGGCCGGATCGGGTTGTCGATCATCCGCGCCGCGGCCAGCCCCGAAGCCTCGGCGGCGCGCAGGCGGTCGGCATGCACCGCGGGGATGGCGGCGGTGCCCGGCAGCGCCATGCCGAGGGTTTCGGCGATGCAGGCCATGGTCGATGCGGTGCCCATCACCGCGCAGGTGCCCGCGGTGGTGGCCAGCCGCGCCTCGATCTCGGCGATCTGGCCGGCCGAGATCTCGCCCGCGCGGTATTTCGCCCAGAAGCGGCGGCAGTCGGTGCAGGCGCCCAGGCGTTCCGTCCCGTGGCGCGAGGTCATCATCGGTCCCGCGACCAGCTGCACCGCGGGCAGGTCTGCCGAGGCCGCGCCCATCAGCTGGGCCGGCACGGTCTTGTCGCAGCCGCCCACCAGCACCACCGCGTCCATGGGCTGGGCGCGGATCATCTCCTCGGTGTCCATCGCCATCAGGTTGCGGAACTTGAGCGAGGTGGGGTTGAGGAACACCTCGCCCAGCGAGATGGTCGGGAATTCCACCGGAAGGCCGCCGCCCATCAGCACGCCGCGCTTCACCGCCTCGATCAGCTCGGGGAAATGGCGGTGGCAATTGTTGAATCCCGAGGCGCTGTTGGCGATGCCGACGATCGGGCGGTCCAGCGCCTGGCGGGAATATCCCATCGAGGCGGCGAAGGAGCGTCGCAGATAGACCGAGAAGTCGCGGTCGCCATAGCTGGTCAGGTTGCGGGACAGGCCCCGCCCGGTCGCGTCATCGCTCATGCGGGATCCCTCAGACCTTCAGCCTGACCTTGACGTATTTCGGCTCCAGATAGTCATGGATGCCCAACGCGCCGCCTTCGCGCCCCATGCCGCTTTCCTTGATGCCGCCGAAGGGGGCTTCGGCGGTGGCCAGAAGCATCTCGTTCACGCCGACCATGCCGCATTCCAGATCCTCCCAGGCCCGGGTGGCGGTGGCCAGATCGTTGGAGAACACATAGCCGGCCAGCCCGTAGGGCAGGGCGTTGGCGCGGGCCATCACCTCGTCATAGTCGCGGAAGGTGGTGATGGGCGCGATCGGGCCGAAGGGTTCCTCCTGCATCACCCGCGCCGAATCCGGCACATGGCCCAGCACGGTCGGCGCGAAGAAGAAGCCGCGATTGAAGCCTTCGGGTCGCTGCCCGCCGGCGAGGATCTCCGCTCCGCGGGAGACGGCGTCGGCGACCAGCTCCTCCATGGTCGCCAGGCCCCTGGCATTGGCCATCGGCCCCATCTGGACGCCATCCTCGAGGCCCCGGCCGATCCTGAGGCCGCGCGCCAGCTCGGCGAAGCGGGCGGAGAAGCGCCCGTAGAGGCTTTCGTGGACGTAGAACCGCGTGGGCGAAATGCAGACCTGGCCGCAATTGCGGAACTTGGCCGCGGCGCAGGCCTCGGCCGCCCTTTCCGGATCGACGTCATCGAACACGATCACCGGGCTGTGGCCGCCCAGCTCCATCGAGACGCGCTTCACCCCTTCGGCGGCCAGGCGCAGGATCTCCTTGCCCACCGGGACCGAGCCGGTCAGCGACACCTTTCGCACGATGGGCGAGGCGAGCAGCCGCTCGGCGATCATGCGCGAATCGCCGGTCAGGAAATTGACCGCCTCGGCGGGCACGCCCGCGTCATGACAGGCGCGGACCAGCTCGGCGCAGGACGCGGGCGCCTCGCCCGCGGGCTTGACGATCACCGCGCAGCCCGCGCCCAGCGCCGCGGCGATCTTGCGCGCCGGCAGCAGGGCGGGGAAGTTCCAGGCGCTGAAGGCGGCCACCACCCCCACCGGCTGGTGGATCACCGCCATCCGGCTTTCCGGCCCGCGCGCCTCGATGATCTGGCCATAGATGCGCTTGGTCTCCTCGGCATACCATTCGAACTGGTCCGCCGCCGCGCCGGTCTCGGCGCGGGCCTCGGCCAGCGGCTTGCCGGTCTCGAGCGACATCAGCGTTGCGATCTCCTCGGTGCGGGCGCGGATCAGATCCGCCGCGCGGCGCAGGATGGCGCCGCGCTCCCACGGGCCGGTGCGGCGCCACCGCGCGAAGCCACGCTCGGCCGCGGCCAGCGCCGCGTCGATGTCGGCCGCGGTCGCCATGGCGATGCTGCCCAGCGGCTCCTCGGTCGCCGGATCGATGACCGGTCTGGTCGCCCCGTCCGCCGATGCGCGCCATTGCCCGGCGATACACAACCCCAGATCGTGATACATGAAGAACCCCTCGTCAGATGTTCTGCTGCAGATAGCGCGACTGGACGTCATCGACCCAGTTGCCGACGTTCCAGCTGCCATAGGCCCCCATTTCCGACAGCGGATCGCGGCCGTGATAGACCGGGATGTGGACCACGGACAGGCCGTCATGGGCATGGGCGCGGGCCAGCGCGCGTTCCAGCTCGGCCACGCTGTGGCCGCCATGGACCGCCAGGACCCCCTCCACCGCCGAGGCCATTGCCACATAATCCACCGCCACGCGGTCGCTGGTGGCGAATTCCACGCCATACTGGGCGTATTGCAGCCCGGTGATCGCGGCCATGCGCCGGTTGTCGAACAGGGCGATCATGCCGCGCACCCGGTGTTCGACCGCATCGATCAGCACCTGCGGATTCATCATGAATGACCCGTCGCCGGTGAAGGCGATGGCATAGGGCGCATCGGCAAGCCCCGCCGCCCCCATCAGCGCCGAGACCGCGAAGCCCATGTAGGAGGCGCCCGATTCGGTGAATGTCTGGAAGGGGGCGTCATCCTCGACGATCTGGAACCCGTTGGCCTGGACATCGCCCGCGTCGAAGAACTTCACCGCGCCATGCGCCTTGGCGAAGCGGGCGACGACGCCGATCGCGGCGGGCTGGGTCAGGCAGGGCCGGCCGAAGGCGGCGTCATGCATCGGCGGCACCGCCAGCCGTTCCCTGCGGAAGGCCTGCCATTCGGCCTTGCGCGCGGCGCAGGCGGCCAGCCAGTCGGGGCGCGCGGCCTTCGGCGTGGCGGCGATCAGCCGCTCGGCGACCAGCCCGACATCGCCCGGCAGGCAGACGGTGTTGGCATAATGGGACACATCGTCCAGATCGCCGTTGATGTTGATGACCGCGCGGGCATTGGGATAGCCGATGCCCGAGCAGTCGGCCTGGCAGACCCCGCGCGAGCCGGCGAAGATGACCAGATCCGCCTGCTCCATGGCGAAGTTGCCGCTGATCGACCCCTTCGAGCCGCCGACATGCATGTTGAGCGGGTGCGCGTCGGGCAGCACGCCGGTGGTTCCCGGAGAGAGGATCACCGGCGCGTCCAGATGCTCCGCCAGCCGGCGGATGGCATCGGCCGCCCGGCGCGTGCCGCCCCCGGCCTTGATCACCGGGCGCCGGGCGGCCTGCAGGAGCGCGGCGGCCCGCGCATAAACGCCGCTGCCGGCGGCGGGCTCCATCGGCGGCAGCTCCAGCCGGTCGGGCAGCGTGGCCAGGCTGATCCGCGCCAGCTTCGGCTGGGTGTTG
Organism: Alphaproteobacteria bacterium; assembly: GCA_003697125.1. Lineage (GTDB taxonomy): Bacteria > Pseudomonadota > Alphaproteobacteria > Rhodobacterales > Rhodobacteraceae > J013. Next base: position 15,053 of record RFGB01000085.1, read on the forward strand.
ATCGGCAGCAGGATGTAGAACGGCCCGGCCTTGTAGGGGTAGGGGGTGCGCAGGTTCCCCCGCCGCAGGCATTCGCGCAGCGCCTCGGGCGTGTGCAGGGTATAGGACTGCCCCATCAGCGCGGTGATCCGGCCGTAGAGCTCCTGCTCGGGCTTGGGCACCTGCTGCATGTTGTAGCCCTCGCCCCAGGTCGTCTCGTCGCCATAGATGTGATAGACGCCCACGCCGTTCGACGCCGCCGCCAGCGAGCCGGCCATCGCCTGCAGCGCCCCCGGCCCGATCGAGGTGACCACCGCCGGCACCTCGCCATGCACCCAGGAGCGCGCCGTGGCGGCATGGGCCATCTCGACCTCGTTGCGGCAGTTGATGACCGAGACCTGGCCCTCCTCGGCATAGATGCGCAGCACATTGGCCAGGTCGGTGGAACCGTGGCCGAATATCGCGAAATAGGTGCGCACGCCCTGGCGCAGCAGGCCCAGGACCAGGCCTTCCGAGAGCGTCACCTCGGCGATGGCCGGCAGCCGCCCCGCGGCAAGGGCCTCGGCAAGGCCGCCCGTCTCGGCCAGCGCGCGGGCACGCGCGCGCATCTGCGCCTCAAGCGGCGTGTCCGGGCGTTCATTCGGATGGGGTGGCCGAAGCACGTGTCTTCTCCTCCGTTCGCAGGGTGAACAGTGTCGCCCGCGCCGCGCCGAACATCCGGGCGCCGAAGATCATCGCGGCAAGGCCCAGGAACAGGACGCAGGGGATCGTGGCGACAAGGATCGAGAGGTCGCCGTCCGACATGATCATCGCGGTGCGGAACTCGCGTTCGATCGCAGGTCCGAGCACCAGGCCGAGGATCACCGGCGGCAGCGGGATGCCGGCGCGCGCGATGCCATAGGACAGCCCCCCGAGCACGGCGACCGAGATCACGTCGAAGACCGAGTTCCGCACCGAGAAGGCGCCATAGGCGCACATCACGAGGATCCCCATCGCCAGCAGATGCGCCGGCACCCGCAGCAGCCGCACGAAGAACCGGATGCCCAGAAGCTGGATCGCCACCACCGCGACATAGGCGACCACGATGGCGACGTAGATCTCGTAGATCTCGCCGGGGTTCTGGACGAACAGCATCGGGCCCGGAATCAGGCCGTGGATCAGCAGCCCGGAAAGCAGGATCGCGGTCGCCGGGTCGCCGGGAATGCCCAGCGACAGCAGCGGGATCATCGCGCCGCCGGTGACCGCGTTGTTCGCCGTCTCGGGTGCGACCACGCCGGCCATCTCGCCCTTGCCGAAGCGCGCCGGATCGCGCGACCAGCGCCGGGCATGGGCATAGGCCAGGAAGCCCGCGATCGGCCCCCCCGCGCCGGGGATCGCCCCGATCCCGGTGCCCAGGAAGGCGCAGCGCAGCATCAGCCAGAAATGCCGCAGGAGGTCGCCGATCCCGGGAAGCTCGGCGCGCGCGGCATCCACGACGGGCGCGGCGCGCTCCTCGGCATGGTGGCGCAGGAAGGCATCGATGACATGGGGCACGGCGAACAGCGCGATCATCGCCACCAGCAGGTTCACCCCCTGCTGCATCACCACCGTGCCGAAGGTCATCCGCTCGACACCCTCCATGTCGTCGATGCCGATGGTGGTCACCAGAACCCCCAGCACCCCCGCGATCAGCCCCTTGATCAGCGAGCGCTGCGCCAGCCCGCAGATCGTCGACAGGCCGAAGATCAGAAGGGCGAAGGTCTCGGCCGGGCCGAAGCGGATCGCCAGCTGCGCCACGAGGTCGACCGAGACCACCATGATGACCAGGCTGAGGATGCCGCCGAAGGCCGAGGCCACCACCGCGGTGCCCAGCGCCAGCGATGCCTTGCCCTTCCTTGCCAGGGGATGGCCGTCGAGCACGGTTGCCGCGGCCGAGGGCGTGCCGGGGATGCCGACCAGGATCGCCGAGACCGAGCCCCCGGTCATTCCGCCGATATAGGTTCCCAGAAGCAGGCCGATGGCGGGGATCGTGTCGAGCGTGAACGAGACCGGCACCACCAGCGCCATGGCCACGGTGAAGGTCAGCCCCGGGATCGCCCCGAAGATGACGCCAAGCAGCGTGCCCAGCACGATCGCGATCAGCGATGCCGGTGCGAGGGCCACCTGCGCTGCCGAGAAGAAGAGATCCATGGGCTCCGTCCCTTGGGTGGCTGTCCGGCCCCGGATGGCGGGGCCGGGGCGCGATGGTCAGAAATCGGGCAGCCAGCTGCCGTGGGGCATGTAGGCGCCCAGGATCCTGCCGAAGGCGAACCACGCGCCCAGCGCCAGGCCCAGGGCCATTCCCCCCACCACCAGCGGCCGGCGTTCGCCCAGCACGAGCGCGAGCGTCGCCGCCACCGTCACCATGGTGGCCAGGACGAAGCCGAGCCGCGGCATCAGCAGGCCGTAGGCCGAGATGATGCCGCAGACCGCCAGGACCATGCCCAGCCGCCGCGGCGTCGTGGCCGCCGGGCCGCCGTCCTCCTCCTCGGATTCGTCCTCGTCGCTGCCCAAGAGGCCGCGGGCGAGCAGCAGCGCCGAGAGCACCGCCAGTGCCACCCCCAGCCAGAGCGGAAAGGCGCGCGGCCCCACCCCGTAGCCGGCCGGCACGGTCAGCCAGATCGTCGCCGTCCAGCCCAGGGCGAACAGCAGCAGCGCCGCCCCCGCGATCACCTCCCAGCGGCGCGCCCGCCGGTGCCCAGACCCGTTCATGGCGCTACTGCTTCTTCAGGCCCAGCTCCTCCATCATCCGGGCGATCATCGCGTCGTCACGGGCGATCAGCTGCCCGAACGCCTCGTGATCGGCGAAGTCGATCTCGAAGCCGATGTCATTGGCGGCCTTGCGGAACTCGGGGCTCTCGGCGGCCTTGCGCGCGGCCTCCTCCAGGGTCGCGATGACCTCGGGCGGGGTTCCGGCCGGGGCGGCCAGACCGCGCCACATGGTGATGTCGACGCCCTCCGCGCCGCTCTCGGCTCAGGTGGGAATGTCGGGCAGGTTGCTCAGCCGCTTGGCCGAGGTGACGCACAGGATCCTCAGCGTTCCGGCCTGGTGGAACGAGATGAACTGGCCGGGCCACTGCACCGCCGCGTCCAGCCTGCCGGCCAGAAGCTCGACCGGCGCGCGGCCCTGATCGAAGGGAACCCGCAGCGCCATGTCGGACAGGCCCAGCGCGGCCAGCAGGGCTTCGGTGGTCAGATGCGTGAAGGACCCCTTGCCCGAGGCGCCGACCCTGATCTTCCCGCCGCGGGCCTTGATGTCGGCGGCCATCTCGGCCAGCGAATGCCAGCCCGAATCCGGGCGCACCGCGATCGCGGGGACCTCGACGCTGATCTTGGCGATCGGGGCGAAGGCGGTGTAGTCGAAGGGGATGCGGCCGGAGTGGAAGCTCGTGCTGATCGAGTTCGAGTTCCACACGATGTTGTAGCCATCCGGCGGGGTGCTGTGGACATACTGGTAGCCCACCGCGCCGCCGCCGCCGGTGCGCGCGACCGGCACCACCGGCTGGGGCAGGTGCCTGAACATCAGGTCGGCGAGAAGCTGCCCGATGGTCTGGGCGGTGCTGCCGAACAGGATCGTCATCTCGATCGGCTTTTCGGGAAACTCCGCCCGGACCCGTTCCGCGGGGCCCAGGGCCAGCGCCGCGGCCAGCGCGGCGGCGGTGAAACCGTGAAGATGTCTCATGGTCGTGTTCCTCCCCTCTCGTGGCGCCGCGCAGGGCGGCACATGGCGGTTGCTGTTCCGCCGGATGGTCTTGTCGGGCGGCCGGCAGCGCGATTCAGGCTGCCGGCCCGGATTCATTCGGGCCGCTGCGACAGCGCCCAGGCGTCGCGGATCACGCGCTTGGCGTTGGCCAGGATCACCTCCGAGACCTCGCCCGCCATCACCGGGCGCACCTCGGCGCTCACGATGGGCCGCTGGGGCTTGTCGAAGAAGCCCACCTTGCGCAGGGCGCGGAAGAAGGTGACGACCTCGGCCGTGTCCGTCTCGCCGCCGGGAATGCCGAAGCGCGGCTGGATGTCGCCATAGGCGGGGTGGCGGCGGTCGCGGAAGACGCAGTTGCCCAGATGCACCGATTCAAGCCAGGGCGCGAGCATGGGGATCGCCTCGTCCGGATTCTCGCCCAGAAGCGGGAAGTGGCTGAGGTCGCTCAGAAGCCCGAAATTGGGAAAATCGGGGCGGATCGCCCTGGCGATGTCGATCGCGTCCGGCGCCGGGCCGATCAGGTTCTTCTTGTCGATCGCGCGGTCGAAGAGCTTCAGCGTGAAGGCAAGCCCGTCCTTCTCCTCGGCCGCATAGTCGAGGATCTGCCGCAGCGAGTCGATGAGGAGCTTCTTGGCTTCCTCGCGCTTCTCGTCGCCGGGATCGCGGCCGGCGATCAGCCGTACCACCTCGGCGCCGAGCTGGCGCGCCTCGTCCACCGCGCTCTTGACCGCCTCGACGGCCTTCATCCGCTCGCCCCTGTCGGGGTGGTTGAGGTTGAGCTTGTTCGACAGCACCTTGGGCTGGGTGGCATAGGCGACCGAGAGATGGCTCTGGTCGAGAAGCTGGCGGCAGGTGTTGCGCACC